>JBPYDO010000166.1:0-5191 GCA_051985755.1 Reyranella sp. | reverse complement strand
CGGGCCCGCTCCCCTGGGCTTGTAGATGCACGCCATCAACGGCTTGTCGCCGTGGCGCAGGTACTCGACGTCTTCCACGTCGTATTCGGTGGTCCTGGCGGTCTCGAGGACAGCGGCGTTTGCCATGGCGCTTTCCCTCCGTATTTTGCGGTTATTGCCGCCGAGGCTAGCGCAAATCCGATGGCAGCGAAATCTCGCCCGTCGCGGGGTTGACAAGCGCAATCGTTTCCATATTTATGGAAACATGAAAACCAAAGATGCCGTCGCCGCCCTGTCGGCAATCGCCCAGGACAATCGCCTGGAAGCGTTCCGCCTCCTCGTCCAAGCGGGTCCTGACGGCCTCGCCGCAGGCCAGATCGCCGAGCGCCTTGGCCTGCCGGCGCCGACCGCGTCGTTCCACCTTGCCCAGCTGCGCCATGCCGGCCTCATCCACCAGCGGCGCGACGGCCGGTCGCTGATCTATGCCGCCAACTATGACGGCATGAACGCCCTGATGAACTTCCTCACCGAGAACTGCTGCGGCGGCAAGTTCTGCCGTCCATCCGCCACTGTTCTGAAAGTCAAAGGAGCCCGTCGATGAAACGCATGCACGTGCACATGGCTGTCGAGAACCTCGAACAGTCGATCCGCTTCTACTCGACCATGTTTTCGGCCAAGCCAACCGTGGTGAAGCCCGACTACGCGAAATGGATGCTCGAGGACCCGCGGGTCAACTTCGCCATCTCGACGCACAGCGGCCGGGCGCCGGGCATCGACCATCTCGGCATCCAGGTCGAAAACGGCGACGAGCTGCAGGAGGTCTATGGCCGCCTGAAGCAGGCGGAAGGACCGGTGCTCGAAGAAGGCAAGACGACGTGCTGCTATGCCGAATCCGAAAAGAGCTGGATTGCCGATCCGCAGGGCGTGCCGTGGGAGGCGTTCCTGACGACCGGTGAGAGCACCGTATACGGCAACAGCGGCCCCATGGTTGGACGGACCGGCAACGCAGTCGGCGCCGCGACGGCGTGCTGCGGGTCTGAATCCGCTCAGGCTCCGGCCAAATCGTCGACCTGCTGCACCTCGTAAAATGCCTGAGCGTCGGTTCAACGTCCTGTTCCTCTGCACCGGCAATTCGGCCCGCAGCATCCTGGCCGAGTCGATCGTCAGTCATCTGGGCGCCGGCCGCTTTCAGGGATTTAGCGCCGGCAGCCAACCAAAGGGCCAGGTTCACCCCTATGCCCTCGAATTGCTGGGCACTCTCGGCTATCCGGCCACTGGCCTGCATTCAAAGAGCTGGGATGTGTTCGCAGCGCCGGGTGCGCCGCCCATGGACTTCGTGTTCACGGTCTGTGACAACGCGGCCGGCGAGTCCTGCCCGATCTGGCCGGGGCATCCCATGACCGCACACTGGGGCGTGCCCGATCCCGCCGCTGTCGAGGGCAGCGAGAGCGAACGCCGTGCCGGCTTCCGACAAGCCTACACAGCCCTCGAAACGCGCATCAGGATTTTCATGAACCTGCCGCTCGCTTCACTCGACCGGACGGCTCTTCAGCAGCATCTCGACGCCATCGGCCGTCAACCGCCAAACGCGGCCGCAGCGTGAAAGCCGTTCGATCGATCATCGCGGAGGGCGTTGGCACCGCCCTCTTGCTCGCCGCCGTGGTCGGCTCGGGGATCATGGGTGAGCGCCTGGCCGGCGGGAACGTCGCCATCGCGCTCCTCGCCAATGCGATCGCCACCGGCGGCGCCCTCTATGCGCTGATCGTCCTGTTCGGGCCGATATCGGGGGCACATTTCAATCCCGTGGTGTCGGTCGCAATGGCGATTCGCGGCCGCACCCCGATGCGCTGGGTGCCGGCCTACATCGTCGTCCAGATTGTTGGCGCGATATTGGGTGTCTGGCTGGCCCATTTGATGTTTGGCCTGCCGATCCTCGAAGCCTCGACCAAGCTGCGCTCGGGCATCGGTCAGTGGGCCGGCGAGGTCACCGCGACATTCGGGTTGGTGCTGTTGATCGCGGTCGGCGGCCGGCGGCTGTCGGAGCCCGCCCTGCCCGCAGCGGTAGCCTGTTACATCGTTGGCGCCTACTGGTTCACGTCCTCGACGTCGTTCGCCAATCCGGCGGTGACAATCGCCCGCGCGCTCTCCGACACCTTCGCCGGCATCGCGCCGGCCAACGCACCCGCTTTCATCGCTGCGCAAGTCGTCGGCGCTTGTCTTGCCCTGGGTCTGGCGGTGCTGATCGATCCAGCAGGTCGCTCCAGCAGATGAGCAGGCCTCCTCAGCGGGGAACCAGCCGCAGCGTGGTCCTCAGCACGTCCGGCTTCACCATCGCCTGCGCATAGGAGCTCGAGCCGTATTTGCTGAGAAATTCGCGGCTTACGCGCGCGACTGAAGCCTCATCGCGCGCCGGCTCCGCATGCACCGCAAGCCGGCGCCTTCCGACTTCCAGACTGGCAGGCCCACCCGCAGCGAGATCCCTGTACCAGCGCCCCTTGGGCCCGCGGAAGGACCGCACGAAGACTTCGTTGCCTTCGACCACGATCCAGATCACGACGGCACTGTCGGGATGCTTCTCGGTGCGGATCTTGACCTCGCGCACCTTGCTGAGGTCGCTGAGGATGTCACTGCTGAATCCGGCCATTTTCCCGAGTCTCCTGATCTAGGATCTAGAGCGCGCGTCCGCCGGCAGCTCTGCGCACGAATTGGCTCCCTCACGCGCTTGTCATCCCAATTGCGTTGCCACGAGCCGTGGCGCGCCAAGAATACGCCGAAACCAACCAGGAGGTGGACCATGCGTGCTGGTCTCTTGGCAGGCGTTGCGTCGATCGCATTGGCACTCGCGACCGCTTCCTATGCCGCCGGTGGTGGTGGCGGCGGTGGCGGGGGCGGTGGCGGTGGCGGCGGAGGAGGCGGTGGTGGTGGTGGTGGTGGCGGCACCCCGGATCTCGCCAAGCCCACGGATCCCAACTTCACAAAGGCCAAGGCCATGATCGAGGCCAGGGACTACAAAGGTGCGATGCCGCTCCTGCAGAAGGTCGTGGCCGGCGACCCCAAGAATGCCGACGCCTACAATCTGATGGGCTATGCCACGCGCAAGTCAGGCGATGCCAACGGCTCGCTGCAGTACTACAACCAGGCGCTGGCGCTCGATTCGCGCAACCTCGGCGCCCACGAGTATATCGGCGAGGCGTACTTGCAACTCGGTCGGCTGGCCGAGGCCGAGCAGCATCTGAAGCGGCTCGATTCGATCTGTGTCTTCGGCTGCACCGAATATCGCCAGCTCAAGGCAGCGGTCGCCAGCTACAAGGCCGGGCACAAGCCGACCAACTGACGGCCGGCCGGCGAGCCCGTGACAAATGCGTGGCATAGGATGGGCGGCTGAACGGCGTTGTGAACTGCCCACGTAAACCTGCCGTCGCTTCACCGTTCCGTAACGCTCGGCACTCAGACTTTCGGCCGGTGAGGCCACGCGGGGCATGACGAGGCTTCACCCGAGGGGGAGGGAGAGTGAGGCACCGTTTCGCCGAACTGGAGGCGTTGCGGCGCGGCTTGGCGAAGCCGCGCTCCCATTGGCTCACCGTCTGGTTTCCGCCGCGCCAACTCCTGATCCGCAGCACGGGGCGCACCGCCGTACTGCCCCTGGCGCCGCGCCGGCAAGTGATCGTGCTTGGCCTGGGCTTGCTCGGCCTGACCGGCGCCCTGGCGGCTGTGCTGGCGGCGCCGCACGACCATCTGGGCACTGCTCGCGCGGCGCTGGTCAAGCCGGGCGAGGTCGTCGCTTTGAACCAGACGATCGGACTCGTCGGGGCGAGCGGCCGCGCCACCGGCGTCCATCTGCACTACGAGGTCCGGCTGAACGGCCGGGCCCGCAATCCTCTCAACTTTCTCGGGGCAAGCAGCCATGTTCGATAAGCAGATCGCCGTCCTCCAGAAAAGACTCCAGTCGCGGCCCATGGCCTCGATCGCCGCTGATCCGCGGCAGGCCTCGAAGGTGCCCTCCATCGTCAGCGCCGACATGGCGATCCGTGGCGATCTGATCGGCGTCGGAGACCTTCAGGTCGAGGGCAAGGTGTTTGGCCGAATCGATGTCGGGCACCTGATCATCGCCGAGGGCGGCAGCGTCGAGGGCGACGTCATCGCCAAGGCGGTGGGCATCTCTGGCCGCTTCAGCGGCTCGCTGCGCGCCAGTTCCGTGACGCTTGCTGCGACGGCGAAGGTGCGCGGCGAGATCCTGCACGACGTTCTGGCGATCGAAGCGGGCGCCCAGCTCGACGGCCAATGCAAGCGCGTCTCGCTGACCCCCAAGGAGAAGCTCCTGTCCCCGCCGGAAGAGATGGTGGTGGCCGACGAATAGACGGCGGCTAGCCCGCGTCCGGTCGTGCGCGGCGTTGCGCCTTGAGCGCGCCGTGCCGCTTCTTGTGTTCGAGTCGGCGAAGTTTGCTCGCCTTGGTCGGCCGGGTGGCCTTGCGTGGCGTGGGCGGCTGGGCGGCGGCGCGCACCAGCGCAACCAGCCGGGCGAGCGCGTCCTCGCGGTTGCGCTTCTGGCTGCGCTCGCCCTGGGCCAGAAGCACCAGCACGCCCTCCCGCGTCAGCCGCTGGCCGGCCAGCCGTTCCAGACGGGCTCGCACCTCCGGCGGCAGCGACGGCGAGCCGCGGACGTCGAAGCGCAGTTGCACGGCAGTCGACGTCTTGTTTACGTGCTGGCCGCCCGGACCGGCCGAACGCACGAAGCTCTCCTCGATCTCCGACGGATCGAGCGAGAGGCTGGGCGCGATGCGGATGCGGGCGAGCGCGGGGCCGGGGCTGTTCTTGCGGGCGTCGCTCATGCGCGCGCGACGGCGCGTGCTTTCTCGCCGCGCGTCGCCTGGTAGCGCGCTTCGATGCGGTCCCAGATCTCGGCCTCCAGCGAAACGCCGTCGAAGCGGTTGATCTGCTGCAGGCCGGTCGGCGAGGTGACATTGATCTCGGTGAGCCAGTCGCCGATCACGTCGATGCCGACGAAAGTCAGGCCAAGCCGCGCCAGCTCCGGCCCGATGATCTCGCAGATCTCGCGGTCGCGCTTGGTGAGGGTCGCCTTCACTGCCTTGCCGCCGACATGCATGTTGGAGCGCGCCTCGCCTTCCGCCGGCACACGATTGACGACGCCCGCTGCCCGGCCGTCGATCAGGATGATGCGCTTGTCGCCCTGGCGCACCTCGGGCAAGTAGCG
>JBPYDO010000165.1:0-2958 GCA_051985755.1 Reyranella sp. | reverse complement strand
CGCAGCTCGCCGCTGGCGACGTTCATCGACACGTCGGAGACGGCGACCAGGCTGCCGAAGTGCTTGCTGGCCGCCCGCACTTCGAGCTTGGAAACGGCAGCGCTCATGCGCCGTTCTTCCGCTGCTGCAGCATGCCCATCAGGCCGCGCGGGAAGAACAGCACCACCAGCACGAAGGTTAGGCCGACGAAGAACATCCAGTTGGCGGTCATCGACGACACGTAGTCTTGAAGCATGACGAACAGCACGGCGCCGACCAGTGGTCCCCAGAACGTGCGCATGCCGCCCATCACCGTGATCATCACGATGTTGCCGGACATGATGTAGTTCAGGCCCAGTGGGTCGGCGAAGTTGTTGAGGAGCGCATAGAGCGTGCCGGCGAGCGAGGTGAAGAAGCAGGAGATCGAGAAAGAGAGCCAGATGTGGCGCTCGATCGGCAGGCCGAGGAAGCGCGCGCGGCGCTCATTCTCGCGGATCGCCAGCAGGGTGCGGCCGAACGGCGACTTCAGGATCAGCGCTTGCAGGCCGACCGCCAGGCCGAACACCGCGAGCACGAAGAAGTAGAAGAGCGTGCCGTTGTCAGCGATGTTCAGCTTGAAGAGGCCGAAATCGAGCGGCGCGCGCACGAAGCCGCGCAGGCCGTCATAGCCGCCGGTGAAGCTGTCCCACTTGTAGGCGATGTAGAAGCAGACCTGGCCGAAGGCGATGGTCACCATGGCGAAATAGACGCCGCGCCGGCGCACCAGCAGCAATCCGAACAGGGTGCCGGCGATGCCGCCCAGCAAGGTGCCGAGCAGGATGGCCAGCGGCGTCGAGTGCGCGACGTACTTCAGCGTCAGCCCGGCGCCGTAGGCACCGAGGCCGAAGTAGGCGGCGTGGCCGAAGCTCATGACGCCGGTGAAGCCCAGCAGCATGTTGAAGCTCATGGCCGCCAGCGCAAACACCAGCACGCGGGCGGCGATCGCGGTGTAGCCGCCCAGCATGGGCAGCCACAGCGGCACGCTCAACAGTAGGGCCCAGATGATGGCGAGCCGCAGCCAGGGTCGTGCGACGGGCGACGTTGCGCCGGCCGATGTCGCTTCAGGCGCGGTCGGGACGGCGGTCGTCATGACAGCATCCCCTCCTCGCCGAGAAGCCCACGCGGCCGCGCCAGCAGCACGATCGCCATGATGACGTAGATCACCGCCTCGGCCGCCGACGGATAGACCACGGTGGTGAGCGCGGCCGCGACGCCGATCAGCAGGCCGCCCAGCAGGGTGCCGGTCAGGCTGCCGACGCCGCCCACGATGATGGCGATGAAGGACGGCATGATCAGGTCATCGCCCATGTTGGGGTTGAGGCCGATCTGGCCGGCCGCCAGCACGCCTGCGAGGCCGGCGAGGAAGCTGCCGACGGCGAAATTGTAGGAACGCAGCGCCTTCACGTTGACGCCGAGCGCCGACACGGTGTCGAGGTCGAGCGTGCCGGCGCGGATGCGCATGCCGACCCGGGTGAAGCGCAGGAAGGCGAACAGGCCGCCGACCGCGAGGATCACCACGACGACCATGAAGATGCGGTACCAAGTGATGAAGAACAGGTCGGGCGTGACCGCCTGCGAGAGCATGTCGGGAATGTTGAGTGGCAAGGGGTTCGATCCCCAGAGATAGCGGCAGCTGTCCTGGAGGACGAAGCCCAAACCGAAGGTGAGCAGCAGGCTGTAGATATGGTTGCGGGTGTAGATGTGCTGGATCAGCAGCTTCTCGATGATGTAGCCCATGATCGCGGCCAGGAACGGCGAGACCAGCAGCGCGCCCCAGAAGCCCAGAAATGGCGTCAGCGTAAAAGCGAGGTAGCCGCCGATCGCGAGGAAGTTGCCGTGTGCGAAGTTCACCACGTTGCTGAGGTTGAGGATCATCGACAGCCCGAGCGCCATCAGCACGTAGAAGGTGCCGACGATCAGCCCGTTGGTGACATTGAACAAGACGAGTTGCAGCATGTGCCCGATCCGGACCGGTGTTTATAGAAGAAGCGCCGCGGGTGGGTCCCGCGGCGCTGGTTTTTCAGCTCAGGACGGATAGGTGAGCTTGCAGCCCGTGTCTGCGGCCGGGCCGGCGGCCTGCTCGCCGGGAATGACGCTGGAGACCTTGAAGTAGTCGTCGACGCCTTCGCTGCCCAGCGGATGCATCTCGCCGACGAAGATGTCGCTCATTAGCTGATGATCGCCGGCGCGATAGCGGATGTTCTTGCCGCCCATCAGCGAGACCTCGGGAGGCAGCTCGAGGTCTTCCAGCGCCTTGGCCATCTTGGGCGCCTCGAGCGACTTCGCCTTCTCCGCCGCAAGGCGCGCGGCATGCAGCGAAACGTAGGCCATCCAGTGGCGCGCCGTCGGCTTCTTGCCGCCGATCACAGGCGAGAAGGCATCAACGAACTTCTTTACCTCCGGCACGCTGGGGTTGTTCCAATACCACTCCATCACCCACCAGCCGGCCTGCGCCTCCTTCGGCACCGAGCGCACCGATTCGATCTCGAACAGCGCGCCACCCAGCGCCATCTGCTTGTTCATGCCGAACTGCACGAACTGCTTCATGCAGTTGATCTGCGCCGCGCCGCCCATGTTGTTCAGGAGCACGTCGGGCTTGAAGGCCTTGGCCTTGATCAGCGTGGCCGAGAAGTCGGAGTTGGCGATCGGCAGCATGTCGCCCTGCCAGGTGCCGCCGAGCTTGGTCAGGTTCTTGACGAAGTTCTCTTGCAGCGTGTGGCCGTAGGCGTAGTCCGGGGTGACGAAGAACCACTTCTTGCCGAATTTCTTCACCAGCTCGGGGGTGATGGCGGCAGCTTCCATCGCCGTGGTTTCGCAGGTGCGGAAGGTGTTCCACTTGCAGTCCTTGCCGGTGATCGGGTCGGTGTGGCCGCCCGGCACGATGTGGAAGACCTTCTTCTCGGAAGTGACGCCCATGATGGCGTAGGCGATGCCCGAGTT
>JBPYDO010000164.1:0-8293 GCA_051985755.1 Reyranella sp. | reverse complement strand
AGATACTCGTTGTCCATGCGGTCGATCAGGTAGGGAAGCCAGCCGATCCCGCTTTCGCCGAACACCACCCGGAAGCGGGGGAAGCGCTCGAACACCGCCGCACCCATCAGCGCCGTCAGGATGTTGCCGAGCGTCATCTGGAACATGCAGATGCTCGAGTAGCGCATGGCGAGACCGGCCGCGCCGGTGGTCTGGGCGCGGAGCTTCGGATCGACCGACGGGAAGGTGTGAAAATGGAGCGGCAATTGCGTCTCGTTGATCGCCGTCCACAGCGGATCCCACATCGGATGCCACATCGGCGTCATGTTCCAGGAGCAGCTGAGCTCCACACCCTTGACGCCGAGCTTGGCGACACGATGCACTTCCTGCACTGCGGCAGGGATGTCGCCGAACGGCAGGCAGGCCAGGCCGATCATCCGCTGCGGATAATGTTTGCAGAAGTCGATGATGAAGTTGTTGTAGATGCGCAGCATTTCCGCCGAGGCGCTGGCGTCCTCCAACTTCGCCGCGGCGGCGAGCACGCCGTAGATCACCTCGGCGTCGACGCCGTCCTTGTCGAGCTCTTTGGCGCGCAGGTTCGGGTCCCCGGGGCGGCGAATGCCCTTGAGGCCGGCCTCATATAGCCCGGTCTCGGCCATGCGGTCGGCACGGTGCTGCTTGCCGGGCTCGTATTTCCGGCCGGCCGAGCCGACGCCGGCGATCAACCCGAAGGAGGCACCGTTACGCGCGACCCACTCCCGGCCGTTTGGTCCCTCGCTGACGAACGGCATCCGTTCCTTGAGCTCGCTCGATGACTCCGAGGTGAAGAGATCCGGCGGCAACCAGATCATGTCGAGATGGCAATCGGCCGAAATTCGCTTGTATTGCATGGGCTTCAGCTCCCTAGGGCGGATCACATAATAGGCGATCCCCGACGCGATGGTCGCAATTTCCTGAAGCCGCCGCCACGCAATTTGCGGTTGATAATACTTTGCAAGAGAACCCGCGGACCATCACTCCAAGGTGAAGGGATAGCCGGGCAGCGGCTGCGCGTAGCACGAGTAAGTGTCAGAGGAGGAGCCGATGTTTCACAGACTGACGGTTGCGCGCGTCGCGATTGCGGGTGTTGCGGCCGTCCTGTTGGCGGGTTGCACCGCCTATCAGAGCGGCGAGGAACCCATGACCACGGCCCAGGTCGACAGCATTCAGAAGGGCGCCACCACGCGAGCGCAAGTCGACGCCATGTTGGGTCCGCCAATCTCTGTCTTGATTGTCGACAACGGCGACAGGCTCGCGTCGTATCGCGCCCGCCAGACTACCTCGCCGCCGGTGAATGGCGTCTCGTTCGTCCCGTTGGTTGGGCCCTTCATCGCCGCCAGCCAGGACAAAGGCACGAGCGTGCGCCGGCAAACCCTGCAGGTACGCTACAGCGCGTCAGGCGTCGTTCTGGACTACGAGTTCCTCGACACCACGACCCTCTACAAATCCGACGGCACCATCCAGCGCAGCAACACGGATGCGCCCCGCTGAGTGGGCGGCCGTCAGCCTACGGGCAGCCGTTCGAGCAGCCGACCCTTGCCGGGGAGAGGCGTGGCGACCTTCATGGTCTGCAGCATTGCCCACAACGCCGCCTGGTTGGTGGTGATCACCGGCTTGCCGAACTGCCGTTCCCAGGCGGCGATCCAGTCCATGGTCGGGAAGTTGCCGCCCGGCACCACCAGCGCGTCGATACCCGGCCGATCGATCCGGCGAAACGCCGCCTCGGCCATGCCGGCGTCCATCTTGCCGATGGCGTAGGCATTGGTCGCACCCAGGCTTTCCGAGGCGACCACGGCGATCCCGTATTTCGTCTCATAGTAGCGCCGGGCCCGCCCGATCACCTCGTCCGAATAGGGCGTCGCCATGGCGACCCGCGACGCCTTCAGCGCCTTGAGCGCCCGGCCGATCGCCTGGGCGGAGGTGAGTGATGGCACGCCCGAGGCCTCAGTCATCCGCTTCACCGTCAGCGCGTCGTAGTCGTCGGCGAACAGGCTCGCCGAAGTTTGTGCCAGCGCGATCACTTCCACTCGCGCCTCGCCTAAGAGCTTCGCCTGATAGGCGACGTCGGCATCCAGGCTCGGCGAGAACGGCGTGTTGCTGCCCTTGCCGAGCCGGCCCGTGTGCACCTGCAGTTCCGGAGGCAAGCGGCAGAACTCGATCTCGCACGTGGTGTTGGTCGAGGGGATCAGGATGCCAAAATGCCGTGACGCCATCTTTGTCCTTTCTGAGCCGCGCGGGTGGGCGCTTTCAGCGGCGGTTGAAAGCGCCGACTCGGCGTTGATTACAACGCCTGCCGCCCGCCCGCGCCTGTGAAGGCGCGCACTAGAAGAAGACAAACGACCGAACGACGACGTTCTTGCGGCAGCGTGCGTCGGCGGGCGCGGTGGGGTCGATGCAGGCGGTGTGGAAAGACCAGCGCGAGACGGAGCCGTCGGTGATGGAGTCGTAGCACTTCAGCATCGAGACTTCCGTCGACGTCTGTCGGGGGAACCAGTACCACTCGTGGCTGGGACGATAGGTGAAGCGCGTGGTCTCGCCGACGCGGTCGTCGTAGATGCGGTAGTTGGTGATGTACGGCTGGTCGGCGAAGGAGGGCCAGGCGCAGAGCACGAAGGGGAACTGCTCGATGGTCTCCATCGGCTTGGCGAGATTGATCGACGTGAAGCGCCGCGACATCTTCCGGTCGGCCTCTTCCTCGGTGTAGTGCTGCGTGCGCCCGAAGTTCCGCAGGTTCTTGGTGAGCAGCTCCCGGCAGCGCACGCGGCCCGAGTTGTCGTTCAGGTCGTTGTGCACCAGGTTGACGTAGCGAGCGTTCACACCCGGGTTCTTGTTGTCCTGGTCTTCCGTTCGGTCGCCCGCGTAGTCCTTGTCGAAGACGTCGTGGTTGTAGACCAGGGCATCGGTCGCGTTCGGGAAGAACTCGAGAAGGAGCTTCTCGATTTCGGGATAGAACACTCGCTCGACCTCGGCCGCATCGTAGAAGTTCGAGCACTTGGACTCGAGGTGCGCCAGCGAGACGCCGAGCCTGTCCATGCATTCGGGGCTATTGGGCGAGAGGCCCGGGTAGTACTGGCCGATGCGCCGCGCGTCGCGCAGGACCTGCGGGAAATAGAGATCGCGCCGCCGGTTTCCCTCCTCATTCTTGCGCAGGATCGCCGTGACCTTGCCGCGCGCCGGGTCGCGCCACAGGGCATTGGACGGAACGATGGAATAGGTCGGCCGCTCGTGGACGGTATAGGCGAGCGGCAAAGCCACGCCGCCTTCCGGCGCCTTGATGTGGTTCGACTCGCGGATGTACCTCACGCACTCGTCGTAGTCGCGAAAGGCGAGGCCCCACCGGGTCTTGATCGGTCCCGGAGGGGCGTTTTCGATCATGTCGATGACGCGCTGACCCTCGCCGCGGGCGATCTCGGTGAGCGCGTCCTCGAGCGCCTTGGCGGTTCCCGCATCGCCGTTCTTGTCGAACGACATGTAGGACAGGCCGCCGTTCGCCGCGATGGGCGGCGGCTGCCCCTCCGTGCACTGGAGCGACGGCACATAGGCCGACAACGCTTTGTTCTCGGCCACCTCGAGTGGGCTCATGGTGCACCTCCGGTTGGTTCGATGCCACGGTGACACAGGGAATCCGTGCTTTCCATTGCGGAATCACATCAAGCGGTTCTCAATGCCCGTCTCACCGCGGCGCCCACACCTTTGTTTCGCAGGTAGAGAAGGAGGTGGCGGCAGCGCCAGTGCAGGGGACCGCCGGCATCCCCATGCAGAGCGCGCATGCGGTGCCAGGCGAAGGCGCCGCGCACGTTGCCCCAGGGGATCCCCAGCCACCGCAGCGCTGGCACTCGGTGCTGCAGCTCGCAGCGGCGATAGTGCACCCAGGCTCCGGCTCCCGGTGGACCGGCCAGCGGCCAGGTAAACCCGAACAAACTGTTGGCCGCCAGCAGGTAGGATTCGAGCGCCGTCGTCAGCCGATGCTCGCGCAGGCGGCCGGCGACGAAGTCCCAGTCGATCGCCGCTCCGAAATGACCGGCGAGGGCCACCAGTTCGTGGATCTGTTGCAACGAAAGCTCGCCGCGATAGAAGTGGCCCAGAAAGTGGATCTGGGCGTGCAGCACGTTGTGCAGGATCCGGTCGGTCGGCGAGGGCACGAGAAAGCGCACCCCCTCCACTTCTTTCAGCGCGGCGCGCGACCGCACCTCGGCGGCGGGCAGCACATACGTCGAGTCGATCAGCTCGGTATGCAGGTCGATGCTACCCGCGTCGCCCGGCCGCGCGAAATCGCCAATTGCGTGATGTCCCGGCGGATATTGCCGTGACAGACGATAGCCCAGCTTTCCGAGCGCCATCACGGCGGCACCGCGCTCTTCTGCCGGCACCAGGATGTCCAGGTCGCGCATCATGCGCTGGGCCGGGTCCGCATAGGGACCTTCGAACAGCGCGAGGCCGCCCTTGAGCAGGACCGGCGCAACGCCCCGCTGGTTGAGCTGCCCCGCGATTTCGATCGCGTGGCGGCGCAGTGTGCGATTTCGATCGCCGTTCAGCCGATGCACCATCGCCAAATAGTCCGCCGCATCGGTTGGCAGGTCCAAGAGCTGATGCGACCTGGCGAGCGCGGCGAAGAGCGCGGGCGTGAGCAGCTGGTCGTTGGCAAGCTGGAATACCGCCAACCAGTCGACCTCGCCCAAGCGCTCGGCCGGCACCGCCTCGCCGCGGAGATGCAACAGCAAGGTGGCCGTCGCCCGGCGATCGGTCTTCATGAGCGAAGCTTCTCGATCAGCGCCGTCGCACGGTCGAGCGATGAAAGCTGCAGGTCGAAGCAATCTATTGGCGCTATCCAGGCCACCAACTTTTCGACGTTGGCCGCGTCCAGTACGCCGGACAGGAAGAAAACGCCCCGCAACAACCGGGCAAGCGCTTCGTGCCGGGCAAGAGGCCTCAAGGTCGTGGCCCCCTCCCGGCGGTAGCGCGGAAACACGATCCAGCGCACCGCTTCCGTCGCATCGGGCCCGGCCCAATTGAGGTCGCGCCCGGGCCTCAGATAGCGTGCCCATTGCCCGTCCGGCCGGCGCCACTCCGGCAAAAGGCGGAGTTCGCAAAAATGGCGCTCGAGCACGGCGTAGGCGCCACGCTTGATGCAGAGGCCGCAGGGCAGCGAGCGGACACGAGGCGGATCGCCCAGCAGCAAGGTCGTGTCGTCGCACAGCATCTCGTAACCCTTGCCGGAGAGCCCTGCCGAAAGCGTGCTCTTGCCGTGCCCCGCCTCGCCGGGCAGCAACAGCGCTTCGCCATCGCGACGCAGTGCGCCCGCGTGCAGAACACAGAAGCCGCCGCTACGCGCGATGGCGATTTGCGCAAGACAGGCCCGGGTCGCCACCGCGGCGGTCGAAATATCGTGCGCGGTCCCAACCACTTGGCAACCGGCCATGATATCGATGCCTTCTCCGGCTGGCACGATGGCCAGATCGACGATGGCTGCTCCATCGACGGCGGCGGTCGCGAAGAGAGGCTCAAGAAGCGGATGGATGTTCTCTAGCAGGCGCGTGGTGCCGTAGCGCACCTCGAAGAGACAATCGAGCAACCTATAGGTCCGAGACACCTCATGCGCAATCGGGCCAGGATGGCGCGCGTTCCCGTCCAGCAACGCGTGGGCATCGGCGGCTTTCCGCACCGGCCCGGGCGATGGCGGCGCTGCTTGATCGCCCAAGGTCTCATATTGGCGGAGCACGTCGGCCACATAGGATGAGGCCGCCTGCGACGACAGCGCGTAGTGCTCGCTGAGGGATCGGCTCGCTTGCTCCGGCGAGGAGCCGGCCATGAGCTCGCTCCAGATGAAGGTGGCGCAGGCGTTCAGGGCGTAAAGACGCTGACGCCCTGAATCGAGGAGCAGACCTTCTTCGCCAATGCGATGCAGGCTCAAATGCGCGAAATCGGCCGAGCCTGCCGTACGCTTCATCTGACCGAACCGCCCACCAAACTCCTCAGCGCGAGTGCCTAGTGTCCGTTTGGCCCTGTTTCGTTAAGCCCCGGCGCCTGATTGATGCCTTGGTTAACGTTGGATTCAAAAGGCGACACAAACCCTCCGCCTCCCTTCCCCGAAGCAGCATTCGCGTAATTGTGTTCCGTGGCCGATAGAAGCAGAACGATGGTGGGCGGAGTAATGATGGCGAACTTGCCGGAGCGCTTGAGGAAATCCCGACGGGCAGTCTCGAGTTCCTGTCTCATCAACGCCTCCATTGGCGACATTGACCGACTAAAGGTCGCTAATACCGGCGATGTTCGGGTTAAAGTGACAAACCTGTGACTGGCGTAAATCGCCTCCACGGCTTCGTTTGCCGCGGCCGCGCGATCACCGCTCGGCGGTCAACCGGTAGTTAAACTCGATCGCGTCGGGCGCGTCGCTCGAAGGAGCCCAAGCCGTGTAGCCCGGCGTGGGATCGGGATCGTACGGAAGATCGAGGATCCAGGACTGATCGGGCACCCCGGGCATCGAGAGGGTGATGGTCCGTGGCAGCGCCTTATATGACATCGTAACGGTGGCGAGGATGACGAAGCGGTTGCCCTGATGTCCGTGCCAGGCATCCTCGATCAGCATGGCCGGCCAGAAATGTCCGCCCTCATCGAGAAGGATCCGCACATCCTTGGCTTCGGTCGGCGCCGCGACGCTTTCAGGGAGTTTGAATTGCAGCGCGAGAGTCATGTCGCCGTGCGTCAGATAGGGCGATCGTATGAACTCGAACCATCCCCACCACGCCAGGCTGCCAACGATCAGCAGGACGACCGCCGCGAAGGCACGGGAAATTTGCCTCGGCCCCGGCGCGGCGCCAACGCTAGGCGCCGGCGCGCTCGCCGGCTCTGAGGGCGCCGCAGCAGGTGCCGCGGCCACGGGTGCAGGTCGAGCAACAAGGCCGAACTTCACGAACAGATAGATGCCGGCGGCGAACCCGATGACGGCGCCAACGGGGCCGATATTGAAAAAAGCGCCCATCGCCAGGGCGCCCTCGCGATCCTCCCCGCCCACCGCAACCACCAGGAACGCGAGACCAACCCAGCCCGCGAGCATGCCGATCACGCCAGAAAGGAAGCCGATCACGCCAGAGAGAAGAACGCGCATAATCACAGCAGCGTAACACGCCGCTGCGTCGCTTCCGACGCCGTTTCCAGTCAGAATGAGCCGATTTTGATCGGACCCGCGGGGCGGTAGGTGTTGATGAGGACGCCCGTGGTCGTGCTTCGCGTCTCGACCAGGGCAAGGCCGTGCGGCGGAACGCCTTGTTCGAACAGCCGCTTTCCTTTGCCCAGCACCACCGGAACGATCCATAGGCGATGTTCATCGACGAGTTCGGCGGCGATCAGCGTCTGCAGCAAGTTGCTGCTGCCCCAGACATGCAGCTCCGGCCCATCCGACGCCTTCAGCCGGCGGAGCTCACCCACGACATCACCGCCGATGTGCTGCGTGGTCTTCCAGTCGAAACGACCGGGATGACGCGAGACGACGTATTTCGTCGCCTTGTTGAATGCCGTCGCGATCAGGTTGTTCTGGTGCGGCCAGTAGCCGGCGAAGATGTCGTAGGTCCGGCGTCCCAAAAGCATGTCGAACTCGTCGGCAATGGTCTCGCCGATGACCTGCCTCAGGATCTCGTCCGAGTGGGGCATGGCCCAGCCTTCGTGGGCGAACCCGTTGCTTGGATCTTCTCCGCGGCCGCCGGGCGCCTGCATGACGCCGTCCACCGAGACTTGGGTAATGGCAATGATCCTTCTCATTGTCTCTCTCCGATGCTCTACACTCCGTCCACTCTTGCAATAGAGGAGGGACCCTCGTGGTTAGCAGGAATTCCTTCAAGTTCGTCATGCTGCCACCGCAAAACGACACGACGCGCGGTTGGGCCAGGCGGCTCGCTGAAGCGGTCCCTGAGGTCCGGGTGGTCGTTGCCGAGGATGCGGCCACCGCGGAGCGCGAGATCGTCGACGCAGAAGCGGCGTTCGGCTGGCTGGGCAAAGAGCTTTTGTCGACGGCCAGGAACTTGCGCTGGCTGCAGGCGCCCCAGGCGGCGCCGGCGGCCGGCTACTTCTATCCCGAGCTGATCGGCCATTCCGTGAGCGTTACGAACTTCCGTGAGATCTACAACGACCATATCGGCGCCCACATCCTGGCCTTCGTGCTGGCCTTCGCCCGCGGCCTGCACATGTTCATTCCGCAGCAGCTGCGCCGCGAATGGAAGAAGAGCCCGGCGGAAACCGGCGACGTCCTGCATTTGCCCGAAACGACGGCGCTGGTCGTTGG
>JBPYDO010000163.1:0-14492 GCA_051985755.1 Reyranella sp. | reverse complement strand
GTCGACCCCAACTGCCATCTAAAAATCCTGTTATTGCTTTTGCCGCTGGCCCGCACTACCAGTGTCCCCGACCCCCGAAGGCAACCAGCTATGCTGACGAGTTGCGAGGCATACCCCAAAATCTGGTATAAGGTGTAAGGCAGGGCGCCCAAACATGCTGACCGTCGGTCTGGTCCAGATCAACAACTCCTTTTCCGGCCAGAACTACCTGCCCTATTCGGTCGCGCTGTTGCAGACCTACGTGCAGAGGTTCGCCGCCGATCCCGCGCGCTTCCACTTCCTGCCGCCGCTCTACAAGCGCCTGCGTATCGCCGACGCGGTCGAGGCCCTGAAAGACGCCGACGTCGTTGGCTTCAGCACCTACGTGTGGAATGGCCGGATTTCGCTCGAGATCGCCCGGCGGCTGAAGGTTCTCAAGCCCGGCATCGTGATCATATTTGGCGGGCCTCACGTGCCCGACCAGCCCGAAGCGTTCATGCGCGCCAACCGCCAGATCGATCTGGCCGTCCACAATGAGGGCGAGCGCACCTTCCTCAGGCTGCTCGAAGCCTATCCTGACCGCACGGTTTGGGAGACGACCCCCGGCGTCAGCATGGTGAAGCCCGACGGTTCGTTCGTGCGCAACGCCAACATCGAACGTGTGCGCGATCTCGACGAGATTCCGTCGCCCTTCCTGGGCGGCGCCTTCGACGCGATCATGAGGGCCAATCCCGAGGAGAGCTGGATCGGCCTGTGGGAGACCAACCGCGGCTGCCCGTTCCGCTGCACCTTCTGCGACTGGGGTTCGGCGACGGCCGGCAAGGTCACGAAGTTCGGCGAGGAGCGGCTGTTCGCCGAGGTCGACTGGTTTGCCGAGAAGAAGATCGAGTACATCTTCTGCTGCGATGCCAACTTCGGCATCCAGAAGCGTGACGTTGACATCGCCAACTACGTGGCCGACATCAAGAGGAAGACCGGCTATCCGGTCGCGCTGTCGGTGCAGAACACCAAGAACGCCACCGAGCGTGCCTACCTCACGCAGAAGATCCTGTCCGATGCCGGCCTCAACAAGGGTGTGGCGCTCTCCATGCAGAGCGTCGACATGCCGACGCTGGAGGCCATCAAGCGCGACAACATCTCGCTCAACACTTACATGGAGCTGCAGCGCCGCTTCACGAAGGACAAGGTGGAGACCTACTCCGACCTGATCCTCGGTCTGCCCGGTGAGACCTACGAGTCGTTCGTGCGCGGCGTCGACCAGCTGATGGAGAACGGCCAGCACAACCGCATCCAGTTCAACAACCTCTCGATCCTGCCCAACGCCGAGATGGGCGACCCGGCCTATCAGAAGAAGTACGGCATGGTCATGATCGAGTCGAAGATCATCAACATTCACGGCGAGCGCGTGGAGCTCGACGACGACGTGCCGGAAGTGCAGGACCTCGTCATCGCCACTGCCTCGACACCGCTCGCCGACTGGCGCCGCACCCGCACCTTCTGCTGGATGACCGCGCTGCTGCACTTCGACAAGCTGTTCCAGATCCCGCTGATCTTGGCGCACGGCATTTCCGGCATCACCTACCGCGACATGATCGAGGCCTTCATGCTGGCGGACGCCAAGCGCTATCCGCTGATCGCCGAGATCAACGCCTTCTTCGAGAGCGAGGCCAAGTCGATCCAGCAAGGCGGCGCGGAGTACGTCTTCTCCAAGGAGTACCTGAACATCTACTGGCCGGCCGACGAGTACATTTTTGTCAAGCTGACAGCTGAAGGTCGCTTCGACGCCTTCTACGAGGAGGCGGGCAAGCTACTGGCTGAGACCGTGGCGGCGCGCCACTCCGGCCTGCCGATGGACGTGATCGAGGATGCGATCAAGGTCAACCACGCGCTGGTCCATCAGCCCTTCGCCAAGACCAACCTCAAGGTCAAGCTGCGCTACGACATCCTCGACTACTGGAACAAGGTGCGAACCGGCGAGCAGGCGCTCCTGCGCGAGCAGCCGATGCTGGTCGAGATCGACCGCACGACCAAGCCCTATGACGACTTCCAGAAGTGGTGCCGCGAGATCGTCTGGTGGGGCAACAAGAAGGGCGCCTACCTCTATTCGCCGCAGGCGCAGGAGATCACTCCGGAGCTCGCCGGCCACTACTAGGCTGCGATCGCCTTTACGAATTCCAGGAGATTGCCGGCCGCGAACCTGTGGCCGCGCACGCCGCCTGCCCGGGCGGCCTCGACGTCGCTGTCGCGATCGCCGACCATGAAGGAACGGCCGAGCTCGACCGTCCATTCGCGCTGCAGCTTGTGCAGCATGCCGGGCATCGGCTTGCGCAGCTCGGAGTCGCGGCGATAACGCTCGACCTTGCCGTCGGGGTGATAGGGGCTGTGTTCGAAAGCGTCGATGTGGGCACCCTTCGCCTGCAGCTGCTGCTGCATCCAGAAGTGCAGCTCGTGCACGTGCTCTTCGGTGTAGTAGCCGTGCGCCACGCCGGCCTGGTTGGTGACGACGAAGACATAGTAACCGGCATCGTTCAGCCATCGAACGGCGTCGATCGCGCCGTCGATCCAGCGGATCTGATCGGGCCGATGGATATAGCCGTCGTCGTGGTTCAGCACGCCGTCGCGGTCGAGAAAGGCCGCCGGTCGCCGCATGAACTGCGGCAACAGCTTTTGTGAGCGCTCGAAGTCCTCCGGGATGCCGATGTCGATGAACGAGCCTCGCGCCGCCGTTCCCAGGAGTTCGCCGCGCGCGGCGAGAGCCGGGAGGACCTCGCGCTCCATTGAGCAGGGAACACTCTTGATGGCCTCGAGCACGCTTCGGCGGACCAGATAGATGCCGGCATTGATCGGTTGATCGCTCTCGCCCTCGGCCCTGAAGCCCGTGATGCGGTCGCCGCGGAGCGCAACGCGGCCATAGCGCTTGCCGGCGATGCCGGTCGCCAGGGTGGCGTGCATGGTCCAGCCCGCGCGATCGAGCGAGGGCACGAGGCGAAGCCAGTTGAAGTCGAAGAACGAATCGCCGTTCAGCAGGAAGAAGGTGTCGTCGAGCAATGGCGCGGCGTCGACCAGTGCACCGGCTGTCCCGGCGGGTTGCGGCTCGACGACGACGTCGACCGCTAGCGCGCCGAAGCGTTTGCCCGCGTATCGTTGTTCGATGTCCCGCGACTTGTAGCCCGTCAGCAAAAGCAGACGCTGTAGACCGAAGCGTCGTGCCTCGTGGATCAGGTAGTCGAGGAACGGCTGGCCGCCGACGGCGAGGAGGGGCTTGGGCGTCTGGTCCGTGAGCGGGCCCAGGCGCGTCCCGCGCCCGCCGACGAGACAGACCGCCTGCGTAACGGTCATGGTCGTGCCGGTATATACACGGCTTTCGGGCCATTCTAGCGGCCCCTGGCCGGCTCTCGGTCGCCAAGTTGTCCCGCTTGACGGCCAGAAGCGGGTACGATAGCGGAACGGCCCTTGGACGGTCCAAAGCGCCCCGAAGCCCCATTCAAGAACCCAACCAAGAAGCCTGAGGGAAGCCAGGGCATTGAGTAAACAGGGAATTCTGCAGGCAGCGCTGGTCGGCGTCAGCTCGCTTCTGCGTCCGCGCAGCCCGGGTCCCACGCCCAAGGACCTGCACAGTAGCGACCCGGAGCGCAAGGGACGCTTTCTGTTTCTCCGCGGCCGCTCGAGCATGCGAAAGGGCGAGGCGGAAGAAGCGATTCGCGCCTTCGAGCAGGCGCTCGAGCTGATGCCGGACTATGCCGAGGCCGTGGCCGCCCGGGCCGAGTCGCTCGACATGCTGGGCAAGATCGAGGCGGCGCAGCCGGAATATGAGCGTGCTCGCACGCTGTGGGCCGAGCAGCGCGCCGGCGCCCCCGACCGCAGCTACCTCTATCGCCAGCACGGCCGCTTCACCTTCGAGGTCGAGTCCTACGAACTGGCGCTGTTGCGGGTGAAGACCGGGTCGTTCCCGCATCTTGCTTGCGGCAACGCGTTCCTGGCGCAGGGACGGGCACAGGAAGCGCTCAAGTGCTACGAGCGCGCCTTGAAGATCAAGCAGAACGATCCCGAGCTGACCGCGCTCAAGGGCGAGGCTTTGTCCGCTCTCGGCCGCCACCGACAGGCTCTCGAAGCTTTCGATTTCGCGCTGGCGGCAAATGCCAAAGCGCCCGAGACGCTGAACGCGCGTGCCATCGCGTTTGCCGCACTGGGCAGGCTCGAGGAGGCAAACGCCGACTGGCGTCGGCAATTGGAGCTGCTGCCCGCACAGCAGTCGCCGGCCCGCGCCTGCGTGGCGATGCGGCTCGCCGACTACGGCACGGCGCTCCCTGAGTTGAAGCGAGCGGCCGCCGCTGCGCCGTCGGACGCGTACTGGCGCCTCTATGAGTTGACGGCACTCTGCCGAATGGGTGGCGCCTCCGGCCACGCCGACATTTCGGCCGAGGATGCCTGGCCTCGGCCGCTGCTTGCCCTGCATGCCGGGAAAATCACGCCGGAAGAAGCGCTGAGGCGGGCGACGACACAGGGCCGGCGTGCCGAGGCCTTCTTCCAGCTGGGCGTCGTCGCCGCGGGGAAAGATCGCAATCTGGCGGAGCGGCACTGGCGCCAGGCGCTCGATTCCGCCCCTTCGCACTTGATTGAATCCGCCGCCGCGCGCAATGAATTGGCGCGCCTCTAGTTCCTGAAACCCGGGCAAGGAATGTTCTCGGTCATTCTCTACGGACGCAACGACAGCCACGGCTACAACCTGCACAAGCGGGCCGCCATCAGCTTCAACGCCCTTGCCGAGGTGATGTCCGACCCCGACGACGAGATCCTGTTCGTCGACTACAACACGCCGGACGACCATCCGACCTTTCCCGAGGCGATCCACGACACGCTGACCGACAAGGCGAAGTCCGTCATGCGTGTGTTCCGCGTTCGCCCCGAGCAGCACGCCCATCTGAAGTCGCGGACCCATCTCGTGGCGCTCGAGGCGCAGTCGCGCAATGTCGCCCTGCGTCGCTCCAATCCGCGCAACCGCTGGATCCTCTACACCAACACCGACATGCTGCTGGTGCCGCGCGATGAGCGCCAGTCGTTGAGCGACATCCTGGCCGTGCTGCCCGACGGCTTCTACGAGATCCCGCGGTTCGAGATCCCCGAGATGCTGTGGGAGGCCGCCTTCGATCGCCGCGATCCCGCCGGCAACCTCGCCAAGCTGCGCGACTGGGCGGTGCGCTATCATCTGAACCAGGTCGTCCACAATTTCATGCCTATGCGCTACGACGCGCTGGGCGACTTCCAGGCCGCCCTGCGCGAGGACATGTTCGCCGTCCACGGCTTCGACGAGGAAATGATCCTGGGCTGGCATTGCGATTCCAACGTGGCGGCGCGGCTGGCGCTCTATCGCGGCCGGGTCGATACCCTGATCGACAAGGCGTTCGGCTATCACTGCGACCACACCCGCGTCGCCGCCGCCAATAACAAGGGTCGCAAGACGACGATGAACGACCACGATCGCTTCATCTGGAACGTCTCGAGCCCGTATCTGCCCAAGCAGGCCGACAACTGGGGCTGGCCCAATGTCGAGATCGAGGAGATTCGCCTCGACCGCGAAACGTCGTATCAGCGCTATTCGGCGGGATTGGACAAGGCCATCACTCCGGCGACCTTGCCCTTCACCAGCACCAGCTGCGAATGGCACCTGTTCGACGATCTCACCTATGACCTGCCGCACACGTTGCCGTTTGTTTGCGATCAGGTCCTGACCTATCCGAAGTCGATCAGCGTCATGTTGGGGGCCACCAGGGGCGACTTCGTCGCGCAGTTCGCCACGGCGTGGCGCGGCATGGGATTCACCGGCCCGGTCCTGGTGCCTCAGGAATGCGAAGGCCTGCCGACCGACGATCCGGCCGTGATCAGCGGGCGCTTCGCCGACCTGATCCCGAAGACTGACCTATTCGTCTTCGAATTCGGTTTGGCGACCCAGCAGATCGACGACCCGGTCCGCGTCGGGCGCGCCGCATCGCCGCTCGACAAGAAGCGCTTGAAGGTGGTCGAGCGCCTGTTCCGTCAGGCAGCCAGCACCGAAGCCGAAACGCGGCCGCCCGGCCGCCAGACGCCGCGGCGCTTCATCGGCGTCAACGTGATCTACAACAAGTACTGGCCGATCTTCACCGACTATGTCGCTGCGAACATCAATCCGTTCTGCAGCCAGGTCCTGGCGGGAAGCCCGCTGCCGGAGCCGGCAACGATGAAGAACAAGATCCTGCGTTTCCGCAAGCGCGCCGGTTGAGGGCTTGGCTCAGCGGCCCGAGCCCAGGTAGATCACGTCGGCGACCGCGGCGAACTTCTTGGCCGGCAGGGTGCGCCAGAGATCAAGCACCACCAGCGGCTCGCCGTTGCGCTTGCACCATTCCGGCTTGATGTCCCTGTACTCGGGACAGCCGGTGGCGACGATCAGCAAGTCACACTGGGCGACGGCGCTTTCCAGCGAAGAGGCGGCGACGACCTTGTCGCCCAGCACGGCAATCGCGGCGTCCTGCGCCAGTGGATCATGCACCGTCACGAGGTAGCCCGCATCGGCCAGGCGCGCCGCCAGCTTGACGCTGTGGCTCTCCTCGACCACCGGCGTTTGCGGCTTGTAGGAAAGTCCGAGCAGGGTGATCCGGGTGCCGGTCTTGGCAAACCGGGCGACCAGGCCGCTCAGCCGATCGACCTGGTAGTTGTTGATCAGGTCGGTCGCCACGGCGACGTCGGCGCGTGCCCCGATCTTCTTGGCGAGGGCTGCGAAGGCGACGTTGTCGCGCGGGAAGCAGGGACCGCCATAGCCCATCGCGCCTTTCAGGTACTTGCCGCCGATGCGCGTGTCGGCGCCCAGCGCTTTGGTCACGACGTCGACGTCGGCACCGGGCAGGCGATCGCACATGTCGGCCAGCATGTTGGCGTAGGAGATCTTGGTCGTGACGTAGGTGTTGACCGAGATCTTGGTGAGCTCGGCATTGATGAAGTTCATGCGCTGCACCGGCGGCCTGTTCTCGCACATCTGCAGATAGATCTTCTGCAGGAGGTCGCCGGCCTTGGAATCGCTCTCGCCGATCAGGATCGAATCGGGATAGAGCATGTCGCGCACCACGCTGCCGAGCGCGATGAATTCCGGGTTGTAGCAGAGGCCGAGGTCCGCGCCGACCTTGCGACCCGAGGCCGATTCCAGGGCCGTGCAAATCTCGGCGCCGGTCGTGCCCGGCATCACCGTGCTGGTGATCACCACCATGTGGTAGCCCTTCTTGGCGCGCAGGGCCTTGCCCAGGTTGGTCACGGCCTGCAGCACGAAGCGGTTGGAGAAGAAGCCGGTGCTGTCCGAGGGCGTCGGGACGATCACGAAGCTCGCGTCGCTTTTTGCCACCGCCTCGTTGGCATCGTTGGTCGCCGACAGCCGTTGCTTGTTGGCCGCGATCAGCTCGTTGAGCTGCGGCTCGACGATCGGCATCTTTCCGGCGTTCATGGCGTCGACGAAGGCCTTGTTCACGTCGAGGCCGATCACCGTGAAGCCGCGGCTGGCCAGCACCGCCGCCAACGGTGCGCCAAGCTTGCCAAGCCCGATCACTGAAATTCGCGGGAGAGATTCCGAAACCATTTCCATTGTCGCTGTTTCAGGGCCGGTACTGATACTGTCGCCCGGGGTGCAATGCCACCCGTTTTTGCTGGATGACCGCGCCGATTCCCAGCTTGCGCCGCCTCGCCGCAGAGGCGAAAAATCCGCCTTCAAGTGCGAGGGAACCAATGAAAGTGGAATTTTCGGCCTTTCCGAAGGCCTTCTCCGGCAATGTCGCGGTCTTCGTGGCGGCCGACAAGCAGCTCCTGGCAACGGCACAGGCGATCGACAAGGACACCAATGGGGCATTGCGGCGCGCCTTGAGCGCCGGCCGCTTCTCCGGGGCCAAGAACCAGACGCTGACCCTTCTCGGCCAGTCGGGTGACGTGGCTCGCCTGCTGCTGCTGGGCGTCGGCAAACCGCGCGAGCTCGACGCGCGCGCCGCCGAGGCGCTGGGCGGCGTGATCGCCGCCGAGGCCAACGGCGCCGGCCACAAGTCCGTCAGCGTCGTCGTCGACCCGGTGCGCGGCAGCAGGCTCTCGGCGGGACAGATTGCCGCCAGCATGGCTCTCGGGGCGCAGCTCAGGAATTATCGCTTCGGCAAGTACAAGACCAAGGACAAGCCCGAGCAGAAACTGTCGCTCGAGCAGATCACCTTTTTCATCGCCGGGCCGGCCGAAGCGCGTCGCGCCTGGGACAAGCTCGCACCCACCGTCGATGCGGTGTTCTTCACCCGCGACCTGGTGAGTGAGCCCGCCAACGTGCTCTATCCCGCCGAATTTGCCCGCCGCGCGCGCGAGCTCAGCAAGCTTGGCGTCAGGGTCGAGATCCTGGGAGAGGCCGAGATGAAGAAGCTCGGCATGGGCGCGCTGTTGGGCGTGGGGCAGGGCAGCGAACGCGATTCCCAGCTGCTGGTCATGCGCTGGATGAACGGCCCCAAATCGCAGAAGCCAGTGGCGCTGATCGGCAAGGGGGTCTGCTTCGACACCGGCGGCCTCTCGCTGAAGCCGGCCGGCGGCATGGAGGACATGAAGTGGGACATGGGCGGCGCCGGCGCCGTGACGGGCGCCATGCGCCTGATCGCCGGCCGCAAAGCCAGGGCCAACGTCGTGGGCATCTGCGCCCTGGTCGAGAACATGCCCGATGGCAAGGCGCAGCGCCCGGGTGACGTGGTGAAGTCGATGTCCGGCCAGACCATCGAGGTGATCAACACCGACGCCGAAGGGCGGCTGATCCTGTGCGACGCCATGTGGTACGCGCAGGAGAAGTTCCAGCCGCAGGCCATGGTCGAGCTCTCGACGCTCACTGGCGCCATCATCGTTTCGCTCGGCCACGAGCGGGCCGGCCTGTTCAGCAACAACAAGCAGCTTTCCGACAGGCTGCGCGTGGCAGGCGGCGCGGTCGGCGAGAAGCTGTGGCGCATGCCGCTCGGGCCCAACTACGACAAGCTGATCGACAGCGACATCGCCGACATGCGGAATGTGAGCTCCGGCCGCGACGGCGGCTCGATCACCGCGGCGCAGTTCCTGCAGCGCTTCGTGAAGGAGGGAGTGGCCTGGGCGCATCTCGATATCGCCGGCAAGGCCTGGTCGACAAAGGGCACCAGCACCACGCCCAAGGGCGCAACCGCCTACGGCGTGCGCCTGCTCGACCGGCTGATTGCCGACAACTACGAGCGCTGACGATCGAGGCGCGATGGCCACGGAGGTCAACTTCTATCACCTGACCCGCTCGTCGCTGGAGGACGCGCTGCCGCGCCTGCTGATCAAGACGCTGCAGGCGGGCGAGCGGGCGGTGGTGCTGCTGGGCTCGCCCGAGCGGGTCGATGCGCTGAACACGCATCTGTGGACCTTCGATCCCAACGGTTTCCTGCCGCATGGCTCGTCACGCGACGGCGAGGCTGACCGGCAGCCCGTTTGGCTGACCCATCTCGACGAGAATCCCAACGGTGCGGCGTTCCTGTTCGTCGCCGACCGCGCCCGTTCGCAGCGGGTGGGCGATTACAAGCGTTGCTTCGAGCTGTTCGATGGCCGCGACGATGCTGCGGTGGCCGAAAGCCGCGAACGCTGGAAGGCTTACAAGGAGGCAGGACATACGCTCCTCTACTGGCAGCAGACGGCGAGCGGCGGCTGGGAGAAGAAGGCCTAGCGCGGCCGCCGAAATGCCGCCCACGCAGCCGCAAGACGCTCGCCCAGGCTGATTGCCCCTTCGCGGCGATAGAACGAGGGCGCGTCGGCCTCGAAGGAGCGTATGTAGGCCTGATAGCCGAGACGCGTGCCGCGCTTGGCCTGTGCCTGGAGCGCCAGCAAGTCTAGAGCCTTGTCGATGTCGATCACCCGCGCGACGGCCTCGCGACGGGCAAGCAGCAGTTCCGCCGCCATGTCGGGCACCTCCCACAACGAGAAGATTGCGGCAAGCTTGGCGAGCTTGTTGTCGGCGAGCCCTTTGGCATCGATGTCGCGCGCATAGTAGGCCTCGCCCTGAAACGGCCGCCCCGACACGGTCTCGGCGGGTGTCGGCCAGACATAGCGAGCGGGCAGCGCGCGCGAGGTATAAGTGCGGACGTCCAGCCGGAACAGCTCGAAGCCCTGGTGGCGCATGAAGCGGTCGGTATTGTGGAAGCTGTGCTCGGTAGGCGCCTCGGTCCCGACGAAGTTGACTTCGAGTTGGGCGCCGAGCACGCCGAGTTCGGCGAACCTGCCATCCAAGGTCTGCAGAACGCGGAAATCAGATCCGTCGATGTCGATCTTGAGATAGTCAAGGTCGCGCCAGCCGCGCTCGGACAAGAGCTCGGGCACGACGACCGGTTTTGCAGGGTCGGCAAGCTGCGTCAGCTCCCAGGCATTGTGGCGGAGCTTCTCCTCCGTCTCGGCCTTGCCTAGTCGGGCGGCACGAATCTCGTTGGTGCGCATGAACGACAGCCGGTCGCGGATGCTGAAGATCAGAGGCGAAGCCTGACCACGCTCGACGTCAATCTTGTCGCCTCGTGTCTGGCCGACGAAAGCCGCGAGGTACTCCACGCCGGCATGGGTCTCGGCTTTGCGAAGTCGTTCGCAAGCGGCGATGCTCGCGTCGACGCCGAGCGCCTTTAGCCGCGACCCGAAAACGCGCCATCGCAGGTCGATACCGCCGGAGCAACCGAGATCGAGCAGGGCGAAACGCTCTCGGTCGCCGAGACCGTCTGCGATCAGGGCGGCGAAGGCTGTTTCCATCTAGACCGTAGCAACCGGCGTCGCCGGCGAGCCGACGGCGCCGGGCAGGCGCAGTGGCGGCGCCGTGAGCAGGAAGCGCGAGCGCTTCCCGTCACGCAGGTGGAGGGCGAGGTCATTCAGCCACCAGATCTCGCCGAGGTTGAGGCCGAGCTTGAACAGACAGTGATTGTGGATGGGCAGCGACGGATGCTCGGCCTTGTCAGGCCCCGGCCGGGCCGGCACGGCCTCGACCCCGTAGTTGTCGGCGATCAGCGCCGAGATCTGGCTGTCGGTGATCCATTGCAACAGACGTTTGTCGCGGCCGTCGAGCACGCAGCACATGGCATGGGCGCGCGCCGGATCTATCTGCTTGTTCATCTTCACCAGTTCGTCGGTGAAGCCGGTGTGCAGCAGCAGCATGTCGCCCGGTTCGACCACCACCTTGTCGGCATCGAGCACGCGCTTGAAATCATCGTAGCTCACGTACTTGTGGTCGCGGCCGTAGTGTTTCTCGAGATCGACCATGACGGCGCGGCCCTGGATCGCCTTGGCCGCCATGTTCTCGACGCCAAGTTTGTGGGCGTAGCTCATGTGGCCGCAGCCGTCGCGGCCGGCGTCCGGTTGCGGGCCGACCACGTCGGAGCCTGCCTTGAAGCCGTTGTAGTAGAGCGGCTCGGCTACGCCATCGCCGTCGGCATCGAACATGCCCCCGACATGAGCCAGCGTGTCCCATTGCGTCGAGTATTGCAGCGTCAGGATCACGCGGTCGTCGCTCGCCACGTCCATGAACAGGGGGTTGATGGTCTTGGTGAGAAAATTGAATCGCCAGCCGTTCTCGTCGCCGGTCGGGGACAGCACGGGCGGCAGGCGCCTGGCATTCAGGACGTTGCCGCCGGGAAGGTCGAGCGGCAGGCTGAGGCAGAAGGAAATCCCCTCCTTCACTTCGGCGATACCTTCCAGCACTTTTTTGGGTGTGATCAGGTTCAGCCGGCCGAGCTGATCGTCCTCGCCCCAATCGCCCCAGGTCGAGCCCTCGGGGCGATGCTTCCAGCGCTTCATGCTTTTCTCCCTCCACTGGGCAGGGAGACTAGCGTGCTGCCGCGACAATCCGCAATTTGGACAGTTGGAGGTCTTTGCGAACGCATAGCTCCTTCGCATGATTCTGCCAGCGTCGACCGGACGAATTGATTATGGTGAGGGCATGCCGACGCGCGACGTCCGTGTCATCAGTCTGATCGGTGTGGCTCACGGGATCAGCCACTACTACCAGCTGGCCTTCATGACCATGCTGGTGATCGTGCGCGAGCGCGCCGGTCTCGGGTTCGAGGATATCGGCCTGCTGGTCGCCATCTTCTATGGCGTCTCCGGTGTCGGCCAGACGGCGGCAGGCTTCGCAGTCGACCGCGTCGGCGCGCGGCCGATCCTGGTGAGCGCGCTGGCAACCATCGGCATCGCCTTCAGCCTGATCTCGGTCACGCACTCCTTTGCCGGTCTGGCGGCGATCGCGGTGGTGGCGGGTCTGGGCAATTGCGTCTTCCACCCGGCCGACTTTGCATTGATCAACGCCTCGGTGCAGTTCGGACGACTGGGTCGTGCCTACTCGATCCACGGGCTGGGCGGGTCGCTCGGCTGGGCCGCCGGACCGGTGATGTATTTTCTCAACGGCCTCGTGGGCCTCGAGGGTACGGCGCTGATCGGCGCCGTGCCGGGCCTGGTGATGGCGGGACTGATCGCGAGAGAGCGCGGCAACCTCATCGACCATCGCGTCGCGGTACGGGCGGCAGACCGAGGCGGCGCCTCGAACCTCACGCTCTTTTTGCGGGCGCCCATCTTGCTCTGTCTCGCTTATTTCGCCCTGCTTTCGGTCAGCACCGTGGGCATCCAGCAGTTCGCCGTGCCGGCCTGGACGCACATGTTCGACATAACCGTCAGTCACGCGGCCCTCGGACTGATCGTGTTCATGGTGGGTTCGGCACTCGGCATGCTGGTGGGCGGCGTGTTCGCCGACCGCGTGCGGCATCACGAAAAAGTCGCGTCGATCGGCCTGGTGGTGGCGGCTGCTCTGACGCTGCCCATTGCCCTGCAGGCCGTGCCTCCCTTGCTCCTGGTGCCCCTGTTGGCATTGGCGGGCTTTGCCGGCGGCATCACCAATCCGTCGCGCGACATGATCGTCCGCTCGGCCACGCCGCCCGGCGCTTCGGGCAAGGTGTTCGGCTTCGTCTACTCGGGGCTCGACATGGGCTCGTTCATCGCGCCGCCGATCTTCGGCTTCCTGATGGCGCGTGATCTGCCGGCGACGATCTTCTGGATCTCCGTCGTCGTCTACCTGGTGAATGCGGCCATCGTGATCGTCATCCGCCAGACCACCATGCTCGCCGCGGCGCCTGCCGCGGCAGAATGACAAGCGCCGTTCGTCACTCCGGCACTACAGAAGACCGGTCAGGCGGCCTCGAAGGCTTCCTGGGCCACCAGCCAGGCGTGCTCGGCGTGGGCAAGCTCGCGTTCCAGCCGGACCTTCTCCTTCTGCAGCTCGGCGGCCGTCTGTGGCGAGCCTGACCAAGTCGCCGGATCGGCGAGCTTGGCCTCGATTTCGGCCCGCTGGCGGCCGAGCTCGGCCATGGCTTTCTCGGCCTTCTCGAGCGCGCGCTTGAGGTGGCCGCGTTTCGGCTTGTCAGCGACGGCCGGAACGGTCGGCGGCGCCGTAGCCTTCGCCTTCCTGGCCTTTGCCTCCTTCTCGGGACGAGCGCCACGCTCGCGCAACAGCTTGGCCTGATAATCGTCGATGTCGCCGTTGAAAGGCTTCACCTGGCCGTCCGCCACCAGCCAGAGCTGATCGGCCACCATCTTCACCAGGTGAGTGTCGTGGCTGACCAGAACGACGGCGCCCTCGAAATCATTGATCGCCTCTATCAGCGACTCGCGTGCGTCCATATCGAGATGGTTGGTGGGCTCGTCGAGCAGCAAAAGGTGCGGGGCATTGCGCGTGGCGAGCGCCAGCAAGAGCCGCGTCTTCTCGCCGCCCGACAGCACGCCGACCTTGAGATCGGCGCGCTCGCGCGAAAAGCCGAAGCGGCCGAGCTGGGCGCGCACCCGGGTCTCGCCGGCCTCCGGTCCGAGCGCCCGGCTCATGTGGTTGAACGGCGTCGCCTCGTAGTCGAGCTCCTCCTCCTGGTCCTGCGAGAAATAGCCGACGCGCAGCCGGGGCGAGCGCTTGATCTTGCCCTCGCGCGGCTGCAGCCGATCCGACAACAGCCGGATGAACGTCGATTTGCCGTTGCCGTTCTGGCCCAGCAAGGCGATGCGATCGTCCATGTCCAGCCTGAGATCGAGCTTGCGCAGCACCGGCGGGCCCTCGCCATAGCCCACCGTCGCCTCGTCGAGGGTCTGGATCGGCGATGCGAGCTGGTCCGGCCCGGGGAAGGAGAAGGCGATGTGCTCCTCGATCGGCACGGCGGCGATCGGTCCCAGCTTCTCGATCATCTTCAGGCGCGACTGCGCCTGGCGCGCCTTGCTCGCCTTGTATCGGAAGCGGTCGACGAAGGCCTGCATGTGCTTGCGACGCGCCTCGTTCTTGGCGCGTTGGGCGGCGTCGTTCTCCAGCCGCTCGGCGCGCGTGCGTTCGAACGTGTCGTAGTTGCCGGAATAGGACACGAGCTTCTGTTGCTCGATATGCACGATGTGGTCGCAGACATCGTTCAAGAGGTCGCGATCGTGGCTCACCACGAGGAGCGTGCGGCGAACCCGCCGAAGGTGCTCGGTGAGCCAGA
>JBPYDO010000162.1:0-9870 GCA_051985755.1 Reyranella sp. | reverse complement strand
ACCTTCGGCGAACACGCGGTCGAGCGCGCGATCGAGACCGCGCAGATCGCCGCCAAAGGTGGCGGCGATCACGTCCTCGACGCCGATTGCCGCGGTGTCGCCCAGCACCGCGACGGCATCCTCCAGGGTGATGGCGCGCTCGGCGTCGCTTTCCTTGTAGAGCAGCAGCTTGTCGATCTCGCGGCGACTCTGGCCGCGATCGCCGCCCAACCGGTCGACCACCCATTCCAGCACGTCAGGCTCGATGGTGCGGCCGGCTTCGCGCACGGCCGCTTCCACGAGATCGCTCAGGGCGTCTTCGGAGTCGAGATAGCAGGGAAGCGCAGCGAGGCAGCTTTCGGACTCAGCGAGCGCGCGCAGGCCGGAGCGCGGACTGAGATTGCCGCCCTCGAGCACCACGAGGGCGTCGCCGGCGCCCGCCGCGACCAGGTTCTCCAGCGCTTCGGTGGCCTCCTCGCCGGCCGGCCGCACGCGGATCACGCGCCGGCCGCCCATCAGCGACATGGCGGAGAACTCGTCAGCCAGCCGGGCCGGGTCGGCCTTCAGTGCCTCACCCGCGATGTCAACGACGCGGAACGGATCCTTGAGATCCTCGCAGACGCTTCTTGCGAGCGCCGCGGCGCGCTCGGCGATCAGGCCCTCGTCGTTGCCATAGACCACCACGCCGCGGATCTTGGGATCCAGCTTGCGCAGAAAGGCTTCGGCGTGGCGCGGCTCGATCTTCACGGCCGGCTGTATAGCATCCGGCATGCCCAGGGTTTAGATTCCTGAGAGCCATGGGTTCGCTCGCCACGCTCGCCCGCCGGTGGCTCGGCCGCGGCGAGCCTCCTTTCCGCCCCGTCACTTCTCGCCAACAGCTATTCCTCGATCAGATGGCGATTGCCGGCGATGCCAGGGTGATCCTCGATGTCGGCGCGCAATACGGCCAGAACGCCCTTCAGTATCACCGGGACTTCCCGCGGGCGCGCATCTTTGCCTTCGAGCCTGCCCCCGACAATCTGGCGCGGACGCGTGCGGCGATTGCCGGCAAGGAGGATCGTATCGAGGCGATCGGGGCGGCGCTCGGCGAGGCGGTGGGCGAGCTCGAGCTCAACCTCAACTCGCACGATGGCACCCATTCGCATCTTGCGATCGGCGACGTGCGCTACTGGCAGGAACCGGCCACGACACTGGGAAAGATCACGGTGCCAGCCACGACCGTCGATGCCTTTGCGAGAGAGCGCGGCCTTATCGAGATCGACATTTTGGCCATGGACATCCAGGGCAGCGAGCTGCTGGCCTTGCGCGGCGCGCGAGAGGCGCTCGATGCCGGCGGCATCGGGATGATCGCCTTGGAGGTGACCTTCAAGCCGATCTACCGCGACATCCCGCTGTTCTGGGAAACCGGCGAGTTCCTCGCCGGCTTCGGCTACAATCTCTACGGCCTCTACGACTGCACCTACGCGCCGTCGAACAGCAAGGTATTGTCGTGGGCCGACGCGCTGTTCGTCGGTCCAAGACACCAGGCGTTGCGCTAGCGCCTGAGCGGGTAATCAGGTCGCGCTGCAAATGAAAAAGCCCGATCCGCCCTTGTTGGCCCAGATGGCGGTTGCGCACTATCGCCAAGGCCGATTCGACCATGCCGAGGCTGCCTGCCGCGACGTGTTGAAGGCGCAACCCAACAACCTTGGCGCGCTGCACCTTCTGGGCATCGTAAGCATGCGGCAGTTCAAGCCCGCTGCCGCTGTCGACTGCTTCGACCGCCTTCTCAAGCTGAAGGCCGACAGTCCGGACGTTCTCAGCAACCGTGGCCTCGCCCTTCAGGATCTCGGTCGGCACAAGGAGGCGCTTGCGAGCTACGATCGTGCACTGAAGCTCAAGCCGGACTATGTCGAGGCCCTGACCAATCGCGCCTCGCTCCTGTTTCTGCTGCGCCGCTACGAGGAAGCGGCCGATGCCTATCAGCGCCTGCTGACGGTGGCGCCCGACAGGGCCTATGCCCGTGGCGCCATTGTGTCGGCTCACCTCAGCCTCTGCGACTGGGCGGGCTTCGAAAGCGCGGCCGCCGACATCGCGGCCCGCGTCGAGCGCGGCGAGTACCCGGATGATCCACTGGCTTTCATGTGGCTCAGCGACTCGCCTGAGCTGCAGTTGCGCTGTGCCCGGGCCTACGCCGCGCTGAAATGGCCGGCGCCGCAAGCCGCACTGCCCGCCATCGCCAAGACCGATCGCGAGCGCATCCGGCTCGCCTACATATCGGCGGACTTCCGTGAGCACGCGGTGGCGTTCAACTTCGTCAATCTCTTTGAGCGGCACGACCGGTCGCGCTTCGAACTGTTCGGGATATCCTACGGTCCCGATGATCGCAGCCCGATGCGCGCCCGGCTCGAACGCGCCTTCGATCGCTTCATCGACGCCAGCGCAATGGAGGATCAAAGCATCGCGCACCTGATCCGACGCGAAGGCATCGACATCCTGGTCGACTTGACGGGCTTCACCGGCGGCAATCGCACCGGCATCCTGGCGCATCGCCCCGCGCCCATTCAGGTGAACCATCAGGCCGTGACGACGGGCGCGCCCTTCATGGATTATCTCGTGTCGGATCGGATCATCGTTCCGGACCGCCTTGTCGGCTTCCAGAGCGAACAGGTCGTGCGCCTGCCGGACTGCTGCATGGTCACCGACGATACGCAAGCCATCGCCGGGCAAGTCCCGTCGCGTGCCGCTGAAGGGTTGCCAGAGTCCGGCCTGGTGTTCTGCTGTTTCAGCACCCTTCATAAGATCCTGCCGCCGACCTTCGACGTCTGGATGCGCCTGATGCGCGCTGTCGATGGCAGCGTCCTGTGGCTGCGCCAGCAAGAAGACGACGTTGCTCCGGCGAACCTGCGGCGTGCCGCCGAGCGGCGCGGGGTCGCGGGCGATCGACTGGTCTTCGCCCGTCGCGTTCCCCTGCCGGAACACCTCGCGCGTCATCGGCTCGCCGACCTCTTTCTCGACACCTTCCACTGCAATGCGGCGACGACAGCGATCCACGCGCTTTGGGCGGGCCTGCCCGTATTGTCCGTCCAGGGCGAGACCTATGTCTCGCGCGTCGGCGCCAGCGTGCTGCACGCCGTCGGCCTCAGCGAGTTGAGTGTACCGTCGCTCGAAGCCTACGAGGCGGTCGCGCTCAAGCTCGCTACCGATCTGCAGGCCCTCGCCGGTCTCAAGGACAAGCTCGCGAAGGCGAGGGCGACAACGGGGCTCTTCGATTCCACCCGCTATCGCCGAAATCTCGAATCCGCCTATTCGACCATGTACCAGCGCTGGCGGGAGGGATTGCCGCCCGCCAGTTTCGACGTCGCTTGAATTCAGGCGACGACGTTCGTGATTTCAGACCACGACATTGACGATCCGGTTGGGCACCACGATCACCCGCTTCGCCGATTTGCCGGCCATCGCCTTCTTGACGTCCGGGTTCGCCAGCGCCGCGGCCTCGCTTGCTTCCTTCGCGGCATCCTTGGGCAGCTGAACGGTGCTGCGGAGCTTGCCGTTGACCTGTAGCGCGATCGTCACCAGGTCCTCGACCAGCAGGGCGGGGTCGGCGACCGGCCAGGCCGCGTCGGACAGCAGAGTGCGGTGGCCCAATCCTTGCCACAACTCCTCGGCTACATGCGGCGTCATCGGCCCGATCAGGCGCACGAAGATCTCGAGCGTCTCGCGCAACGTCCATTTGTCGCCGGCGTCCTTGGGCGAGAACGCGCCGATTGAGTTGGCCAGTTCGTAGAGCCGCGCCACCGCCTTGTTGAAGTGGAACGCCTCGATGTCCATCGAAACGCCGGCGATGGTCTTGTGCGCTGCACGGCGCAGTTCGTCGGCGGCCGAGGAGAAGCTCGCCGGTGCGGCCGTGCCCACCGCCGGCAAATCTTGCAAGGCCTCGCTCACGACGCGGTGCAGCCGCTGCTGGAAGCGCCAGGCGCCGGTCACGCCGGCCTCCGTCCATTCGAGATCGCGCTCGGGCGGGCTGTCGCTCAGCATGAACCAGCGCGCCGTGTCGGCGCCGTAGTCGCGGATGATCTCGTCGGGGTCGATGACGTTCTTCTTCGACTTGGACATCTTCTCCGAGCGGCCGACCTCGACCGGGCTCTTGTCGGAGGTCCGCACGACGTTGCCGCCCGGCGTGCGCTCGACCTCCTCGGGCGTGAGCCAGCTGCCGTCGCTGGCCCGGTAGGTTTCGTGCAGCACCATGCCCTGAGTGAACAGAGCCTCAAACGGCTCGTCGCGGCTGGTCATCTGCACCTCGCGCATGGCGCGCGTCCAGAAGCGCGAGTAGAGCAGGTGCAGGATGGCGTGTTCGATGCCGCCGATATACTGGTCGACCGGCATCCAGTAGTGGTTCTCCTCGCGATCGAACGGCGCCGCGGCGAGCCTGGGCGAGGTGAAGCGGTCGAAGTACCAGCTCGAGTTGACGAAAGTGTCGAACGTGTCGGTCTCGCGCCGCGCCGGCCCGCCACAGGACGGGCAGGCGACGTGCTTCCAGGTCGGATGGTGATCGAGCGGATTGCCCGGCTTGTCGAAGGTGACGTCCTCGGGCAGCTCGACCGGCAGGTCCTTCTCCGGCACCGGCACGACGCCGCACTTCTCGCAGTGGATGGCGGGGATTGGCGTGCCCCAGTAGCGCTGGCGCGACACCAGCCAGTCGCGCTGGCGGTATTGGATCGTGCCCTTGCCGACGCCCATCTCCTCGAGGCGCGCGATCGCCTTGGCCTTGGCATCCTCGACCGTGAGGCCGTTCAGGAAATCGGAGTTGATGATCACGCCGTCCTCGAGGAACGCCTGTTCGGCCACCGAGAACGACTTGGGATCGGCGTCCTTGGGCATCACCACCGGCAGGATCGGCAGGCCGTACTTGGTGGCGAACTCATGGTCGCGCGCGTCGTGGCCGGGGCAGCCGAAGATCGCGCCGGTGCCGTACTCCATCAGCACGAAATTGGCGGCGTAGACCGGCATGGTCTTGCCGGGCACCAGCGGATGCCGGGCCAGCAACGGCAGCTTGTAGCCCTGCTTCTCCGCCGTCTCGAGCTCGGCCGCGGCCGTGCCGGTCTTGCGACACTCCTCGACGAAGCGGCGCAGGCCCGGATCCTTGCCGGCGAGGTCGGTGACGATCGGATGGTCGACCGACAAGGCGGTGAAGCTCGCGCCGAACAGCGTGTCGGGCCGCGTCGTGAAGATCTCGAGCTTGCCGCGATCCTTGCCCGCTTGATCGGTGAGCTGCCAGAACACGCGGGCGCCGCGGCTCTTGCCGATCCAGTTGGCCTGCATCAGCCGCACCTTCTCGGGCCAGCGGTCGAGCGTGTCGAGCCGCTCGAGCAACTCCTCGGTGAAGGCCGTCATCTTGAGGTTCCACTGCGTGAGGCGGCGCCGCTCGACCGTGGCGCCGGTGCGCCAGCCCTTGCCCTCGATCACCTGCTCGTTGGCGAGCACCGTGTTGTCGACGGGATCCCAGTTGACCCAAGCCTCGCTGCGATAGGCGAGCCCCGCCTTCCAGAAGTCGAGGAACATCTTCTGCTCGTGCCGGTAGTACTCGGGATCGCAGGTTGCGAGCTCGCGGCTCCAGTCGAGCGACAGGCCCATCGACTTCAGCTGCGCCTTCATGGTGGCAATGTTCTCGTAGGTCCAGGCCTTGGGATGGATCCCCTTCTCCATCGCGGCGTTCTCGGCCGGCAGGCCGAAGCCGTCCCAGCCCATCGGATGCAGCACGTTGAAGCCCTTGGCCCGCTTGTAGCGGGCGATCACGTCGCCCTGCGTGTAGTTGCGCACGTGCCCCATATGGATGCGGCCCGACGGATAGGGAAACATCTCGAGCACGTAGTACTTGGGGCGCGCGCGATCCATGACGGCGCGAAAGGTCCGCCGCTCCTCCCAGACCTTCCGCCACTTGGCTTCGGTCTCGCGGAAATTGTAGCGCGGTGGTTGCGGCGCGACGGACGACGACACGACTCACTCCCAAAAACGACGAAGGCCGCAGCGGATGCAAGCTGCGGCCCATTAAGTCAAGTTCGCTGACTCTAGCCGCCTTGCGCGATGCGAAGCTGGCGGGCCCTGGTCAGGATGGCGTTCTCGATATCGGTGTTGGTCTGCGGGTCGACCTGGGCATCCACCCAGCCGCCGGCCTTGGGGTTGGTCTGCTGTTTGAAGACGGACACCCGCACGCCGTCGGCCCTGAGCTCGCGATCGAGGATGGTGATTTGCACCTTCATGCGCTCGTTGGGCGACTCGGCCGGGGTGTACCAGTCGGTGATGATGACGCCACCGAACGGATCGGCCTGCACCAGGGGGATGAAGTTGATGGTGTCGAGGGAGGCACGCCACAGGAAGGCGTTGACCGCCACGCCGGGCCCGGCGGGATCCTTCTTCTCCTCCTTGGAGCCGAACAGGCCGCCCGGGCCGAACAGGCTGCCGGTCTCGCGGTTCTGGCCGGCGAGGCCCTGGCGGATGTCTTCCTTGGTGCGTAACTCGCCCTGCGTGTTCTCGCGAACCTTCACGTTGTCCGGGTTGCCGCACCCCGCCACCAGGGTCAGCAGCAGGCCGGCACCTAAAAGGCTCTGCAACCTTGAGAAATTCGAACTCATGCCGCCCTTCAGCAGATTTGTCATAACATCCTTCCGATATCGGCCCCACCTGCCCCGCGGCTGGCACTCGCGGAGCGCGGACGATACGCAGAGGTCTCAGCTATCGCAAGACGAACCGCTTGGATTTCCCGAAAGTTTAATGACGCAACTAATAGCAGATCTGTAGTTCGTCTGATGGTTCAAACGACACCCGAATGAAGTCCGTTCCGGCGTCTCCATTGGACCTTTCCGGTAGGGTCGAGAATGTGACAAAGGAGCCACAGGTGCGGACAGATTCGGGTGCGAACGCGACCATTTCTTGACCCTGGTTTGGAGCCCATGGTTTTATACAGGCCGTCGTATTGGCGGGATCGCGCGTGGACCAGGATACACGCGGGCCGTCGGTCAGACAGGCCTTTTGGTACCAGTCTCTGATCAATGAGAGAGGGAGAACGATGAAGAAAATTCTGCTCGGGTCGACCGCCCTAGTTGCTGGCGGTTTGATGGCCGCCCCCGCTATGGCCGCCGACCCTATCAAGATCGGCGTCGGAGGTTACTACACCTTCTACGTGGTCGCCGGTCAGATGGAAGGCGCGTACGCGACCAACGGCTCCTACCTGAACTACAAGGCGCCGTACTTCTGGCAGGAAGGTGAAATTCACTTCATCGGCCAGACCAAGCTCGACAACGGCACGACCATCGGCGTTAGGGTCGAGCTCGAAGGCTGGAACCCGCCAACGACATCGAGCACGACCGCCGGTCAGAACCGCCAGATCGACGAAGCCTTCCTGTTCGCCTTCGGCGATTGGGGCCGTATCGAATTCGGCGCGCATGACGGCGCCGCGTACCAGATGTCCTACGGCGCACCGTCTGCCTTCATCCAGATGGGCTTCCTGCAGTACGACACGGGCATGGGCTTCCTGCCAGCGCTGCAGGCGGCCAACAACCTAGCCGCGAACCGCATCACTTCCTCGATGGTTGGTTACAACGAGCAGGACGTGAACGAGTTCAACTACTACACGCCACGTATCGCCGGCCTGCAGGTTGGTGTGACCTACGCGCCCAAGTGGAATCCCTACTTCGCGCAGGGCATCGCGGCGTGGGGCTTGGCGCCGGGACCGGGTGGCAACTCGGCCGGCATCTGCGGTTATGCTGACGCGGCGGCGTTCAACAGCTGCCCGAATCAGGACTGGTCCTGGCAAGACATCTTCCAGGTCGGCGTGAACTACCTGAACAAGTTCGGCGACGTCAGCGTCGCGGCCTACTTCGGCTGGATGTACGCCAACTTCTACGGCGGCCAGGGCGCGTTGCAGCCCACGCCGGCGGCCTTCGGCGGATTGATGACTTTGGCGCCGGCGACTGCGCTCAACGTCAACACCGGCAACAATCTGGCTCCGTGGCAGCAGTGGACCGCTGGTCTGCAGCTGAGCTACGCCGGCTTCACTGTCGGCGGCAGCGTGGGCTGGGATAACAACGGCCTGGGTAGGAACATCTACACCAACGGCGACAACGACACGCGCTTCTACACGGCCGCGATCATGTACGAGACCGGCCCGTGGCAGATGTCCTTCGGCTGGGGCTACGCCGTCAACGACAACGGCAACGGCGTGCCGACGCTGGTGGCCATTGCGCAGGGCTCCAACGCTCCGACCTACAACTTCACGGCAACGACCCCGACTTGCGGCTACTTCAGCGGCAACAACCAGGCCGGTGGCGTTGCTCCCGCGAACGTTGGGGCTACGTGCTTCGGCGGCGGCGCGACCTGGGGTCAGGTCACGGCGACGAAGTTCGAACTCGGAGCCAACTACGCACTCGGACCGGGCATCAAGCTCACCGGCGGCGCGATCATCAACAACCTGTCCGGCCCGACCAACGCGGTCGCCGGCCAGTCCTGGGCGGCGCTGTTCGGTATCGACCTCCGCTTCTAGTCGTCCTCAGGTCGACTTCAAAAACGGAAAGAGCGGGCTCAATGCCCGCTCTTTTCTTTTGCCCAATCGTCATTTTATCGCGGTATGGCGGCACGAGCCGGCCGTTGGCAGGCGGCAACAGGCTGGGCCAGCGGTTTCAATTGGTCGCTGACGGCACAGGGGCTGCGGGACCAAACGGCATGAGAAGGTAGTCGGCGACGCGCTCGGGTTCGGCCACGTCGCCAAGGCCGGTATTCGGCCATTCGCCTTTGCGCGGAAAGCAGGCGGTCCCGAACAAGATGTCCCACAACGGTGTCGTCGTGGCGAAGTTCTTGCCGAAGTGGCGCGGCTCGGTCGAGTGATGAAGGCGATGGAAGCGATTGTCGCCAATGACGTAGCGAAGCGGGCCGATGTTTATGTTGGCCGAAGAGTGGATGTAGAGCGTGTGCGTGCGCAGCACGGCAAGCACGATCGCCGGCACGTATCCGGAATCGACGCCGATGAGCATCGCCGTCGGCAACAACACGAGCAAATACTGCAGGACATCCTCGGTGACGTGATGATAGCTGGTGAGCGCACTGAGCTCGCGGATCGAGTGGTGGACCTTGTGAAAGCGCCACAGCACGGGAAATGCGTGCTGTGCCCGATGCCACCAATAGTAGAAGACGTTGCCCACCATCGAGACGATGAGGCCGGCCAGCAGCCAACCGAATATCCTGACCGGCAGGACCGCCGATTGAGTGAACGCCTTCAGGTCGAGCAGGACCAACGGCGACAGCCGGGCCGGATCGACGACAGGGCTGACGATGGTGAACACCGCCGTGTTCACGGCCACGGTGACCAGCAGGAACCGGGCGCCGCGCCAATAGGATCGCACCGAGTTGCGGCGGCCGAGCGGCAGCAGCGCTTCGACCAACAGGTATCCGGCACACGCTTGGGCAGGCACGGCGCACCGGATGAGAAAGGCATTCACCGCTCCGTACGCCATTGAATAGGCGTCGCCCAGCGCCTGCAGCGTGGCCGCAGGCAACAGCTCGCGCGCAACTCCAACCAGGTCCAATCGACACCCCATCGCCGGCGATTGCTCGCCTGGATCGAGCTTACAACATCGGCCAGCGCCGTGCGCCTTCCTGGCCTTGGCGCCGGCGGATCCGTCGCGGAAGCCGCTCAGGCCGGACGCTGCCCTACGATGTTGACGAACAACGTCGGCAGATAGGTGCGCGAGACCGGCAGCCGCTCGGTCGCCTGGCGGGCCAGCAGAGCCCGGTTGTCCTCATGGTCGAGGACGAGCTGGAACAGGCCCTGCTCGACGGCGCCGGCGCGGAGGCCGGTCTCGGGATGGCCGTCGCGCTCGAGCCGGTAGGCGACGTCCAGCCCGACGTCGCCGCCGCTGT
>JBPYDO010000161.1:0-3932 GCA_051985755.1 Reyranella sp. | reverse complement strand
CGCCGCCTGCCTGGCCGAGCTCGAGCGGCGCGCGCGCCTGCCGGAATGATCCGGCCGGCTCTCACTCTTGTCCTGTGGCTCGCCGTCGCAGCGCTGGTCGTGGTGAACGACATCATCGGCGACACCTGGATCGCGGTCGCCCTCTCGGGGCGCGCCGTCGAATGGTACAAGACCCTGGTGCCGCTTCCCTACGTGGCGCTGATGGCGACCATCCATGCGCGCCGCACGGCCGGGCCGCAATGGCGCGAGGCGGCGCTGCTGGCCGCGCTGCTGTGGCCGACCTCGACCGTGCTCATCGAGTTCCTCTATGGCCGCGTCACCTTCGGCGAGGATCCGCAGGCGCTGCTCGACCGCTTCGCCGTCTGGTGGGGCGCGCCCTATCCCGTGCTGGTCCTCGCGCTGTTCGCCGCGCCGCTGGTCGCCGGCAGGCTGGTTCGCAACCGATGATTGCTTTACTCGGCCTTGCGCAATCCTACGATCGGCGCCGATGATGATCTCGCATCTTTGCATCGCGGGTTACCGCTCGCTGCGCGACGTGCGGCTGGAGCTCGGGCCGCTCACCCTGGTCACCGGCGCCAACGGCACGGGCAAGTCGAGCCTCTACCGCGCGCTGCGCTTGTTGGCGGATGTCGGGCAAGGCCGGGTGATCCAGTCGCTGGCCATGGAAGGCGGGCTGTCGTCGGTGCTGTGGGCGGGGCCGGAGCTGATCTCGCGCGCCATGAAACGCGGCGACCAACCGGTGCAGGGCACGCCGCGCCAGGATCGGGTCAGCCTGAAGATGGGCTTCTCGTCCGAGGACTACGGCTATGCCATCGATCTTGGCTTGCCTCTGCCAGACCGGACATTCGGCCGCGATCCCCAGATCAAGGCCGAGAGTTTGTGGACCGGCCCTCTCTTGAAACGCGCCAACTGCTTCGCCGAGCGGCATGGTCCGGCGGTCACGCTGCGCGACAAGAACGGCGAAAAACGCGTGGCCTACACCCAGCTGCAATCGTTCGACAGCATGCTGACGCACTGCGCCAATCCCGAAGATGGCGTGGAACTCCTGCTACTGCGGGAGCGGCTGCGCGACTGGCGGTTCTACGATCACTTCCGCACCGACGGCGACGCGCCGGCGCGCCGCCGCCAGGTCGGCACGCGTACGCCGGTGCTGGCGAGCGACGGCGCTGATCTCGCCGCCGCCATCGCCACCATCCAGGAGATCGGCATCGAGGGCGCGCTCGAAGCCGCGGTCGGCGATGCCTTTCCGGGCGGGTCGGTCGAGATCACGGTAAGCGACGGCTACTTCGAGGTCGAGATGCGCCAGCATGGGCTGTTGCGCCCGCTCAAGACCGCCGAGCTGTCGGACGGCACCTTGCGTTACCTGCTGCTGATCGCGGCGAGAGCAGCGCCGCGGCCGCCCACGCTCATGATCCTGAACGAGCCCGAGACCAGCCTGCATCCCGACCTCCTGCCGCCGCTCGCCCGCCTGATCGCCAAGGCATCGCAGCGCTCGCAGATCATCGTCGTCTCGCACGCGGCGATCCTCGTCGCGGCACTGCAAGGGGCCGGTGCGCGGCGCATCGAGCTCGTGAAGGAACTGGGCGAGACGGTGATCCCCGACCAGGAGCGGCCGGCCTGGAACTGGCCGACGCGCTAGCTCAGGGACGCTAGGCCCACGTCGCCATCGGCGGCAGCGACATCAGGATGGCGTCGATGTTGCCGCCGGTCATCAGGCCGAACTTGGTGCCGCGGTCGTGCAGCAGGTTGAACTCGACGTAGCGGCCGCGGCGCAGCAGCTGATGCTCGCGCTCGGCCTCGGTCCACGGCTCGTTCATGTGGCGGCGCACGATCTTCGGGTACACCTCGAGGAAGGCCTCGCCGACGCCGCGGGTGAAGGCGAAATCGCGGGCGTGGTCGCCGCTGTCGAGATAGTCGAAGAAGATGCCGCCGACGCCGCGCGGCTCGTCGCGGTGCGGCAGGTAGAAGTATTCGTCGCACCATTTCTTGAAGCGAGGATAGTAGGCGGGATCGTGCGCGTCGCAGGCGGACTTCAGCGCGGCATGGAAGTCGCGCGTGTCATCCCCGCAGGGCACCATGGGCGTGAGGTCGCTGCCGCCGCCGAACCACGACTTGGTGGTGACGATGAAGCGGGTATTCATATGCACCGCCGGCACGCGCGGCGAGCACATGTGCGCCACCAGCGAGATGCCCGACGCGAAGAAGCGCGGATCCTGGGCGGCGCCGGGGATCTGCTTGGCAAAGTCGTCGCTGAATTCGCCGAACACGGTGGAGACGTTGACCCCCACCTTCTCGAACACACGGCCCTTCATGATCGACATGATGCCGCCGCCGCGATCCTCGCCCTTGTGCCGGCCCTCGGCGTCGCGCTTGCGCTGCCAGACCTGGCGCTCGAAACGACCGGCCGGCAATTCGCGATGCATGCCGGAAAGCTCGTCCTCGAGCTTCTCGAATTCGGCGCAGATACGGTCGCGCAGGGCCTCGAACCACTGGCGCGCCGATTCCTTGGCTGAGCTGATATCGGTCATGAGAGCCGAGCAAACCCCGAAGTCTGGCGCAGGCCCTCGCTCAATACCATTGCCGCGGCCAGCGCGACATTGAGCGATCGCGCACCCTTGGCGATCGGGATGCGCAACCGAACGTCGGCCGCTTCGTGGACTTCCGCCGGCACGCCGGCGCACTCGCGGCCGAGCAGCAGGATGTCGTCTCGCTCGAGCGCGGTGTCGGGAAAGCGCGCGCTGCCCGCCGTCGTCAGCAGCACCAGGCGGCCCTTGGTGCGGTCGCGCTGAAACGCCGCCCACGACGCATGACGCACGACGGTCGCGAGATCGTAGTAGTCCATCGCTGCACGGCGGATGCGCTTGTCGTCGACCGGAAAGCCGCACGGCTCGATAATGTCGAGCGGTATGCCGAGGCAGGCCGAGAGTCGGATGAAGGCGCCGAGATTCTGCGGGATATCCGGCTCGTAAAGCGCGAGTCGCATGGGCAGGTTCTACTGCGGTCCGCGGCGCGGAAACCCTTCGATGCGGCACGCTGTCACAGCGCAGCGGCCATCCCGCCTGCGACCAACAGAGCCTTGAAACAAAAGGCGCTTTCTCGTCTATAAGGTGCCGACTCCTCGGGGGATATAAGAAGAGATGGCTGTAAGCAGCATTCCCGCCGGCGCCCACGGCGACCCAACGCGGCGCGACTTCCTCATGGTTGCGACCGGGGCCTTGGGCGCGGTCGGTGCCATCGCTACCGCCTGGCCGTTCATCGACAATCTCAACCCCGCAGCCGACACGCTGGCCCTGAGCTCGATCGAGGTGAACATCTCGCCGATCCAGGTCGGCCAGGCGGTCACCGTCAAGTGGCGCGGCAAGCCGGTGTTCATCCGCCATCGCACAGACGACGAGATCAAGCAGGCCGAGGCGGTGCCGCTCACCGATCTGCGCGATCCGCAGACCGACGATTCGCGCGTCACCGACACGGCCAAGAAGGTGCGCCGCGAGTGGCTGATTCTGGTCGGCGTCTGCACCCATCTGGGCTGCGTGCCGCTCGGCACCAAGCAGGGCGATCCGCGCGGCGAGTACGGCGGCTGGTTCTGCCCCTGTCACGGCTCGCAGTACGACACCTCGGGCCGCATCCGCAAAGGGCCGGCGCCCAAGAACCTCGCGGTGCCGGATTATCTCTTCACGACCGACACGCTCGTGCGCATCGGCTGATCGTCACGGGAGTTCGCGCAAATGGCCTCGTCTCACGGCGCTCAGCCGGTCTTCAACAACAAGGTGATCGCCTGGATCGATCACCGCCTGCCGATCTTCACCTATCTCGAGAAGGAGTATCACACCTTCCCGACGCCTCGGAATTTCAACTACTTCTGGAATTTCGGCGCGATCGCCACGGTGATGCTGGTGCTGATGATCGTCACCGGCATCGTGCTGGCGATGAAC
>JBPYDO010000160.1:0-20087 GCA_051985755.1 Reyranella sp. | reverse complement strand
AGCTTCGATCTGCGAGGAAGCAATATCGAAAGGCACGCCGATGCTCTGCAGGTAGCCTTTGAAGGTGCCTGGCGCCATGCCGGCGGTCCGCTCTATCTCGCCCACCCGGGTGTTTATCTCCGATTCGCTGGCGCCGAGCTTGAGCGCATTGGCGTTCTGGATCTGCAGCCTCTCGTCGATCATTTGACGCAGGATCTGGGCCGACAGACGCTGGTGCATCTCGGGCGTATCCTGCATGCCCGCGCTGCGGACCGCGAAGACGATCCTCTGGTTCATGTCGAAATCAGTAATGGCGTCGTCGTTGACACGCGCCACGACCCGCAGGCTCTGGGCGGACGCGAGCAGCGGGCATAGCAGGCAGGTGACTACGAGAAACGCGCGGAGAAGCAGCGCAGGCATCGAACCGGACGGCTGACGGAAGGGATGGTGCATTATATTCGGGGCGCCGGTCGCCGCAACGGATCGCGTCTGACGGCCGACACCCTCAGAACGTCATGCGCCTTGCTGATGACAAGAATAGGGCGGTCGCCACCGGCGCACATTTTTGGCGGTCGCTACACCCCCCGGTCCCGTTCCGACACCACGGGATTGTGGATCGGCCACCATATCTTCAGCGCCGGATCGTTCCACGCCAGGGTGAACTGCGCGGCGCGATTATATTCGGTCGTCTGCTTGTAGTGGAAAATCGCCCGCTCGCTGAGCACCAGGTGGCCATTGCCGAACCTGGGCGGAATCAGCACCTGAAGGCGATTGGTGTCCGAGAGCGTGAAGGCAGTCCACTGGCGGTATTGCGCCGAATCGGGGTCATTGTTCACCACCACGAGATAGAACGTCCCGTAGAGGCAGGAGATCAGCTTCCATGTGACGTCGTCACCATGGATGCCGCGCAGCACGTTGCGATAAGACACTGAAATGTCGTCTTGAATGAACTCGATGGGGATGCCTGACGAGTAGTAGATCCGCTTGTTGTAGGTCTCGACATAGTGCCCGCGATAATCCTCAAAGATCGTCGGCGGCTTCACCAGCAGCACCGAATTGAGCTTTGTCGGAAAAACTTCCATCGTCCTGTCTCCCCAAGGTGCCGAGGCTGAAGAGCGCTACTCGTCCTGGCGGTAGATGATGGTCGAGCCTGAGAAGTCGATGCGGACCGGGACCGTGATCAGGTGCGACAGCGCCTCGCGCACGCTGCGCTGACGCTCCGGCGGCACGACGAAGACCATGAAGCCGGCGCCGCCGGCGCCCAGCAGCTTTCCTCCCAGCGCTCCCGCCTTGATCGCATCTTCGTAGATCCGGTCGATCGTCGAGGTGCTGATGGAATTCGTCAGGCTGCGCTTGATCTTCCAGGTCTCGTGCAGCAGGCGCCCGAAGGAGTCGAAATCACAATGATGAAGCATCTTGGCCGCTTCCGGGACCATCTCATGCATGCGTTTCAATGATTTGGCCTTGGCGTCGAAATTGTCGACCAGCTGCTTGGCCAGGGCGGAGGAGAGACGGCTCGTTCCGGTGTAGAACACCATCAGGCGCTGCTCGAACTGCGCCTGCTGATCGTCGCTTAAGCCGACAGGATCAACCGCAAAATCCCCATTGGGATTGAAGCGGATGACATTGAAGCCGCCGTAGGCGCTGGCGACCTGGTCCTGGCAGCCCACCGTCTCCTTGAGCTTGTTCTGCTCGAGATCGATCGCCGCCAGAGCAAGATCCTGCTTGTCAAGGTTGGCGCCGCGCATGGCGTTGAGCACATTGATGAGCCCGACGGCGAAGGCTGAACTCGAGCCGATGCCGGACCGCGCCGGCAGGTCTCCCTGATGGTGAAGCTCGACACCTTCCTCGTCGTTGAACTTGTAGACCTGCAGGCCGGCTTTGACGGCGGGATGCAGGATTTCCGAGATCGCACCCACGGTCTCGATATGCGACCAAACGATGCGGTGGCGGATGTCGAAGAAGGGCGGCAGGTGCCGGCCGCTGACATAGCAGTATTTGTTGATCGCCATGGAAAGCACCGCGCCACCGTGCAGGCGGTACCAATCGGGGTAATCGGTGCCGCCGCCGAAGAACGATATTCGATAAGGCGTTCGCGAAATCGCCATGAACATGAGGACAGATAACCCTACTGTTTGCGAAGTCTCAAGGTAGCCACCGTGGCTTGGGTGATTGGTTGGTCGCCGCCGTCAGCCGTTTTCGCCGACGGCGGGCGGTGCAAAATTCTCTATGGGGCAGGCTCCCAGACAAGCACCGAATAGCACTCGTGAAAGCGGCTTCCGAAGCGCAGCCGACGGACATACTGGAGGCGAATCCGACCCTCGGTTGCCAGTCGCTGCAGGGCGGGAAGGAGTCCGCGCAGATACTTGCGGCCGTCATGATATCGGATGGCGAGCCGGTCGTGAGTCGAAGCGGGATCGTAGAGCTCGACAGTCGGTTCGACGTGCACCACGCGTTTCGGGCGTTTCTCGACGAGATAGTCGAGGACCGGTCCGAAACGCTTGCCCGTCTGCTCAAGCGCGCACATCGTGAGGACGGCGCCGTCGCGGGCAAGGTCGAGCGATTTGTCGGGTTCGAAGAAATTGAAGCGGCGGCCCGCGATCTTCATGCCGAGCTTCTCCTTCAGGAGTTCGGCGATGCGTACCGCGGCCGGTGCCCAGTCGAGAGCGGTGATCGGAATATCGGGAAAAAGCCGGGCGTAGGCCGCGACGTTGAACGCACTGCCGCTGCCGAACTCATACAGATGGCCGATGTCGGCGAGGTATCGCCGAAACAACCAGTCCCGGAATATCTCGACAAACCTCAGCTCGAAGAGCTCGGTGACGCTTTCGACATAGGCGCCCTGCCAGCGCAGGATCGACGATCCCAGGACGAAGTTGGGATTGAGCGCCGGCAGCGAATAACCCGATTGCTCGAAGCGCTCCAGATGCTCCTGCCAGGCGTCACGCCAGATCCCGGCGCGATGCTCGCCGACCACGGAAAAGCCGGCTGCCAGCTGCCGCTCGGTCTCTGCTTCGAGGCGCGACTGTTCGGCCGCTGCGATCGGCCGAAAGCGAAGCTGGGCCTTGTCGAGCAACTCCCCCGTACGCTGATCAAGGCCACCCGCGGTCAAATCCAACGCGCGCTCGAACTCGGCGCGCCCCAACATCTCACTTGGCATACTGGTTCTTCGGGCTTTCGGTCAGCGGTCCCCCTCCGGCTCTCTAGCACACCGGCAAAAGGCGCCTCCAGAGCCGATCTTGGGCCAAAGAACGGCCGACAGGGCCTTCTGCGTACGGGGCGGGGCGGGGTTGGCGTCTGGTCGCAGCCGTTCCGCGTCCTCATTGTCGAATTGAAAGTATGAGTGGCTTTCTGTACGACCGGCGTGGGGTCGAGTGTCGCGAAGCGGGAGGGCCCAATGTCGGCCGGGAATGACGAGTTGTATCGTCGGCTTTTTAGAATGGCGCTTTTGATCAGGCTCGTCGAAGAACGCGTTATCGCTCTATACCCCTCCGATCGCATTCAGAGCCCTGTTCACCTGTCCGTCGGTCAGGAGGCCGTCGCGGTGGGCGTGTGCGACGCCCTGCGGCCTGATGACCTTGTCTTTGCAACCTATCGCTCGCACGGCTTCTACATCGCCAAGGGCGGCCGGCTCGATGAAATGTTTGCCGAGCTATATGGGCGCCTGGGCGGTGTTTCCAAAGGCAAGGCGGGATCGATGCACCTCTCGGCGCCCGAGGCCGGCCTCATGGGCTCGTCGGCCGTGGTCGCCAGCACGATACCGCACGCCGTCGGAGCAGCCCTGTCCTTCAAGCGTCGAGGCGAGACGCGGGTGGCCGTCGCGGTCTTCGGTGACGGCGCCACCGAGGAGGGCGTCTACCACGAGAGCCTCAACTTCGCCGCGCTGATGAAGGTGCCGGTCTTGTTCACTTGCGAAGACAACGGCCTTGCCGTGCACAGCCACCGACCGGTGCGCCAGTCGTACAACTTGGTCAAGCACGCCGCGACCTACGGCATTCCCTCGCGACGCGTCGAGGAGGGCTGGGACATGATCGCGGTACGCGACGCGACGGCGGCGGCGATGGAGCGAGTGCGCAGCGGCGAAGGTCCATTCGTGCTCGAGTTCGCCACATCGCGCTACATGGAGCATGTGGGAATCGGCGAGGACTTTCATTTCGGCTATCGCTCCAAGGCCGATACCGATGCCTGGAAGAAACGCGATCCCCTGATCACGGATGTCGACCTTGTGAAAGCGCTGACGCCGGAAATCGAGCGCGAGATAGAGGATGCCGTGGCCTTCGCCGAACGCAGTCCGCATCCGGACAGGCATGAGCTTCTCACCGACGTCATCTAGCCCGCGAAAGCCCCTTCATGAACGTGACCGCGAAAAAGCCGCAAGCTGCCTCGAGCCGGGTGCTGTCGTATGCCGACGCCTTGCTCGAGACCATGGATGCCGGGCTGGCCGCCAATCCCAACGTCTTCATCATGGGTCAGGGGGTCGACGACTTTAAGGGCATATTCGGATCGGTCACGGGCCTGTTCGCCAAGTACGGCCCCAAGCGCGTGTTCGACCTGCCGCTGATGGAAGAAGGCATGACGGGCATCGCCATCGGCGCAGCGCTGGTCGGCGACTATCCCATCATGACGCACATCCGGGCCGATTTCTGCTTTCTGGCCATGAACCAGATCATCAATCTCGCCTCGAAATACCACTACATGTTCGGCGGCATCATGAGCTGCCCGATGCTCATACGGCTGGTGGTCGGGCGCAGCTGGGGCCAGGGGGCGCAGCATTCGCAAAGCCCGCAGGCGACCTTCTCGCACTTTCCCGGGCTCACCGTCATCATGCCGGCAAGCAGCCAGGCGATCCTCGACATGTACCCGCAGATCATCAACCGTCACCCCGGACCGGTGATCAGCATCGAGCATCGGCTGCTCTACAATCTCGATTTCACGGTAACGAAATCCGGGCGCCGCACGCCGCTCACCAGTTACGTTGCGCGCGAGGGCCGCGATGTCACCGTCGTGGCGACTTCGGTCATGGTCGTCGAGGCCCTGCGGGCCGCGCAATACGTGCACGACAAGGCGGGCATCCAGACGGAAGTCATCGATCTCAATTCAATCAGCCATCCGGACTGGGATCTCGTGGCGGCGAGCGTGCGCAAGACCGGTCGCCTGGTCATCGCCGACACCTCGTGGTCGGAATTTGGAGTTGCCGCAGAGGTCTGTCGTCAGCTGCTGCTGCGCGATCCCGGCCTCCTGCGCGCCCCGCCGTCGATGCTCGGCATGGCCTTCGCGCCTTGTCCGACGGCGAAGAGCCTGGAGGACATCTACTATCCCAGCCAGCACGAGACCGTGGACGCCATCCTCACCCAGGTGAAGGGCGCCACGCACGGAGTCGAATTGCCGACTGAACGGTCGATGACCGAGGGATTCCGCAAATTCCGCGGACCGTTCTAGGTCACGTCCCGGCCAACCGGACGCGCGCGGTACCACGCCAGCGTTCGTCGGATGCCCTCGGCGAGCGGTGTTTTGGCTTCGAAGCCCAGCTTGTCGCGCGCCAGGCTGCCATCCATCAGGCGCAGGGGAACGGTGCTCGGTCGTGAAGGGTCGAACCTCACGTCGGCATCGGCATAGCCGTCGACCTCGAGAATGGTCTGCAGCAGCTGCCGCACTGAGTAACCGCGGCCGGCGCAGAGATTGACGACGAAGTATGGCAGGTCGGCCGCGCAGGCGGCCAGCATCCCGTCCACGAAATCGTCGACATAGATCAGGTCACGAACGTCCTCGCCGGTGCCCCAGACCTCGAGCGGTGACTGGCGCTCGGCAACGCGCCGGATCAGCGCGGCAGTCACATGGCTGATGGCGAAATCGAACTTGTCATAGGGTCCATAGACATTGGACCCGCGCACGACCACTGCCGGCATCGGCGGCGAAATCTTTTCGGCGTAGGTACGGCACAGCACTTCGGCGTAGCGCTTCATCCAGCCGGCCGGGAAATAGACATCGACCGGATCGCCGTCGAACATCTCCGGTTCGGAGACCGGCCGCGTGCCGGTCGGCGGGTAGGCCGCGCCGCTCGACACGTAGCAGACCCTTCCAACTCCGGCGCGATGGGCGGCCTCGAGCAGCAAGGTGTTGATCAGAACGTTGGGTGTCACATGCACCAGGGGCGTCTTGCGGATTTCGGCGGCGCCGGTCGTGTAAGCGGCGCAGATGAATACGAACTCCATGCCCTCGACGGCCCGGGCGCAATCCTCGGCGCGCCGCAGATCGACGGCGACGGTCTCGGCCCCCGGAATGTCGGCCTGAAGCGGCTTGGTATGGATAGTCAGGCGCAGCCGGGCGCCAAGCTTGGCGAGCTTCAAAGCGAGGTTGGTCCCGATGAAGCCGGCGCCGCCGGTGATGAGTACCCGTTTGCCTGCGAAGTCCATATGCCCCGGCCCTCGGTCGCTCGTGCCTGCCTGCAGGGACCGTCTAGCACGCGGGGAAGAGCCGCGCCTGCTTGACGCCTCCCGGCCCGTAGTCTAGCCGGGAAGCGAACTGCGGGGGCCTGCTTCGGGTGACTGCCAGCCGTCCATCCATAACCAGGGGCAGCGCTTGGGACGTGATCTCCTCCGGCGTCGGCTATCATCTGGACAATCTCGGCCGCTGGCTGCTGGTCCACATGCCGACGCTGGGCAATACGTACGCAGCCTTGCTCGCGCCGGGCCAGCCGCACCTGACGATGCGTCCGGGTTGGCGCTTCGCTGAAGAATATTACGACGAGCGCCGGTGGCTCGCCTGCCGGCGCGGTGCGCTGTGGGAAGCTGCTGCGCAGTACAAGCTCGTCGTCCCGCTCAGGCTTGCCTGGCTGGACGGCACGACGGTCGAGATCACGCTCGGCAACGACAACAGCCTCTGCCTCTACGTTTGCGGCTCCTTTGAACCCAACGAATTCGCGCTGCTGAGCCATGTGCTGCGTCCCGGCATGGTGTTCGTCGATGTCGGGGCGAATGACGGCTACTATACGCTGTTTGCCGCCCGACGGGTCGGCAGCTCGGGGAAGGTCGTGGCCGTGGAGCCAAGCACGCGCGAGCGGGTGCATCTGCGCCGCAACATCGCGCGCAACAAGCTAGACAATGTGACAGTGGTGCCCATCGCGCTGGGAGCTTGTCGCAAGATCGCAGCGCTCCGGCTGGCGCACGGGGTCCATGCGGGCCACAACACGTTCGGCAATTTCGCGCATGACGGCGTGCAGGCCGACAACCTCGAGCAGGTCGACGTCAATACGCTCGACAAGGCGGCAGCCGATCTCGAGCTGAGCCGGATCGATTTCGTCAAGATCGACGTTGAGGGAGCGGAAGCGAGCGTGATCGACGGGGCACGGCGCGTGCTGGCGACGATGCGTCCCATGATCCTGCTCGAAATCAACGATACGGCGCTGCGCGCCCAGGACAGCAACGCCGAGGCGCTGCTGTCGACGCTGCGCACCGACTTCAAGTACGACATCCTCGTCTTTTCGCCTCGCACGGGAAAGATCGAGTGGCCGGCGGACGGCGTGCCATTGTCGGCCAATGTGGTGGCGGCGCCCGCCGAACGGACCGCGGATCTCCTGGCGTCGGTCAACCTTGGATCCTAGCTCTCTCGCCGTCGCCGCCCGGCGGCTGCGTGCTTGGCTGGTCGATCAGGCCCTGCCGCTTTGGGGATCGACTGGCTTCGACCGCGAGCACGGCCGATTCGAGGAACGGCTCGACCTCTCGGGCAAGGCGATCCACGATGTTCCCGTGCGGCTGATGGTTCAGGCCCGGCAGATCTATGCCTACGGCCTGGCGGCGCGGCGCGGCTGGCACCCAACAGGCGAGGCCCTGGTGCGCCAGGCCTTCGCCGCCATGGTGCGCGACTATCGTGGACGCGATGGTCAGGCCGGCTGGATCTTCTCGGTGAAGCGGGATGGCGCGGTCGCCGAGGCGCGGCGTGACCTCTATGCCCATGCCTTTGCCCTGCTGGGGATCGGCTCGTATGTCCTGGCGACAGGGGATCGCGGCTCCCTGGCACTCGCCGACGAGACCCTGGCATTCCTGGACCAGCGAATGCGCGCCCCGCAGGCGGGCGGATACCTTGATTCGCTGCCGCCGATCGATGGTGTGCGGCGCCAAAATCCGCACATGCACATGTTCGAGGCGCTGCTGACCCTATGGTCGGCCTCGGCTGACCGGCGGTATCTCGAACGCGCCGAAACGATGTTCGAGCTGTTTCGAACGCGTTTTTTCCAGCCGACCTCGGGTGTCCTTTGCGAGTACTTTGGCGCGACCCTGGCGCCCGCCGCTGGTGTGATGGGTCGCATCGTCGAACCTGGGCATCACTGCGAGTGGGTTTGGTTGCTGCGCTGGTTCGAGCGCGAAAGCGGCAAGCCCGTGGACCCCTACGTCGATGCGCTCTATGCACATGCGCACAGGCACGGTTATGACGCGGCCGGAATGATCGTCGACGAGCTGCTGATCGACGGCACGCACTGCACGCCGTCACGCCGCCTGTGGCCGGTGACGGAAGCCATCAAGGCCAACATCGTAGAAGCGGCTCGTGGCCGTTCGGGAGCGGACGGGCGGATCCTCGGTCTCGTCGATCAGCTCTTCGATCACTTCCTGACGCGCGATCCCGCCGGAGGCTGGATCGATCGGCTGGACGCGCAAGGCGCGTGCGCAACGGACTTCATGCCCGCCAGCACCCTCTACCATCTTGCCTGCGCCATAGATGAACTCGACCGGGCAGGGCCGGTGCGGTGACGGCCGGAAACAATATCGTCGTCCTCGGCGGAACGGGGCTGATCGGGCGGCACGTGGTGGAGGCTCTGAGGTCGGCCGGCCGCGACGGCATTGTCGCCACCTACCACAGTCGACCGCCGTTCGAGGGCGACGGTGTGAACTGGATTCAGGCGGACCTGAGAGAGCTCGGCGCGGCGCGGCAGGCGTTGCGCGGAGCGACCGCCGCCATTCTGTGTGCAGGACGGGTGTCCACGACCGCCGAGTTGCGCCGCGATCCAATTCGCTCGGTGACAGAGACGCTGCGCATCGGCATCAACGCGCTGGAGGCGGCCGCGCTCGAGCGGACTGAGCGCGTCGTGCTGCTGGGATCCTGCACCGGCTTTCCCACCGGCTCGGATCCCAATATCGAGGCCGCGATGTTCAGCGGCGATCCTCCGCCTGCCTGGTTCGGGGTCGGCTGGATGCACCGCTTCCTCGAAAAGCAGCTCGAATGGTACAGCGCGCATCTCGGCCTGATCGGCGGGGCGCTGGTGCTTCGGCCGACCTTGGTCTATGGGCCGCATGACGACTTCGGCCGCGACTCGGGTCACTTCGTGCCGGCGATGATCAGCCAGGTGGTGGCGCGCGAGACGCCGATCGAGGTTTGGGGCGACGGCAGCCAGACTCGCAACCTCATCCATGCCGCCGATGTGGCGCGCGCCGTACTGGCCGCCATGACGTCGCGGGTGAAATTCGCGGCCTACAATATCGCCACGCCCAGGAGCGTCAGTGTTAACGAGATGCTGCGCACGCTCGTCGAGGTCGATGGTTACGCCAACGCGAAGATCGTCCATCGCCTGGACAAAAGCGGCGGCGCCTCGGCGCTGGACGTTTCCGCTGAAGCGTTTGCCGCGGCGTTTGGCTGGAAGCCGGAAGTGTCGCTCCGCGAGGGGCTGGCGCAAACCGTGGCCTGGTATCGCCGGCTGCACGGGCTGGCGCGTTAGCGCGTCAGGAAGCGGTTGCCCTCGCTAGACACGCGATCGCGCCAGTAGTCGAGCAGGTCGCGCAGGGTCTTCTCATAGGGGATTTCCGGCTTCCACCCGGTATGCGCCTCGAACTTCGCGGTGTTGGGGATCTGCAGGTCGGCATCGATCGGCCGCAGGCGGTCGGGATCGACCTGCACCTTGATGTCGGCCTTGAGCGGCGAAAAGGACAGCAGGGTATTGAGGATGTCCTTGACGGTGCAGGAGTGCTTGCCGCCGATATTGTAGTAGGCGCCGGCGACCGGCTTGATGGTGACCAGCATATGGTAGGCGCGGACCGCATCGCGCACGTCGGCCACCGTGCGCAGCGACTCGAGGTTGCCGACCTTGACCACCGGCGGAATGTAGTTTTTTTCGATCATCGCGATCTGTTTGGCGAAGGTCGATTCGGCGAACACATCGCCGCGCCGCGGGCCGGTGTGAGTGAACATGCGCGTCGTCATGACGGTCATGCCGTAGGCTTCGGCGTAGAACCTGCCGACCAGGTCGGTGCCCACTTTGGAGATCGCATAGGGCGAGGCCGGGTGGAATGTGCATTCCTCGTCAATCGGCAGCTTCTCGCGCGGCACCCTGCCAAAGACCTCGGACGAGGCGCAGACGTGGATGACCGACTTGGGCGCGAGCTCCTTCAAAGCATCCAGCACGCGCACCGTGCCCTGGACGTTGGTGTCGAGCGTGTCGATCGGGGCGTCGAAGCTGGTGCGCGGAAAGCTCTGCGCGGCGAGATGGAACACGTAGTCGGGCTTGGCTTGCGCGACGGCGTCGCGGATCGACAGGCTGTCCCTGAGATCGCCGTAGACCAGGGAGATTCTCTCCTTGGCATTGATGTGCCCGACCAGGTGCGAAAGGTTGTCCATGGGACTGCGCCACCGGCACAGGCCGATGATTTCCCAGTCCGTCTTGGCGAGCAGGTAGTCGGCGAGATGCGAACCCACCATTCCGGTGATGCCAGTGATGAATGCGCGCGGCCGAGCCATCCGATGTCCGTCTGCTAAAGGGCGGACAAACTAAAGCAGATGCGCGTCGTCTGCCAACCTGCCGGCGTTGGCATCGATGGTCCAGGGAACCGGCTAGTTGTGCATCTTGACGCGCCTTGTGGCAGCGGCCAAGTTTCCGCGCCTTTTGACAAGCCGAGTAAGTGAGCGACGTGCCACCGCCATCCTTCGACCTTGCCGGCAGGCGTATCTGGGTAGCCGGCCATCGCGGAATGGTTGGATCGGCCGTGGTGCGCCGCCTGAAAGCCGAGCCCTGCGAGGTCGTTGTCGTCGACCGTCAGGCGCTTGACCTCACGCGCCAGGCCGAGGTCGAAGGTTGGGTGTCGCATCAGCAGCTGGACGCAGTAATCCTCTGCGCCGCGCGCGTCGGCGGCATCCACGCCAACAGCACTCTGCCGGCTGAGTTCCTGTTCACCAATCTGATGATTGGAGCCAACGTCATCGACGCGGCGTTTCGCGCCGGCGTGCGGCGACTGGTCAATCTCGGCAGCAGTTGCATGTATCCCCTGGCGGCGCCGCAGCCGATCGCCGAATCGAGCATGATGACCGGTCGCCCCGAGCCGACCAACGAGGGCTATGCGGCGGCCAAGATCGCCGCTGCCAGCATGGTGAGCGCCTATGGCCGGCAGCATGGCGTGGACTACGTCACCGTGGTGCCGACCAACCTCTACGGTCCGGGCGACAATTTCGATCCGACCATGAGCCACGTCGCACCCGGATTGATGCGGCGGATGATCGAGGCGCGCGACAAGGGCGAGCCGCGCTTCGAGATCTGGGGTTCGGGCACACCGCGCCGCGAGTTGATGTTCGTTGACGATGCGGCCGACGCCATCGTCTTCCTGCTCCAGCGCTATTCCGACTCAAGTCCCATCAACGTCGGCCTGGGCAGTGACATCTCGATTCGGAAACTGGCCGAGCTGATCGCCAAGGTGGTCGACTATCGCGGTGAGCTGGCGTTCGATGCCAGCAAGCCCGATGGCGCGCCGCGTCGTTTGCTCGACAGTACCCGGCTTGCCGCGATGGGCTGGCGTCCGCGGACGGACCTTGCGGATGGCCTAGGTGCCATGTATCGCTGGTATTGCGATTCCAAGCTCGATGCGGCGGCTTAGGCGGCCCATAGCCACGGGCGGACATAAGGGACGCTGTCGATTAGGTGCAACACGGTCTGAGATACTACGGTCGATTTGAGGGGTTGATGGCGAGAAAAGACGTGTTGCGCGCGGCCGTCTTCAAAGCGGTTGAGGAATACTGCGCCGAGAACATCGGATACCGGTTCGATCCCAAGAATCCGGTGGTGCGCCTGCATGAACCGACCTTCAGCGCCGAAGAAATCAACGCTGCCCTCGAGTGCATGCTGTCGACCATGGTCACGATGGGGCCGAAGGTCCGCGAGTTCGAGAAGACGTTCGCCGGACACTTCGGCTGGAAGCACGGGCTGATGAACAATTCCGGCTCGTCGGCCAACCTCCTGGCCGTGGCCGCTCTCGCCAATCCCAGTGCCGAGAACGGATTGAAGCCCGGCGACGAGGTGATCGTGCCGGCTCTCTCCTGGTCGACCACCGTGTGGCCGATCATCCAGTGCGGCCTCGTGCCCGTGATCGTCGACATCGACCCGGCCACACTGAACATCGATCCCAACGAGATCGAGCGCGCGATCGGACCCAAGACGCGGGGCGTGATGATCGTGCCCGTCTACGGCAACCCTTGCGCGATGGATGCTATCGTCGACGTTTGCCGCCGGCACAATCTCGAGCTGATCGAAGATTGCTGCGAAGCCCTCGATGCCTGGTACGACGGCAAACCGGTCGGCAAGTTCGGCCGGGTCGCGACCTTCAGCTTCTACTTCTCGCACCACATGACGACGCTGGAAGGCGGCATCTGCGTCACCGACGAATTCGAGCTGGCCGAGCTGATGCGCATCCTGCGCGCCCACGGCTGGGTGCGCGAGGTCGAGGACCAGCAGCGCTGGTACGACAAGTATCCCGACATCGACCGCCGTTTCCTGTTCGTGAACGTGGGCTACAACTTGCGCCCGACCGAGCTCGCCGGCGCCATGGGCCTGGTGCAGCTGCGCAAGCTTTCGGGCTTCGTCGAGCACCGCCGCAAGAACGCCGCCTGGTTCCGGCGTGAGCTCGCCCAATACGGCGATTTCTTCGACTTCCAGGAGGAGACGCCCAAGGGCAAGAGCTCATGGTTCGGCTTTCCGATCCGGGTCAAGGCGAATGCGCCATTCAAGATCGGCGAGCTCACCCACTGGCTGAACCGGGCCAACGTCGAGACCCGGCCGATCATCGCCGGCAATATTGCCCGCCAGCCCGCGCTCGACCTCTACAGCCATCGCGTCAGCGGCGACCTCAAGCACTCCAACGCAGTGATGGACGGGGCCTTTTCGTTCGGCAACCATCAGGCGGTGGATGAAAAGGCCCGCGCCTATGTCGCCGAGCAGGTTCGCGCTTTCCTGCGCGGACGTTCGCTGAGTTGAGGCATCGGGCCCGTGCGGCGAGCGCCAAGGCACTGAAGCGGGGAAGACAACGATGGCGCGGCGGCGCGTCCTGATCTGCGGCGCAACAGGGTTCATCGGGCGAAACCTCGTCGAGGCGCTGCAGCGGCGCCACGACATCGAGGTGCATGCGGTACGGTTCACCCGGCCGGCCTATTCGTTACCCGGCGTGACCTGGCACCAGGCTGACCTGCGCGACGCGGAATCGGTTGCCAAACTGCTCGCGGGCATGGACGTGGTGGTCCAGGCCGCCGCGACGACGTCGGGTGTGCGCGACATCGTGGCAATGCCCTACATCCACGTCACCGACAACGCCGTCATGAATTCGCTGCTGCTGCGCGCCTGCCACTCGGCGCGCGTCTCACATTTCGTCTTCTTCAGCTGCTCGGTGATGTATCAGCCGCGCGATCGGCCGTGGCGGGAGGAGGAGTGGGACGAGGCGGCGGCCATCCATCCCAACTACTTTGCCATCGGCTGGACCAAGATCTACATCGAGAAGATGTGCCGGTTCTTCAGCGGCCTTGGCGTGACGCGACATACCGTCATTCGCCATACCAATGTCTACGGCCCGCACGACAAGTTCGATCTCGAGCGCAGCCACGTCTTCGGCGCCACGGTGACCAAGGCGATGACCAGCCGGACCGGAGCCATCTCCGTGTGGGGCACCGGCGAGGAGGCGCGGGACCTGATCTATGTCGACGATCTGGTGCGGTTCGTCGAACTCGCCATCGACCGTCAAACCTCGCCGTATGAGCTGCTTCACGCCGGCGCGGGCGATACCATCAGGATCAAGGACCTGGTCGCCAAGATCGTAGCTGCCTCCCGACGCGACTTGCGTATCGAGCACGATCCAGCCGGGCCGAGCATCAAGACGTCGTTCGCTCTCGACAGCACGCGGGCGGCGAAGGTGCTGGGCTGGCAGCGGCAGGTGTCGCTCGACGAAGGCATTGCGCGAACCGTGCAATGGTGGCGCGACAACATCGGGACCGCCCTCCAGGGCGCACGATGAAGCATCGAGCCCTCGGCCGAACCGGCATCACGGTGTCGGAGATCGGCTTCGGCGCCTGGGGCATCGGCGGCCGCACCTCCGGCGAGACGTCCTATGGCGACACGGACGACCGAACGTCGCTCGCCGCCCTGGCGCGGGCGCTCGATCGGGGGATCACCTTCTTCGATACATCGAGCGCGTACGGCGACGGTCATAGCGAGTCATTGATCGGTCGAGCCTTCGCTCGATCGCGCCAGCGCGTCGTCATCGCCACCAAAGCGGGCTACGACTCGTGGGATCGGCCGCCCGACTTTTCGCCGCAGGCGATCTTGCGCTCCGCCGAAAGGAGCCTCGGGCGCCTGCAGACCGACTACATCGATCTCTTCCAACTGCACAATGCGCCGCTCGAGATTCTCACATCAGCAGCGACGCGTGAGGCGCTGGCTGCCTTGCACAAGGAGGGCAAGATCCGCGCCTGGGGCGCCTCCACGAAGTCGCCGGCCGAAGCGGTCGAGGCGATCGCGGCCGTCGACGTGCCGGTCGTTCAGGCCAACTTCAACATGATGGACCTTCGCGCCGTGAACGGGGGACTGCTCGACGCGCTGCGGCGGAGCGGTACCGGGTTCATTGCGCGCACGCCGCTCTGCTTCGGTTTTTTGGCCGGCACCATCAATCGCGCGACAGTGTTCCCGCCGGGCGATCATCGGCTGGGATGGTCGCGCGCCCAGCTCGACAACTGGATCGATGGAGCACGCGAGCTGCTGGCGGCCGTCGCCACCGCTCCCGGATCGGCCGCGGTCCACAGCGCGCTGCGCTTCTGCCTCGCCTTCGACGGCGTCTCGAGCGTCATTCCCGGCATCCTGACGCCTGAGGAGGCCGAGGCCGATGCGGCGGCGAGCGAGCTGGGACCGTTGGACAAGGAGGCGGTTGCCGCCGTGCTGGAAATCAACCGCCGGCGTCAGTTCTTCGTGGCAGCGCCGCGCGCATCGTAGGCGGGCGCAGGGGCGGGCACTGCCAGCGTCTCCCAGTCGGCCCGGCATAGAGTCCGCTCCTCGAGGGCCACGTCCGACAGACCCCAGTTTTCCGGTTGCGTCGGCAGCGGCAATTCGCCGCGCGCCCAGCGTCCGGCGGGCGCTACGAAATTGCGTTCGATCGACGGGCCCAGGACCGAGTCGACGCCACGCACCCGGCGTCGCGGATAGTCGAAGGTGGTGCGTGCCCAGTGCGCCGTCCGGGCCCCGACCTTCTCGAAGAGGAACTTGTCGAGCTTACGTTGCCAGGGGCGCCACGCCTGGATCACGCGAACACTGTTCAGGTTGCCGTGCATGGGTTTGTAGACCTTGCAGTCGGCAGGCCAGCGGATTTCCCGCGCGCCCAGTCCGGCCGCGGCGTGCATCGCGATCGAATCGATGTCGAGCGACAGCACGGTGTGGTCGAGGACGTGGCCGCGCAGCAGGTGCCAGTAAGCGGCGCTCATCAGCGTGAAGTCACCGCAGGCGTTGGTGTGAAGATCGCGCAGCCGCCAGAACGATGACTGCTGAATCAGCGAATGCGGCTGCGATGGCAGGCTCGCCAACCGGGCGATCAGGGCGCCATCGTCGAGTTCCCAGGTGCTGTCGTCGTTGACGGCGACGTCGTGCCGGTCGATCCGATACATCGCATCCGGGTGGAGGTCGAGGCGCGCGATCATGGCGATCGTCTCGTTGGAGAAAAACGTGTCGCTCGCCTTGGTCGTGATGTAGCGGCCGCGCGCGCGGCGCATGCAGACATCGGCTGCTTCGCCGGCGTGAATGCCGCGCTCGTCGGAGCCGGAAAATCGGCGATGGTATTCCGACGGCACGATGATGCCGCGGATAGAGACGTGACGCAGCACCTTGGGGAGGGTGATGCTCTCGATGAGCAGAGGACGATCAGCTGGTGGGTTCCAGTCGGCTATGACGATTTCGGAATCGATGGCAGCGCGCTCGAGCTGTCCGGCAAGTAAAGCCGTCGCCCGCGTCACCCGCCCGATGTAGCTCGGTGTATAGCTGTCATTGCGGCCATAGGTGACGAATGTAACGTAGGGACCGGCCGACATGATGATTCAACCTAAAAATCCCCGGGCGATCATCTTGCTCACCGCGAGACCGGGCACACCCCATGTCCTCAAACGTGGAGGTGGAGAAACTTCCGCAGATAGAGCCGCAAAATCATTATCAAGACGAGAGTGCCGTTGTAGAAGATCGAACGCTTGGTGACGCCCCCGATGCGCCTGGGTTCGTCACCGGGTATCTCGATCGCTCGCATGCCACGCAGTGCACATATGCCGGTCACGAGTGGCTCCAGGACCGGTCCGCTGAGATAGCGCTCGAAATCCGGATCGAGGACGATCTTGCGGCTGTAGCCTCGGTAGATCGTGAGCGCATCGGTAATCTGGAAATTGGCAAGCGGACGCATGATCCGCGAGAACAGCCAGTTGCCGAATGCCGTGACGATGCCGTCGTCCTCCGATCTTGCGCCTTCGAGGTACCTCGAAACCACGACCATGTCGTAGCCTTCGTGCAGCTTGGCCACCAATTCCGGAAGCTGCTCTACCTTGCAATTCCCATCAGGACTGAACTCTACGATGTGGGTGTGAGGCAACGAGCAGGCGATATCGTAGACGGCGTGATGCAGACCCCTGCGGAGCTGGCTCGCGACCGTGAGCTCCATCTCGGCAGCATATTCCACCGTCCCGTCGCGCGAGCCGCCGTCGATGACGATGATGTCGTCGAACAATGCGCGATCGAGATAGGGGACGGTCGCCTTGAGGCCGTCGAGTTCGTTGTAGGTCGGGAGCAAAAGAACGATGGTCGGGCGCCCGCTTTGCGTCTGGATGTCCAGCGCTTGTTTTGGCTCTAAGACGTCGACAGTCATTTGCTCCCCAGCAACTACGCCCCTTGTTAGTCTACCTTGCGGCGAGCAACAATATCCCAACAGCACACGTGCGCTCTTGCGGTCGGCGATGAGTGCATGGGCTTAAAGCTTCCGCGTCGCATACTTGCAGCATCCGCGGCAGGAAGTTTCTAGACACTGATGGGACGATACCTATAGGGTGCACGAAACTATATTTCGTTCGATGTGCACTAGAGGGGCTTGATGTCGGAAAGGAGCGGGGGTGATTCCCCGGCTGCTGCAGTCCTGCTGGAAAAGGGCGGAAAGTTCTACTTTTATCAACCCGGCACCAGCGTTATCGCGTCTGACGCCAACGTCGAGACGGCATATGGCAAGTTCCTGCAGGCTCGTCGAGAATTTCAGGAGCAGGTAGATGCCGCCGGCCTGACGCTTGGCGGGCCTTCAGCTCCGACCACTATCGAAGCGCGGATCGGCGGCCGCAGCACTGCCGGCGAACTGACGTTGTTTTTGGCAAAGGCCTGCATCGTCCTCGTCATCGTCGGCGGCATCCTTGCCGCCGTCGCTGAGCGCGCCGCCACTGGCATCGCGGCAGCGATCGACAATTCGCTCCGGCCCGTGAGCACGATCAGTCTGGCAGACGTTTCCCACAAGGCGGCCGAGATCGTGAAGGACATTCATTCCCTGACCAAGGAAGACCGGGAATCGCTGCGCCAAAGCCTCGCGACGATTTCGCGCGAGATCGAACCCTATGCCGATGCCTGGCGGAACCCGCCGGCGGCTCCGCAACCGAGCAATCCAGAGCCGGCGAAAAGCAACGGGCGATGATGGACGGGTCATTGGCCGGGCGCTGGCCGCTCGGCTCAATCTCGGATGTCCGCTGGATCCGCGTCTTCTCGATCCTTTCCGCGGGCGTGCTCGCACTGCAGACGCTCACAGCGCAGTTGGCATCGGCAAAAAGCAGCACCGGCCGATGACGCTAGTGTCAATCGCTAGCCTCTGGCCGGCGGGCAGCGGCCGGATTTCGGCGCGGTTGGGCAAAGTCAGTCGATCGACGGCCGCGCTGCTCGCTCTGGCGATCGTCATCGCCTTCTCACCGAACCTCTTGTGGGTGGGTGGCATCCACATGGACTATGAGACCCTGTATTACGGGAGCTCGGGCCAGGGCTTGATCGACCAGCTCTTCGCTCTCGGCCGTCCCGTGGCGGCCGTGTTCAACGATGTCACCATCTGGCCTCTCGGCTCCGTCTCCGACATCCGCTGGGTCCGCGTCTTCTCGATACTGACCGCCTGCGTGCTGGGGTTGCAGATGCTTGCCACCTGCATCGCGGTGTTTCGCATGCGACAGGGCGATGCGTTAGCAGCGTGCCTTGCTGCGCTTCTAGCACCGCCGCTCATTTACTCGATCCTGCTGCCGATAGCCTGGACACCGCATCTACTCACGATGCTGTTTGCGTTCGGCGCCTACCTCACCTTGTCGCGCTCCAACCTTCAGGCTTTATCGCTTTTGACACTCATCGAGCGAGGCCAGTGGCGAGCCCTGCCACGTCAGGCCTGGGCCTATGCCACCTCGCGCTGGGCCTGGACCGCATGCCTTCTCTATCTGGCGGCGCTGTACTGCTATCCGCCGAATGCAATGGCCATCCTGCTCTTCCCGGTCATCGTCGTTCTGTTTTCGCCGACGCCGCCGGCATACCGGTTGGTGATCGCGGCACGCGATATCGTGTTCGTCGGCATGTCGCTGGTGATTTACTTCGTTTCGGCCAAGCTCGTCTATTTTCCCCTTGTCCAGCCTTTCGTGTACTACAACAGCGAGGCTTGGCGACGCGCGAAATTCGGCATGGTCGACGTTCAGACGGCGACCAACTACGAATACAAGATCAACTTCGACGTCGGCGAAATCCTGTCACGCATCGGCAAGTTGATGAAGGTCGCCGGCGACATCTGGTTCCTGCCTCAAACCAGGTTCTATCTCGTCACACTGGCCGTGGTGCTACTGGCGATCGGGGCATCGGCGTTGGCGACCGCGCGGCCTTCGGATCGACGCAGCGACATGACCCGGCGCAACGGGCAGGCACGTGCCGGCGAGGTCTCGCTCCGAGCGTGGGGCCTGCAGGCCGTCGCCCTCTCGCTCGTGCCGGCGGTTTGTTTCGTTGCGGCGGCCGCGCCTGTCGTTCTGGCCGGGGGAGGCTTCGTCACCTATCGCACGGTGCTGGCTGCGATAGCGATCGCGGCCGTCGTGTTCGTGTGGGCCGCGGGCACAGCGGTTCGTTCCCTCTGGCGGCTGATCGGCAATCCGTTCGCGGCATCGGCGACAATGGGAGACGCGGCAATGGCGCTGGCGGTGTTGGCGGCCTTGGTGGCGAATTTCTACGCCAACTATGAAACCATGATACTGACGCGCAACGAGCTTGCCTATATCAAGCACATCGTGCGCACCGCCGTCAGCGAGAAGGCGAAAGCGATCGTGCTGGTCGATCCAAGGCCGCCGACCCTGCCGGAGAACAATCCCGAGGTCTTCGATCAGCGCGGACGGGCTGTGCCGCCCTTCGAGCTGGGCTGTTTTTCCGGCTATTGCTTGCCATCGAGCTCTATCGTCCACGTTGCCATTTCGGAGCTTAGTTTGAAGCCCGGTGCCTTGAGCGTGTTCACCGTGCGAGGCAATGAACCAGCGCCCGGTATCACCTGCGAGTTGCTGACGGCGCCAGCGGACGTCTATCCATCGAACGCATCCGACAAAACGATCCGGTATGTGAATTTTTATCGGAGCTTGCGGCCCTTCACTTGCGTCACCTACAGCTTGGCGTGGCACGATCTGGCCGCCCGGCCGGCTCAGTAGGGCCGTCGGGCGATTGGAGTCGTCAAAGCGACCTAGCCGTAAGGAAGCAGCTCAGGAACGAGATCGAGATCTTGGATCGTCGCCAGATTCGGCGCAGGGCCGAAGCGGATCCACGTTGACGAAGGACGCCGAACAGTGCCTTGGCGGCTCGGTACACGGATATCAGCCTG
>JBPYDO010000159.1:0-16321 GCA_051985755.1 Reyranella sp. | reverse complement strand
GAAGGAGTTGAGCTGATCGACCATCGTGTTGATAGTGTCCTTCAGCTCCAGGATTTCGCCGCGCACATCGACGGTGATCTTGCGGCTGAGGTCGCCGCGCGCGACGGCGGTCGCGACCTCGGCGATGTTGCGCACCTGACCGGTCAGGTTCGAGGCCATCGAGTTGACGCTGTCGGTCAGGTCCTTCCAGGTGCCGGCGACGCCGCGCACGAGAGCCTGGCCACCGAGCTTGCCCTCGGTGCCGACCTCGCGCGCCACGCGCGTCACTTCGCCGGCGAAGCCGTTCAGCTGGTCGACCATCACGTTGATGGTCTCCTTCAGCTGCAGGATCTCGCCGCGCACGTCGACGGTGATCTTCTTCGAAAGGTCGCCGCGCGCCACGGCCGTGGTCACCTCGGCGATGTTGCGCACCTGGTCGGTCAGGTTGCCGCACATGGCGTTCACCGAGTCGGTGAGGTCCTTCCAGGTGCCGGCGACGCCGGGCACGATCGCCTGGCCGCCGAGCTTGCCTTCGGTGCCGACCTCGCGCGCCACGCGCGTCACTTCCGAGGCGAAGGAGCGCAGCTGGTCGACCATGGTGTTGATCGCCTCTTTCAGCTGCAGGATCTCGCCGCGCACGTCGACGGTGATCTTTCGGCTGAGGTCGCCGTTGGCCACGGCGATGGTCACGTCGGAGATGTTGCGCACTTGGGCGGTCAGGTTGTTGGCCATCGAGTTGACGCTCTCCGTCAGCTCGCGCCACACGCCGGTCACTTCGCTCACCTTGGCCTGGCCGCCGAGCTTGCCCTCGGTGCCGACCTCGCGCGCCACGCGCGTCACCTCGGAGGTGAACACGCTCAGCTGCTTGATCATCGTGTTGACGATGTTGGCCGAGCGCAGGAACTCGCACTTCAGGGGCCGGCCGTCGACATCGAGCCGCACGGTCTGCAGCAGATCGCCCTGCGCCACGGCGGAGATCACGCGGGTGACCTCGGTGGTGGGCCACACCAGGTCGTCGATCAGGCTGTTGATCGAGCCTTCCATCTCCCCCCAGGCCGCGGTCGAGACGCCGAATTTCACCCTCTGGCGGGTGCGACCCTGCTCGCCGACCGCCTTGCCGATGCGCTCGAGCTGCTGCGCCATGTTCTGGTTGGCGGCGGCGATCTCGTTGAACAGGACGGCGATGCGTCCCAGCGCCCCTTCATGCTCGCTCGACAGGCGGACGCCAAAATTGCCGGCGCGCATCGCCTCCATGGCATGCAAGAGTTCGTAGAGTTCGGGGGAGTGGACGCCATTGCGCCCTTTGGAAGATGGGACGACGACCGGCCCGTGTGCGAGCGGTGCGGTGGTCTCTCCTGCCATTTAAACCCCCTGCCGAAGGGGGGTCTCGAGCCGCTACGCAAACCTTTGCCCCCGTCCAAACAGGAATGATCGGCTCGGGTAAAAGGTTGCGTGACAAAGCGGTAGCTACCCACAGAAGCTATATTTCACTGTCCACTTCTGTAAATCTATGGATTTTTCGGCGGGGGCCGTACCAGGAACACCGCCAACACGGCCACGACGCTGAAGGCCGACAGCATGGCCCAGGCCTCGTTGATCGAGAACACCAAGGCCTGTTTCTCGACTAGGCGGTGGACCACGGCGATGGTCTGGGGATCGACGTCGGTCGGCGGCTTTCCAGTCAGTGAGCCTTCGGGCAGGCCGATCAGCCGCCCGGTCGCGATGTCGCCGAGCTTGAGCTTCGCGACCATGCGATCGACGTAGATCGGGCTGCGGCCATAGATCACGGTGTCGATCAGGGCGAGCCCGATGGCGCCGCCGAGATTGCGCATCAGGTTGAAGAGGCCGCTCGCGTCGGCGACGCGCGCGTGCGTCAGATGCCCCAACGCCAGCCGCGTCGGCGGCAGCAGGCACAGCATGACCGCCGAGCCGCGCAGGATCTGCGGCCAGAACATATCGTCGAAGTCGGTGGTCCGGGTCTGGAAGGCGCTGAGGCCGAGCCCCACGGCAAACAGCGCGAAGCCCGCCACCGTCAGGAGTCGGGCGTCGAGGCGCAATTCGAGCCGGACGGCGATGGGCGAGGTGATGAGCTGGGCGAGGCCGGTGACCAGCATGATGGTGCCGATCTCGAGCGAATCGTGGGCGCGGACGAATCCCAGGAACACGGGCATGAGGTAGACCGAGCCGTAGAGGCAGGCGCCAAGCAAAAAACTCAGCAGGCAGCTCACGGCAAAGTTGCGGTCGCGGAGCGTGCTGAGATCGACGATGGGCGTCGTGGCGCTGAGCGTTCGGCGGACAAACAGGACGAGCGTTGCGGCGCTCAGTGCCAACAGCCCCAGCACCAGGGCCGAGGCCCAGCCATTGTGCGGCGCCTGCTTGAGCGCGATTTCCAGCGCCGCGAGCGACAGTGCCATCAGCGCAAGCGCCGCGATATCGATCTGCCTCACGTGCGAGAGCTCGCCGCGCTCCTTGGGCAGAAAGCGCGCCGCCAGGAGCGCGCTCAGCACGCCCGGACCGACATTGACCAGGAACAGCCAGTGCCAGGAATAGGTCGCGGTGATCCAGCCGCCGGCCAGCGGTCCCACGGTCGGCGCCAGCACCGCCAGCACGCCGCCGATGGTGGTGGCGATCGCCTGCTGGCGCTCGGGAAAAAGCAGGAACACCGCTGAGAAGACCGAGGGGATGAGCACGCCGCCGGCCAGGCCCTGCACGACCCTGCCGGCGACCAGGCCGGTGAAACCGGAGCTCGCCGCGCAGCCGGCCGAGGCGGCGCTGAAGATCAGGATCGCCGCCACGAAGAGGCCGCGCATGGTGATCAGGCGGGTGAGCAGGCCGGTCAACGGGATCGCGATCACCTCGGCGATCAGATAGGCGGTCTGCACCCAGCTCATCTGCTCGGGCGCGATATCGACGGCTTCCTGGATGGTGGGCAGCGAGGTCACGACGACCTGCACGTCCAGGACGGCCATGAACATGCCGACCGCCATGGCGGAGAATCCGATCCACGTGCCGGTCGGCGCCGCCGCCTCGCTCGTCGAGGCGCTCACCTTCCGAGCGCCTTGTTCTCGGCGTCGATGCGCAGCCAGAGGAGTGCGAGATTCAGCAGGGAAAAGGCGATCGCGAACCACACCAGACCGAAAGCGAGCGGCAGCACCAGGATCTCGCCCGCCACCACACAGTAGTTCGGATGGGCGAGCCACCGATAGGGCCCGCGTTTGATCAGGCTTTCCCCGGGCACGACGATGATGCGCGTGGTCCAGCGCCGCCCCAGCGTCGCCAGCACCCACAGGCGCATTCCTTGCAGGACGACGAAGACTGCGATCAGCCAGGGGTCGATCGACACCGTGCGGTGGGCAACCACAAGGTACACGAGGCCCACCAGCCACGCCGTGTGCAGCGCGACCAGCAGCGGATAGTGCGCGGAGTCCACTTCGAACCCGCCACGCGCCAGAAGAAGCGCGGTATTCCGGCGCGAGATCGCGAGTTCGCCCAGGCGCTGCATGGCCACAAACGCGAGGATGCAGAGCGCCAGGATCTTGGGAGTCAAGGCTTCGCCGATCGTGCCGACCGGCCAGCTAGGCCGCTCGCGCCAGGGAAGCGACCGAGCAGGTGAAGCCCGGACCCAGCGCCGCCAGGACCGACCGCTGCGGCAGGCCCGAGGCCAGGACCCGTTCCAGCACGAAGAGCGCCGTCGGGGCGGACATGTTGCCGAACTCAGCCAGAACGGCGCGCTCATGGTCGAGGGCGCCCTGCTCGATGTGGAGCGCATGCTCTAGGGCCGCGATCACCTTGGTGCCGCCGGGATGGCAGACGAAGCGATCGACCGAGGCACGTTGGATGCCGAGTCGCTGCAGGATACCTGACACAGCGGGGCCGACATGCTCGTCGACGAAGGGCGGGATGTCGCGATCGAAGATGACGCCCAGGCCTTCGTTGTCGCTCTGCCAGCCCATGATGTCGAGCGTGTCCGGCCAGGTGTGCTGGCCCGAGCCTTCGAGTTGGGCGAAGCCCATGTCGCCCGCGCGCAGCACGCAGGCGGCCGCGCCGTCGCCGAACAGGGCGGTCGCCACGATATTGGCCTTGGTCAGCTGGTCGAGACGGAAGGCCGTCGAGCAGATTTCGACCGCGACCATCAGCACCGTCGATCCCGGCCGCGCCTCGGCGAGCCGGCCGGCGATCGAGAGCCCGCCGACGCCGCCGCCGCAGCCCAGCCCGAAGACCGGCACGCGTTCGACGTCCGTGCGAAAGCCCAGACGATTCGAGACGCGCGCCTCGAGGCTCGGCGTCGCGACGCCCGTCGACGACACGGTGACGATCGTGTCGATGTCTCGGGCCTGGCAGCCGCTGGCAGCGAGCGCCTTCTCCGCCGCCGCGACGAAGAGGTTCTCCGCGCCTTCCAGATAGGCGGCCATGCGCTCGGGCCAGCCCAGCGAGCCCAGGTACCATTCGATCGGCTTCACCACGTGACGTGTCTCGATCCCGGTCGTCTTGAAGACCCGCGCGATGCCGGCATAGTCGCGGAAGCGGTGGGCAAAAGCGGCGCGCGCTGCCTCGGCCGCATCGGCCTGCCGCATGCGATAGGGCGGTACGGCCGAGCTCAGCGAAATCACGTTGGCGCGGTGGCTGCTGTCGTTCATCGATACCCTGGCCGGTTGGAGTTGCGACGCCTGCATTGGATGGTCGCAGTCGACCGGAAGCGTGTGCAGAAGGCGTCAGTACCGGGGCATTGCATAACGCCGCCGTGAGCTCACGACACTACACTTTGTCGTCAGACGCGCAGCGCCCTTGTCAGCTTGATGTCATCACGCAGGCGGCGCGACCGACAGGCCATTCACCTTGTGACGCTCGATCAGGCGTCCGACCAGGCCCGACTTCTTGGCCTCCTCGACGAAGGCCGCGAGGAATGCCGCGCCGGCCGTGTTGGCCTTGGGCGTTCCGATCGCTTGCTGCACGGCGCTGAACTTGCCGTCGAGGATCCTCGCGCCCGGGAACTTCCCGATGTCCTTCAGGAGGCCGGGCCTGAGCCCCGCCAACACGTCGAGCTTCTCGTCCTTGAACTTGTTGAAGGCAGCATCGAGCCCGCTCACCGGCATCAAAGTCGCGTTCTTGATGTTGTTCTCGAGCCATAGCCCGTAGGCCGAGCGCGCCGATACGGCGATGCGCACACCCTTCTTGTCGACGTCGCCGATGGCTTTGATGGCCGAGCCCGGCGGCACCATGTAGGTCGCCTCGATCTCGCAATAGGCGGCGCTGAACGCGATGGTCTGAGCGCGCTGCGGCTCGGCGCCGATCAGGCCGATGTCCCAGATGTTCTTGCCCGCCTGGTCGCCGAGCTCGCCCGGTGTCTTGAAGGGCACGTACTTCACCGGCACGCCGAGCCTGTCGGCTACGGCGCGCGCCATGTCGGGCGAGACGCCTTCGGGATCGCCGTTGGCGCTGCGCCCGGTGACCAGCAGGAAATTGGAGAGGTTGATGCCGGCGCGCAAGACGCCGGTAGGGGCCAGTTCGGCTTTCGCTTTGTCGCTCATGCCGCCAGTCTATACTTGGCGGACCGGGGAGGAGAAGCGATGAAGATCGACGACGTTTCGCTGACGCTGTTTTCCTGGGACGACATTCCGCCGACGCAATACGGCCAGCACAGCCGCTTCTCGGGCTCGAGCGCGCTCGGACTGTTGCGGCTCAGCACCGACCAGGGCGTGGAGGGCCAGGCATTTCTCGGTTCGGCGTCGAACGCGGCGACGAGCGACGGCCAGGGCCTGATCACGCATCTCAAGCCGGTGCTGATGGGCAAGGATCCAATGCAACGCGAGGCGCTGGTAGCCGAGCTCTGGAAGAAGCAGCGCGTCGCCGGCGTGCGCGCCATTGGCGCCGCCGACGTGGCGCTGTGGGACCTGTTGGGCAAGGCGATGGGGCAGCCGATCCACCGGCTGCTGGGCAGCTTCCGCGAATCGGTGCCGGCCTATGCCAGCTCGGCGGTGCTGCCGTCGGCTGCGGCCTATGCCGAGCAGGCGGCGGAGTACAAGGAACAGGGCTGGGCCGCCTACAAGATCCATCCGCCGACCCGCTGGCAGGAGGACATCAAGGTCTGCGAGGCGGTGCGCAAGGCGGTCGGCGACTACACCATCATGCTCGATTCGACCTGGTCGTACGATTTCCCGGCGGCGCTGCGCGTCGGGCGCGCCGCCGAGGAGCTCGGCTTCTTCTGGTACGAGGACCCGCTGCACGACCAGGACATCTACAACTACGTCAAGCTGAAGCAGCACCTCTCGATTCCCATCCTCGCCACCGAGTATCCGATTACCGGCCTGGAGAGCTACCAGCCGTGGATCATGCTGCAGGCGACCGACTTCCTGCGCGGCGACGTGGCGGTCAAGGGCGGCATCACGACCTTGATCAAGAGCGCACACCTCGCCGAGGCCTTCCGCATGAACTACGAGGTCCATCACGGCGGCAACTCGCTGAACAACGTCGCCAACCTCCACGTCATCGCCGCCATCCGCAACACCACCTACTTCGAGGTGCTGCTGCCCGACGCCGCGCAGAAATATGGCCTGGAGCGCGACATCGCGGTCGGCCGCGACGGCATGGTGCACGTCCCCAACGATCCCGGGTTGGGCGCCGCCATCGACTTCAAGCTGATCGAACGGAAGAAGATTGCGGTGCTGACATAGACACGGTGGGGCGGCAATTGCGGTACGCGTCTGACCTGCTGCGCTGGTTCACGAGCCCGAGCCGTCGCTGGCGGATCGGCCTGATTTCTGCCGGCGCCGTCCTGGGCTCGCTTTTGATCGCGATGGAGCTCGCGCCCTATCTGATCGACGTCGAGGCCTACAAGCCGGCGTTGATCGACGCGGTTCGCCGCACCACCGGCCGCGACCTGGTGATCGACGGTCCGATCCGGCTGCACATGTTTCCCGTGCCCGGTATCGGCGCCGGCAAGGTCCGCTTTGCCAATGCGCTCGGCGCCCAGGGCGCGCAGATGATCGATGTGAACTGGGTCTCGGTCACGCCGTCCTGGTCGGCCCTTCTCGAGGGACGCATCGAGGTCGGCACGCTCACCCTCTACCGGCCCACCATCGTTCTCGAGACCGACGCCAGCGGCAAGCCCAACTGGGACTTCTCGCCGGCGGCGCGCGGCACCAATCAGCCGGCCGGCGCACCGGCGGCCGGCCTGCACCTTGCGATCGGCGAAGTCGCGATCGTGCGCGGCACCGTGCGCTACACCAATCCCAAGACGCACAAGCTGTTCGTCGTCGAGAGCCTGAACGCCTCGGCTTCGGTCGGTTCGTTCGACGGGCCGCTCGCCATCGCCGGCCGCGGCACCGTCAACGGCGTGCCGCTTCGGCTCGACCTCACGGTCGGGCCGCCGACCGCCAACGGCAGCATGGGGGGCAACGAGGCGACGCTTGCCGTACAGGTCGCCGCCGGCAAGCTCGATTTCAGCGGCACGATCAGCAAGGTTTCGCCCGACGCCAGCATCGTGGGCCATGTCTCGGTCGAAACCGGCTTGTTGACCGACTATATCGTCGACCTCGTGCGTGCCACGGGCGGCACGGCGCCGTCATTCAGTGGCGCGGTGATCGGACGATTTTCCTTCAAGAGCGACATCGAGATCCTGCCGGAGCGGCTGGCGGTGAAGAATTTCACCCTGGCGATGGGCCACGATCAGGCAAAGGGGATGCTCACGCTGACGCCGGGGCCGACGCCGTCGATCGCGGGCCGCGTCGCGCTGAACAGCCTCGACTTGGAGAAATGGCAGGCGATCGCCAACGACCAGCGATTCGCCGATCTGTTAGCGCCGGTGGCCGCGTCGGTCCCCAAGCAAGCGCCGCCGCAACTGAGTGCCGACGTCACTCTCGAGGTCGCGCGGCTGCTCTATCGCCAGGATGCCATTCGCGATCTGTCAGTCACGCTTCAGGTGGCCAAGGGCGTCCTCGACGTGCCGCAAATCAACGCGACACTGCCCGGCGGCCTGAAGCTGCATATGGCATCCGGCGGTGTCTTTTTCCTCGGCGGACCAAGGCTGCGTGACACGCTCACCTGGCTGGGAGTCGACAGCAGCGGTGTGCCGCCGGACAAGCTGGGAGCAATCACGGTCGGCGGGCGAGTGACGGCGACGCCGGGCCATGTCGATTTGACCAATGCCGCGTTCGAGCTCGATGGCCAGCATGGCACGGGTGGGGCGAGCGTGACGCTTGCCATGCCCGCTGCGGCGACGCTCAGCCTCGACCTGGAGCAGCTCGATCTCGATGCCTACCTGCCCAAGGCCGCTCCGACATCCGCGACGCCCCAGTCGCCTGCCGCGCCGATCGACTCGACTGCCGCGGCATCCACGGCCGCACCGACATCGGCGCCGAGCTTCGGGTTGAAGGCCAAGGTCGCCAAGCTCCTGTGGCGCGGCGAGACCCTGAACGGCGCCCAGATCGACGGATCGGTGCAAGGCAACCTCCTGAAGCTGAATGACGTCGCGGTCGCCGACCTCCTGGGTGCGAAGCTCGGCTTGCGCGGCACCATCCAGAATTTCGCCAGCGATCCGCACTTCGATCTCAGCTTCAACGTCGCGGCACCCGATACCGACCGACTGCTCGCCTACTTCGAGCTGCCGAAGTTCCTGAACGGCAAGATCGGCGCGGCTTCGGCGAGCGGTGGCGTCGCCGGCACCATGGCCTCAGTCGTCCTGCGCAACGTCGCGGCGGACTTCCTCGGGCTGAGCGGCCGCGCTTCGGGCAAGCTCGACTTCACCCATCCGGTGGCTTTCGATTTTTCCGACTTCAAGCTCAAAACGGCCGAGGCAAGCCGCCTCGCCACGGTCGCGAGCGGGCACGCCGTGGCCAGTATCGGGCCGCTCGCGTTCGACGGCACCTTCAAGGGCAGCTCCGAGCGCGCGATCTTCACGGGAAATCTCGACATCCTGGGCACCGCAATTATGGGCACGCTCGACGCCACCCTCGGCGCGAGGCCGAAGGTGGTCGCGAACCTCGACGTGCCGGGCACGCTCGATCTCTTCAAATCGCCGGCAGGGCCTGCCTCCTCGTCGGCCCAGGCGGGACCAGCCGCACCGACGACTGACGGAGCCGCTGCCGAGAGGCCGATCGATCTCAGCGGGTTGCGCGCCTTCGATGCGACCCTGGTGTTGCGCGCTGCCGGCGTTTCCTTCGCCTCCTTCAAGATTGCCGCCGCCACCCTGGACGCGACGCTGAGTCAGGGAGTGGTCAAGATCGGAACGCTGAGCGGTCAACTGTTCGGTGGCGGGGCGACTTTCTCCGGCACCGTCGATGCGTCCAAGCCGGCACCCGCGATCAACCTCAATGGCGACATGCGCGGCGTTCAGCTCAGCGAATTCCTGCGCGGCACGGCGGGCACCAGCAGCTTCGGCAACGACGACCTCACGGTGGCGGTCGACGGCCAGATCGATGCCACCGGGATCCAGCTCGCCTGCAAGGGCGCCTCACCTGCGGACCTGCGCAAGACTCTGCAGGGTAGCGCGACGCGGAGCGGCACGCTCAGCCCGTCGCTGACCGAGGGTTCGCGCTCCTTCGCCCTGCTTGCCGCCAGCGTGGGAAGCCTCTTCTCGAGCGACATGGCCTTCGATTCGCTGATGCTGGAGAATTTCATCGACCACAAGAACACGGTGTCGGGCCAGCTCACGGTGAGCGGCAGCGCGATCAGCACGGAGCATCATACGGTGCAGGGCGCGAACGCCACGGCTGTCATTGCCGGCCGCACCGACGTCGCCGCGGCGACAGTCGACCTGACGGCCGATGTCTCAAGCGGCGGCGATCGTTTCGTGGTGACCGTGAAAGGCCCGCTGTCGTCGCCGGCGATCGCCGCAGCGCGCGCCCCGGCGAAGTGAGCGTCACGCCGCTCTGTTCTTCAGCACCTTGTGGGCGCGGCGGAAGGCCGACGCCATCTCCTCGGCCGGCAGCGCGCCCGAGAAAAGCACGTGCCCCTGCAAGGCGAAGCTCGGCACACCCTGGATGCCGGCGTTGCGCGCCATCTCGTCGGCGGCCAGCACTTCCGGCCGGCCTTCGTCGCCCGCCAGCACGACGAGGACTTCGTTGCGATCGAGTCCGCCTTTGGCGCCTGCGTCGGCCAGAACCTCCGGGTCGCCAATGTCGGCGCCGTTGGCGAAATAGGTCTCGAACAGGGCTTCGACGACGCCATCCTGCACGCCCTTCTGTGCGGCCAGGCGAATAAGGCGGTGAGCGTTCACGGTGTTGGGCGTGCGCGTCAGCTTCTCGAGATGGAATTCTAGCCCGGCGTTTGCCGCGGCGTCGGTGACCCGCTGGTCGATCTGGCGCGAGCGCTCGGGGCTGCCGAACTTCCGGGCACGGTAGGCGGCGCGATCGACGCCTTCCGCCGGCATGTCGGGATTGAGCTGGAACGGATGCCAGGCCACGGAGAACTCAAGGCCGTCCTTGGCGAGGATCGGCAAGGCCCGTTCGAGCTGGCGCTTGCCGATGTAGCACCATGGGCAAATCGCATCGGAGATGACGTCAATGCGTCCGGCATCGATTCTTTCCATGGCATGACTCCGATTTGTGCGCGCCGATGATGGCGTCCGGTGTATAGCCTAAAGGGGCATTGCCCCTGGAACAACGAGGCCTCGCATGGAAAAGCCCAAATACCGCTCGGCATTGATCGTCGGCACCGGCCCGGGATTGAGCGCGTCGCTCACCCGCCTGTTTGCAAAACACGGACTCGCCGTGGCGGTCGCGGCCCGCAACACCGACAAGCTCGCGGCGCTCGCCAAGGAGACCGGTGCCTCGCTGCACAAGTGCAACGCCGCCGAGCCCAAGGATGTCGCCGCCCTGTTCGATGCCGTCGATTCCGGCAAGACCGGCACGCCCGACGTCGTGGTCTACAACGCAAGCGGTCGGGTGCGCGGCGCCATCGTGGACCTGCCGCCCGACGACGTAAGGCGCGCCATGGAGGTCTCGGCCTTCGGTGCGTTCCTGGTCACCCAGCAGGCCGCCAAGCGCATGCTGCCGAAGCACCACGGCGCCATCTTCCTGACGGGCGCCACGGCCGGCGTGAAGGGCTTCGCTCTGTCCTCGAGCTTCGCCATGGGCAAGTTCGCGCTGCGCGGGCTCGCCCAATCGATGGCGCGCGAGCTCTCGCCGCAGGGCATCCACGTTGCGCATTTCGTAATCGATGGCGGCATCCGCAGCGCGACGCGGCCCGATCCGAGCAACAATCCGGACAGCTTCCTCGACCCCGACGCCATCGCCGAGACCTACTGGAGCACCTTGTTGCAGCACCGCAGCGCCTGGAGCTGGGAGATCGAGGTGCGGCCCTGGGTCGAGAAGTTCTAGGGCGCGGAGCTAACGACCATAATAGGCGTTCACCGCGGAGGCGCGTATGGTGGCGGCGCCTGATTGCCGCTGAAGGCGATGGTTACCAAGCGGTACTCGTTATTTTTCCGTTTGTTTAACGGGAGGGTATGTTTGCCCGGTCGTCGCGAAAATTGAGGGGAGGGGTCTGATGCGCATCCACAATCTCTATGTCGACGACAAGGGCGAGACGCATTTCCGCGACATCCAGGTGGAATGGAAGAACGAGGGCCCGGGCGGCAAGACCTCGGCCACCTTCAAGGCGACCGGCATCATCTTTCGCGAGACGCCCGGCTCCTACGACTATTCGTGGCATCCCGCGCCGCGCCGGCAATACATCATCAATCTCGACGGCGCCGTCGAGATCACGGCGAGCGACGGCGAGAAGCGCGTGATCGGCCCGGGCGAGGTGTTCCTGGTCGAGGACACGCACGGCAAGGGGCATTTGTCCAAGGCAGTCCAGGGCAAGATGCGCCATTCGATCTTCGTCCCGATCGAGTAGTTTTCGGAAAGAGTAGGAGGCAGCCATGTCCGTCCAGACCATCGCCAAGCCCATCGACGATCTCATTGCCGAGGCCAAGCGCGTCCTGCCGGGTGGCAGCTTCGGCAACATGCCGGGCGAAGTCATCCTGCGCGACGGCAAGGGCGGGCGGATCTGGGACGAGGCCGGCACCGAGTATGTCGACTTCATGCTGGGCTCGGGGCCGATGTTCATCGGCCATGCCCATCCCGAGGTGACAGCGGCGATCCAGAGCCAGGTGCCGCAGGGCACCACCTATTTCGCCACCAACCGGCACGGCATTGCGCTCGCCGAGGCGATCGTCGAGGCACTGCCGTGCGCCGAGCAGGTGCGCTTCCTGTGCACCGGCACCGAGGCCGACCTCTACGCCATGCGGGCGGCGCGCGCCTTCCGCCGCCGCGACAAGATCCTGAAGTTCGAGGGCGGCTATCACGGCATGAGCGACTATTCGCTGATGTCGCTCGCGCCCAAGAATCCCGGTAACTTTCCACGGCCGATTCCGGATTCCGCCGGTATCCCCAAGAGCGTGCAAGACGAGATGCTGGTCGCCGCCTTCAACGACGCCAGCATGGTCGAGAGCCTGATCAAGGAGCACAAGGACGAGCTGGCCGGCGTGATCGTCGAGCCGTTCCAGCGCATCATCCCGCCGCAGCCGGGCTTCCTGCAGGCGCTGCGCCGCATCACGGCCGAGCACGGCATTCCGCTGATCTTCGACGAGGTGGTGACCGGCTTCCGCTTCGCCTACGGCGGCGCCCAGGAGTACTACGGCGTGACGCCCGATCTCTGCACATTGGGCAAGATCGTCGGCGGCGGCTTTGCCCTGGCGGCAGTATGCGGCCGCGCCGACATCATGAAGCATTTCGACAAGGCGGCCGTGGCCGACGAGGACTTCCTGTTCCAGATCGGCACGCTGTCGGGCAATCCCGTCGCCGCCGTGGCCGGCCTCACCACGCTCGAGATCCTGAAGCGGCCGGGCGCCTACGAGCGCGTGTTCGCCACCGGCCGCACTCTGATGGCGGCGCTTTCGGAGCTTCTGAAGAAAGCCGGCATCAAGGCGCAGGTGACGGGCGAGCCGCCCTTGTTCGACGTCGTCTTCACCGACCAGCCGATTCGCAACTACCGCGACACGCTCAAGGGCGACAAGGCGATGGCCACGCAGTTCAACAAGCTCCTGCGCGAGCGCGGCATCATGAAAGGCGAGAGCAAGTACTATGTGAGCCTCGCCCACACCCAGGCCGACATCGACCACACGATCGGCGCCTGGTCGGACGCGATCAAGCAGCTGAGGAAGTAGTCAGCAAGCCGTAAGCCCTAAATCCGCCCCGAAAGGGATGGTACGACCCGCGCCGCCGTAAGAGCGGTTGGAGGGTGCGTCGATGTCCTTCGATGTCGAGCCGCGGTTGGCGTTGAACAAGCTCGCGTTCGGGCCGAGCGAGCCGGAGCTTCAGGAAGTTGGCAGGATCGGAATGGAGGGCTGGCTTGGCCAGCAGCTCAGGCCGCCGGCCGACGATGACTGCAACAACCGCATCGCCGAGACCCGCTTCCGGCTCAAATACACCAGCAAGACCCCGCCGGCCGACGTCGATGAGGAGCGCTCGATCGCCGCGATCGCCGAGCCGATCGCCGAGCAGTGGAAGGTCGTCGAGGAGAAAAAGCCCGGCCAGGAGCGCACCGCCTTCCGCACCGCCGCGGCACTCGCGACCCTGATCCGCGCCGTGCACAGCCGCTGGCAGTTGCGCGAGGTGCTGGTCGACTTCTGGCACAATCATTTCAACGTCAATGCCGTGGGCGACAACCTGGTCGCGGTGGCGCTGCCGACCTACGACCGCGACGTCATTCGCCGGCATGCGCTGGGCAATTTCCGCGACATGCTCGAGGCCGTGGCCAAGAGCGCGGCCATGCAGATCTACCTCAACAACCGTTCCTCGCGTGGCGGCGCCGCCAACGAGAACTACGCGCGCGAGCTCTTCGAGCTGCACACTCTGGGCCGCCCGGCCTACCTGAACGCGCTCTACAACAAGTGGCGCGAGGTGCCCGGTGCGCTGCAGGGCCGGCCGATGGGTTACATCGACCAGGACGTCTACGAGGCGGCGCGCGCCTTCACCGGCTGGACGATCGAGGACGGCGCCGGCATAGGCGCCGGACGCCGGCTGCCGATGACCGGCAAATTCACCTACGTCGAGACCTGGCACGACAACTACCAGAAGCGTGTGCTGGGCAACGAATTCGATCCCTACCAGTCGCCGCTCAACGACGGCAACCGCGTGCTCGATCTCGTGTCCGATCATCCGGCGACGGCTACTTATATCTGCGACAAGCTCTGCCGGCGCCTGGTGGCAGACAAGCCTGACCCGGCGGTGGTAGCAGCGGCGGCCAAAGTGTGGGTCGACGAGCGCCGCAAGCCCGATCAGATCGCCAGGGTCGTCGACACCATCGCGCGCTCCGACGCTTTCCGCCGCTCGGGCGGCGCCAAGGTGAAGCGCCCGCTCGAGCTCTACGCCTCGTTCGCCCGCGCCGCCCGCATCGACGTGCAGCCCACGCTCGGGCTGCTGGGCACGCTCGACGGCAGCGGCCAGCGCCTGTTCGGGTGGGGCCCGCCGACCGGGCACCCGGACGAAGGCGACTACTGGCTCGCCTCCAACATGATGCGGATGCGCTGGTGGCTGCTGCTCGGCCTGGCCGACGATGCCTGGAAGGCCGGGCCCTCCGAGGTCGCGAACGAAATCGCGCAAGGTGCGCCGACGGCGCAGGTCGCGATGATCGTGGCGCATCGCAGGCTGCTGGGAGTCGATCCGCCTCCTAAGGTGACGGCCGCCATCCTGGGAGGCCTCGGCTTGCCTCCCGGCTCCGCCTTCGAAAGCCGCAAGAATGCCCTGCCGCTCGCGCGACGCGTGCTCGCCTATTGCGCCATGACGCCCGCCTTCCAGATGAGGTAGCCATGCTTTCGCGCCGCGACTTCTTCCTGGCCACGACGGCGCTCTCCTTCGCCCCGTCGGTCCGCGCCTTCGCCGCTCCTCCGAACGACAAGCCGGTGCTGGTCAACATTTTCCTGCGCGGCGGCATGGATTCGCTCGGCGTGTGCGCTCCCGTCGACGACAAGGACTACCGGGCCGACCGGCCGCCGGAGATGCGGCTCCTGGCCAGCGGCGGCAAGCCGGCACTGAAGCTTGACGGCGCCCCGGATGGACTCGACTTCCGCCTGCACCCGGAGATGGGTGCCTTGCGCGAGCTCTATCAGGAGAAGCGTGTGGCGCTGGTTCACGCCTCGGGCATCGCCAACGGCACGCGCAGCCATTTCGGCGCCCAGGAGCTGATCGAGCGCGGTATCACTAACCCGGACGAGGCGAACCACGTTGCCGGCGGTTGGATGGCGCGCTGGCTCGCGGCCTCTGGCGGCGCCGAGACGCCGGCCTATGCCGCAAGCGGCGGCACGCCCGAGGCGCTCGCCCTGCACGCCGACACGATCTGCGCCCCCGACCTGCGCAATGGCATGAACGTGCCGGGCGGCAAACAGGCGCAGACCATCCTCGGCCGTCTCTACAAGGGCAACGGCGCCTTCGATGCCGCGGCGCGGCGCACCCTGCAGGGCGTGACGCTGATTGACAGCCGGCTGCGCCAGCCCGATGGCAAGGTGGCGCCCTACCAGCCGGGCGGCGGCGCCACCTACGAGGAGACCGAGATCGGCCGCAACCTCATGACCGTGGCGCGCGTGATCCGCATGGATCTCGGCATCCGCGCCTTCGCCGTCGACATGGGCGGCTGGGACACGCACGAGAACCAGCCGCCCAGGGTCGCCAACCTGGCCGGCCAACTGTCGCGCGCGCTGGGTGCCTTCCACGCCGACCTGCACGACCGGCTCGACCGTGTCGTGTTGGTGGTGGTGAGCGAGTTCGGCCGCCGGCTGCGCTCCAACAAGAGCAACGGTACCGACCACGGTCATGCCGGCGTGATGATGGTGTCGGCGCCGCGCATCCAGGGCGGCAAGGTGCTGGCTCGCTGGCCAGGGCTCGCTTCGGCGCATCTCGACAATGCCGTCGATCTCGCGGTGACCACGGATCTGCGCAGTGTCCTTGCCGAGCTGATGACCGGCCCACTCGCCACGCCGGGCGCGGTGGCAGCGTCGTTCCCCGCCTTCAGGCCACAGAAGGTCGGCCTGGTCTAGCTACTGCGGCAGTTCGAGGCCGCGCCGCTTGAGGATGGGCTCGTTGCCGGGGTCCGACAGCGCCGCCAGGAGGGCGAGGGCGGCGTCGCGCTGCTGCGTCTTGGCGCTGATCGCCCCGGCATAGATCGTCCAGTTCTGCACCGCGTCCGGGATGAGCCCGGCGAAGCGCACGGCGGGTACCAGCCGGATCTCGCTGGCCTGCTGCAGCGCGATATCGGCGTCGCCGCGCGCCACACGCTCGGCGGCAAGGCCGCTGCGCACCAGCACGGCCTTGCGCTCGACTTCGCTCGCGATGCCGAGCTGCTGGAAGAGGCCCTTGAGGTAGAT
>JBPYDO010000158.1:0-7962 GCA_051985755.1 Reyranella sp. | reverse complement strand
GCGCGCGGCTGCAATGGCCCGCGCCTTTCAGGCAACGGCGGCTATATCGGCGGCGTGATGGCCAAGCGGTTCACCGCGGCGCTGGGCGGCGACGGCACGGTCGAGATCACCTTGCGTGCGCCCGTTCCCGTCGACAAGCCGCTGCAGGTCGGGCGCGAAGGCGACGCCCTGATGCTGCGAGACGGCGCCACTTTGCTCTGCGAAGCGCGCGCCGGTTCCCTAGGCCATCTGAAGCCGCCGCCCGCGCCTACCGACTGGCGCGACGTCATGCGTCGTGGCGAGGAAGGCGGCAGCCCCGAGGACGGCTTCTTCGGCGAATGCATCGTCTGTGGCCGCGCTCGCAGCGTCGGCGATGGCCTGCGCGTGTTCGGCACTTCGGGTCCACAGCCGGGCTATTCGCTGTCCTGCTATCTGCCGCACACGAACCACGCCGACAGCGCGGGCCGCATCAAGCCGGAATTCGTGTGGGGCGCGCTCGACTGTCCCGGCGCCTTCGCCGTGCAGGACCCCGCCGACTTTCGGCCGACGATGACCGGCCGCATCACCGCCAGGGTGATCGAGCCGCCACGCGTGGGCGAGCGCTGCGCCGTCGTCGGCTGGCGCATCGGCGAGGAAGGCCGCAAGCTCTATTCGGGAACCGCGCTCTATACCGAGCAGGGCCGGCTGTGTGCGCTCGGCACCTGCACCTGGATATTGCTCAAGGAATAGCGACCGCTACTTGTCGCGGACGAAGATCGTCGCCTGATCGTCACCGTACGCCTTGTGCCAGCCCGGCAGATGCGCGAGCAGCTGGTTGGCCGGCTGGTCCTTGGTGAGCAGGGTCCATTGGATCTGGTAGCGGTCGAGGATGGTTTCCAAAGGCTCCTTGCCGCGCAGGTTCACCGCCTCGGCGTAGAGCTTGATGAAGTCGCCGCCATAGAGCTCGCCACGGCCGTCGATGAAGGTCGGGATGCCGGCGCCGATCAGGTAGCCGCCATAGCCGTAGTGATTGAACACGTGCCCCTTGAGGCCGGCCTGGCGCGCGTAGTCGACCGCGGCTGACGGCGTCGTCGACTCGGGCGAGATGATGTCGGCGAAACGGACCATGCCCACCGCAAAGATCGCGGCCAAGGCCAGGCTGGCGCCCAGCGCGCGCCATCCGGCCGGACGCACCAGCTGGGCCAACCGGCCGGATCCCTGCGGATCGGCCGCGAGCCCCGGCCATTGCCGCGCCAGCACCGGCGCGATCGCCAGCGGCGCCAGGGTCGCCAGCAGTTCGGCGTTGCGCGCATAGCGCAGGAAGAGATGCAGCAGACCGATCACGACCAGCAGGCGCAACAGCGGCAGCTTGAGGCCGCGCGACAGGGCGAGATAGACCGCGACCAGGAGCACCAGCTCCTGCATCGGCTGGCTCTGGAAGTCGGGCGACCGCCACTCGGCGATCAGCTTCAGCGCATCGCCGAGGCCGAAGATGCGCAAGGTCACCAGCATCGATTCGGGGCCGTACGGCGTGATGCAGGCGACCAGCACGGCAGCGATGCCGAACTTCGCCCAGGCGATGAAGGTCGCCTTGCGCTCGGCGGCATCGCGGGCGCCGATCAGCGCCTCGAGGCCGAAGGCACCGCCCAGCATCAGGCCAAGCGTGAAGCCGCCATGCAGGTTGGCCCAGAAAAGCATGGCGAGCAGCAGGATCGGCGGCGGCGCGCGCCGCTCTTCGACCGCGCGCACCAGGCCCGCGACCCACCACAGCATGAAGGGGAAGGCGAGCGCGTGCGGGCGCGCCAGGAAATGCGGCGCCATCAGCACGACGGCGGTACCGGCGAACATCAGCGCGGGCAGGGGCTTGAGGTCGCGCAGCAGCAGGCGCAGCAGGAGAGCGAAGCTTGCGGCAAACGCCGCCGCCCCCAGCACCACTACGCCGCCCCAACCGCCGATGTCGTAGGCGCCTGCGAGCAGGACCTGCGACAGCCACTCCTTGGCGATCCAGGGTTGGCCCTGGAAGGTGAAGGAATAGAAGTCGGTGTCGGGCACAGTGCCGTGTGCCAGGATCCAGTTGCCGACGGCGATGTGCCAATGGCTGTCCGGGTCGCCCAGCAGCGGCAGGCCATTGCCGTGGGCGAGGCAAACGAACATCACCAGCCCCAGCACCAACGGCCAGGAGAGCGACCAGGTCGAGCGGCCGACGCCGATATCGGGGCTGAGCGAGAGGCCGGAAGAAACGGCCATTGGGAAGCTCCAATATGACTGAAAGAAATTCAAATAATGGACTGATATACAACAAAATTTCGCCGGACGCCAGAGCCGGCTTAAGGCCGCAATGACGGGCCGCTAGACTGGGCGAAACCGGAGAATCGGCATGGCACACGCCTCGGCAAGCATCGGCACGGTGGACTACGCGACCGCGGTCACGGCCGGCCACCATCGCCTGACCGCCGACGAGCACGCTGAGCTCGGCGGCAAGGATGCCGGCCCCAATCCCTACGAATTGCTGACCGCGGCGCTCAGCGCCTGCACCGTGATCACGCTCCGCATGTACGCCGAGCGCAAGCAGTGGCCGGTGGCGGCGGTACATGCCGACATCCACTTCGTGCGCGAGGGCGAGAGCCAGCACATCGATCGCACCTTGCGCATCGAGGGCTCGGTCGACGCCGAGCAGAAGAAGCGCATGGCCGAGATCGCCGAGCGCACGCCCGTGACGCTGACGCTGAAACGCGGCCTCGAGATCCACACCACGTTGGCCTAAGGGAGAAGATCACCATGCAGTTCGGCTTTTCCGCCCCCACCGCCGGCCCATTGGCCAGCCTCGACAACCTGACCCGGCTGTGTGCCGGGGCCGAGGAGCTGGGCTTCCACTACGCCACCTTCAGCGACCACGTGGTGATCCCGACCGACATCGCCTCGCCCTACCCCTACAGCGCGACGGGCGAGTTCACGACGGCCGGCACCGGCGAGCGCAACGAGCAGCTGATCGAGCTCGCCTTCGTCGCCGCCCGCACGGCCAAGCTGAGGCTCGTCACCTCGGTCACCGTCATCCCGCACCGCCCCGCCGTTCTTGCCGCCAAGCAGCTCGCCACCATCGACGTGATGTCGGGCGGCCGCGTGACCTTGGGCATCGGCGCCGGCTGGATGAAGGAGGAATTCGAGGCGCTCGGCCTGCCGCCCTTCGACGAGCGCGGCAAGGTGACCGATGAATATATCGCGGCCTTCCGCGAGCTCTGGACCAAGGACCGGCCGCGCTTCTCGGGCGCCTATGTGAAGTTCGACAAGATCACCTTTGCGCCCAAGCCGGTGCAGAAGTCCGGCATCCCGATCTGGGTCGGCGGCGAATCGGGACCGGCGCTGCGCCGCACCGCCAAGCTCGGCGATGCCTGGTATCCCATCCCCAACAACCCGGCCTTTCCGCTCGATAGCCTGGCGCGCTTCAAGGCGAGCGTCGATCGCCTGCGCAAGCTCACCAAGGATGCCGGCCGCGATCCGAAGTCTGTCGGCATCACGGTGCGCTTCCCGCGTTATGGCGAGAAGCTGCCCGACAAGGCGGGCGACGGCGAGCGCCGGCTGTTTTCCGGCAAGCCCGACGCCGTCGCCGGCGACCTGAAGGCGCTGGCGGCGCTCGGCGTCGGCGCCATCGACACCGGCTTCAACGGCGCCACGGTGCCGGAGATCCTGGCCGAGATGAAACGCTTCAAGTCCGAGGTGATGGCGCGGGTTTAATTGTCATCCCGAGCGAAGCGAGGGATCTTTACTCTTGGCCTCAAGATCCCTCGCTAGTGCTCGGGATGACACTACGGGCGTCGTGCGCCCGTAGTGTCACTTCTTGCCGCCCGCCTTCTTCCAGGCCTCGTAGTCGGCCTTGGCCTGATCACCCGCACCAGGGAACAGGCCCTTGAGCGAACGGCCCTTGCGGACCTCGAGTTCGGCCCACTCCTCGTATTCGTAGTTCTTGACGGCCTCCTCCGCCACCGCCTCGACGATGTCGGGCGGGATCACCAGCACGGCATCGCGGTCGCCGACCACGATGTCGCCGGGGTAGACCGCGACACCGCCGCAGCCGATCGGCAGCTGCAGGTCGATCGGCCGGTGCGCGATCGGGCTGGGCGGCGAGGACGGCCGGCGGTGATAGGCCGGCAGGCCGGTCTTGAACACGCCGTTGGTGTCGCGGAAGCCGCCGTCGGTGACGATGCCGGCCGCGCCGCGCGCCTTCAGCCGGCCGATATAGAGGTCGCCTGCCGAGGCGGCCCGCGAATCGCCGCGCGAATCGATCATCAGCACATGGCCGGGCGGGCATTCCTCCATGGCCTGCGGCTGGATGGTCGAGCGGTTCTTGGAGGCTGGGCCATCCATGTCCTCGCGCGAGGGGATGAAGCGCATGGTGAAGGCGATGCCGACCATCGTCGGCTGCTCGGGCCTGAGCGGCCAGACGTCGAACAGCGTCATGCTCTTCAGCCCGCGCCGGTTCAGCACGCCGGTCAGTGTCGACGTGCCGACCCGCGCCAACGCCTCGCGAAGATCCTTGGAAAGCTCGGCCATTTCCTCACCCCTTCTTCTGCGTGTAGGCGCCGCCCGAATTGGCGGCGCGGACTTCGGCCGCGGTCCTGGCCTTGCGCAGCAGCACCAGGCGGCGCGCCTCGTCGTCGAGCATGGCGCGCGCATTCTTCAGGACCGCTTCGGCGTGCTTTTCGGGAAACTTCACCGCGCCGTTCTCGTCCATGTGCACCAGATCGCCCGGCGCCACATCCATGCCGCCGACCGACACCGGCACGTTGACGGCCTGCACGGCCTGCTCGCCGTGGCCCGCCGTCACGCCGCCCAGCAGCAGCTGGAACTTGAGCTTGCGGATGGCGTCGATGTCGCGCGACGGGCCGTTGGACAAAATCCCGATGCAGCCCACCGCCATCATCGAGCTCACCATCATCTCGCCGGCGAGCCCCACCTTGTTGGTGAGCTCGGGCGGAAACTTCTGCTGCATCACCAGGATGGTCGGCTTCTTCATGGCATCGAGCGCATCGACCACGTCCATGAAGGAAAGGCGGCCGGCGAAATTGGGGTCGGGCAGGCCGTACACGCAGGTCACGGCATAGCCGATGGTGGCGCCGAGCTCGGGATAGAGGCAGCGGATCGAGGTGTCTGTGTACCAGTTCTCGGACCAGGGATTGTAGAGGCCGAGGCACAGGGGGTTCTTCGGATAGGTCGCCACCACGTTGGTGATGGTGGGCGTGTCGATCTTGCGCAGCTCGGCAAACAGCTCGTCGGTCATCGGATACGTTTCCCCTGTCGATTACAGGAGTCTTGTAGCCCAACGACCAAGACTGTGCTCGCCGAAAGCCGTCCGCTTGGCGAACTGAGAATCCCCCTCACCCATCCTCTCCCCCGCGCGGGGGAGAGGCGAGATGGCCGAAGGAGTCCTTACATCGGCGGCACGAGACCGTTGCGGCCGTAGGTGACGCGCGGCGTGGTCAGGCGGCCGTCGGCCTCCTTCTTCGCGAAGATGATGACCGCCACGCCGGGCTTCACTTCCGCGGCCTCGCCGGGCGCGTAGCCCACGACCACCGTCTCGGGCGTGACCACGACCTTCTTTTCGCCGTCCTTGTATTTCAGCGCCATGGTCTGGCCGTCCGTGCTCTTGACGTAATTCTCGACATTGGCGTTGGTCATGGTGCTCTTGGGCTTGAGGTCCCATGGCCGATGACCTTCGCCAGTGCCGCGCATGTTCTCGGGAAAGATGTGAACCTCGACGGCCTTCAATGTGTCGCCTTCGCCCGGCACGGCGGTGGTGCCGACGAACAAGCCGGGTTTGATGTCGGCCATGGTCTGCTTGACCATCGCGACATAAAGCGGCTTGTCGCTGGTCGTGACCTTCATCGACTCGCCGCTACGACTCTTGATGGTGAGATCCTTGCCCTCGATCTTGTCGATCGTGCCGCGGATGCGCACGACATCGGCCTGAGCCCACGGCGCGGCCGACAGCGACACCAACGCTGCACCACCACCCACAACAAGCGTACGACGCAGCATCGTCTGCATGATCATCCTCTTTCAGTTGCCTTCGCGAGGGAAAGCTAGCGCGGATGCCGGGCGGCCCCTTCACACGATGGCGTGATCGGTTCGGCGCTTCCGCGCTATAAGCGGCTGCTGCGGTAAATGCAGAAAGTGCGGAAACTCGATGAAGCTCTTGTTCAGTCGCGATGAATTCCTCGCCAGAATCGACCGTGTCAAATCGGTGATGGTCGAACGCGGAATCGATCTGTTGCTGGTGGCCTCACCCGCCAACCAGTTCTGGCTGACCGGCTACGACGGCTGGTCGTTCTACACGCCGCAGATGGTGGTGGTCAGCCTCAAGCAGGAGGAGCCGATCTGGGTCGGCCGCAAGATGGACGCGGTCGGCGCCAAGTTCACGGCGTTCCTGAAATCCGAGAATGTCGTGCCCTACCCCGACCACTATGTCGGCTCGTCGGAATTGCACCCCATGCAATATCTGGTCGAGGAGCTTTCGCGCCGCGGCTGGGGCAGGGGCACGATCGGGGTGGAGAGCGACGACTACTACTACACCGCCAAATGGGACGCGATCCTGCGCGCCGGCCTGCCCAACGCGCGCTTCGTCGATGCCTTCCTGCTGGTCAATCGCTGCCGCATGAAAAAGTCGGCGGCCGAGATCGAATACATGCGCCAGGCCGGCCGCATCGCCGCGGCGGCGCAGAAGGCCGCCTTCGACAAGGCGGCGCCCGGCGTGCGCCAGTGCGACGTCATGGCCGAGCTCTACAAGGTCACCACCGCCGGCCTGCCCGAGTTCGGCGGCACCTTCCCGTGCAAGCCGCCCAACGCCATGGTGGGCGAGATGTGCTCGGCGCCGCATCTGTCATGGACCGACGAGAAGCTGAGACCAGGCGACCTGTTCTATATCGAGATGGGCGGCGTGCGGCACCGCTATCACTCGCCGCTGTCGCGCTGCATCTACCTCGGCCAGCCCAGCGAGCGCATGCAGACGGTGGCCAAGGTGATTGCCGAGGGCCTCGAGGCCGTGCTCGCCACCGTGAAGGCGGGCGTGCGCTGCGAGGAGCTGGCGGCCGCCTGGACGGCCGTCATCGCGCGTCACGGCATTGAGAAGGACAGCCGCATCGGCTATCCCGTGGGCATCGGCTATCCGCCGACCTGGGGCGAGCTGACCGCGTCGCTGCGCGCCGGCGACAAGACGGTGATGGAGGAAGTCATGACCTTCCACTGCATTCCCGCCCTGTGGCTCGATACCTACGGCCTGGTGATCTCCGAAAGCTTCGTCGTCACCCGGACCGGCGCGGAGTGCTTCGCCGACTATCCGCGCATCCTGTTCTCAAAGACCTGAGGAGACCCCATGGCCCAGCGCATCCGCCGCGTCGTTACCGGCCACGACAAGGACGGCAAGTCGATCATCGTCATGGACGGGCTCGCGCCCAATGTGCTTGAGATGGCCTCGATGCCGGGCGTGGCACTGACCGAACTCTGGCGCACTGCGACGTCGCCGGCGTCGAACAGCGGGAACAAGGATTCCGCCACCGGACGAATCAAGCTCGAGCCGCCCGCCAGCGGCACCATCCTGCGCACCGTCGAGTTCCCGCCCGACAGCGCCTGGCGCGATACGGCCGATGCGAAGAAGGCCTTCGCCTCGATCGGCGCTGGTGGCGCGCCCGACCACGCCTCAGCCGACGCCATGATGCATGCCACTGCGACGGTCGATTACATCATCGTTCTGCGCGGCGAGATCTATGCTGTGTTCGACAAGGGCGAGACGCTCTTGAAGCCGGGCGACATCCTGGTGCAGCGCGGCACCAACCATTCCTGGAGCGTGCGCGGCAATGAGCCCTGCGTGATCGCCGCGGTACTCATAGGCGCGAAGCCGGTCGGGCGCCTGGCGAAGAAGCCCAAGCGCCCGCCGGCGAAGGCCAAGCGAAAGAAGAAGCGCTAGTCCGCGCGCCGTCACGGTGGCGTGGTGTCGGCTTTCTGCCAGTTCTT
>JBPYDO010000157.1:0-25049 GCA_051985755.1 Reyranella sp. | reverse complement strand
TTGCGATGCTTGCGCGATCAGGCCAAAGCCACGGATGCCCTCACGCATCACCCCTTTACCGACCCGGAGGTGAGGCCGGCGACGTAGTGCTCGACGAAGAAGGAATAGATGATCGCCACCGGCACCGAGCCCAAGAGCGCAGCGGCCATCAGCTGGCCCCAGTAGAAGACGTCGCCGCGGATCAGCTCGGCGATGGCGCCGACCGGCACGGTGCGCACCTCGGTCTTGGTGAGGAAGATCAGCGCGTAGAGGAATTCGTTCTGCGCCAGCGTGAAGGCGAAGATGCCGGCCGAGATGAAGCCCGGCGTGCAGAGCGGCAGCACGATGCGCCACATCGCCTGGAAGTGGCTCGCGCCGTCGATGCGCGCCGCCTCCTCGAGTTCCTGCGGCACGGTCTTGAAGTAACCCATCAGCAGCCAGGCGCAGAACGGCACCAGCAACGTGGGGTAGGTGAGCATCACCGAGGTGAGCGTGTTGCCGAGGCCCATGCGGTTGATGATGTCGGCCATCGGGATGAAGAGCAGCGGCTGCGGCACGAGATAGCTGCCGGCGACGCCGATGGCGATCAGCGCCGCGCCGGGGAAATTGATGCGCGCCAGCGGGTAGGCGAGCATGACGCCGAGGATCAGCGAGATCGCCGTCGACACCACGGCGACCAGCATGGTGTTCCAGGTCCACAGCAGGAAGGGCGTCTCGGTCAGAAGGTCGACGTAGTGCTTCAGTGTCGGGTTCTGCACCAACAGCGGCATCATGTGCGTGTTGTAGAGCTCCGCGTTGGGCTTCAGCGATGTCACCACCATCCAGTAAAAGGGGAACAGGGTGAACACGAGCGCGAGGCCCAGCGGCAGCCAGAGATGCAGCATCTTTACGCGCCAGCCCTTGGCGACGACCATCACTGTCTCCGCAGGTAGATGGTGAGCGCCACGATCAGCAGCGCAAGCGGCGGCAGCATGGCAAGCGCCACCGAGGCGCCGTGGCCGAGCTGGCCCGCGGTCATGGCGATATCGAAGGAGTAGGTGGCGAACAGGTGGGTGGCGTTGGCCGGTCCGCCGCGTGTCAGCACATAGACCAGCTGGAAGTCGGCGAAGGTGAAGATCACCGAGAACAAAGTGACGATCAGCAGGACCGGCTGCAGCAGCGGCAGCGTGACATAGCGGAAGCGCTGCCAGGAATTGGTGCCGTCGATGGTCGCGGCGTCATAGAGGTCGCCCGGGATGGTCTGCAGGCCGGCGAGCAGCGTGATGGCGTAGAAAGGCAGGCCGCGCCAGGCGTTGACGACGATCAGCGAGCCCATCGCCAGGTAGCGATTGCCGAGCCAGGACGGGCCGGGCGGCGTCATGCCCATCTCCACCAGGACCCAGTTGATGACGCTGAACGCCGGGTCGAGGATCCACATCCAGGCGATCGTGCTGAGCACCGTCGGCACGATGAAGGGCAGCAACATCAGGGCTCGCGCCAGGTTCTTGAACCTGAAGTCCTGGTTCATGACCAGCGCCAGCCCTAGCCCGCCGCCCGCCTTGAGGGCGGTAGCGACAAAGGTATAGACAAAGGTGTTGCCAACGACCTGCCAGAACACCGGGTCATGGGCATCTTGAATAAAGTTGGCGAACCCGATGAAGACCCCGGCTCGTGATACCGCGCGGTCCTGAAGGCTCAGCCAGATGCCATAGAGGAACGGGTAGCCGACGAAGGCGAGGAGGAACAGCACCGGCAAGGCGACCATCGCCCAGCCGAACACCGTTCCGTCCTTGATGCGCCAGCGTGCCCTCGGTCGCGGTGCGAGGACCGCGACCGATTCGGTGGAAACTGCGGTCACGAACTCCGCCTCAGGAGGTCTGGCCGTAGATCTGCTTCACCTGGGCGTGCGCCGCCTTGACGACGTCCTTGGTCGGCTGGCCGGCGCAGGCCTTGTTGAACATGTCGATGATCACGTACTTGGCGATCACCTCGGCCTGGGCGCGGCTGACCGGCGCCGGCCAGCCCGGCAGGTGCGAGGTCGCGAGCGAATCGCGGTAGGGTATGTTGCGCGGCTCGACGGTCCAGAACTTGGCGTTGTCGTAGGCGTGCAGGAACGGCGCGTAGTAGCTGTCCGCCGAGGCGAACCAGCCTTCGAGCTGCGCCGGCTGGTTGAGCCAGGTCAGGAACTTCTTCGCCCCCTCGATGTCCTTGGCGCCGGTGAACACCGAATGGCTCCACGGGTTCAGGATGTGGAAGCTGCCCTTCGGCCCGTTGGGATTGAGCGCCTGCCCGGTCACCTTGGCGATCTCCGGGAAGTCCTTCTTGGCGACCCAGAGGATACTCTCGGCGTTGTTGGTGCAGGAGATCTGCTGGCTGAGATACGCCTTGTTGTTCGAGGCGTCGTTCCAGCCCAGGCAATCCTCAAGCGTGGTCTTCTGGAAGAAGGTGCGGGCGAAATCGACGCACTTCGCCATCTCGGCGCTGTCGACGACGACGGTCTTGCCGTCCTTTTCGACTTCGTGCGCGCCGTACGACCACATCAGAGGATAGACCCAGCCATGGTTGTCGCCGAAGCCGTGGCCGAGCTCGAAGCCGAAGGGATGGCCCTTGGCCTTGAGCTTGATGCCGGCCTCGAGGAGCTCGTCCCAGGTTTCCGGGAACTTGTCGAAGCCCACCTCTTTGAACCAGTCCGTGCGGTAGTTCATGAGCTGGCCGATGTTGGCGAAAGGCACGGCCTTCCACTTGCCGTTGACGACCACCGCCTCCTTGGCGACGTCGTACCAGCCGCCCTGCGACTTGCCGACGCCGTCGGCGATGTCGCTGACGTCGACGTACTTCTCGTCATAGAGGAACGGCCAGTTGAAGCCGTTCAGCACCACGTCGGCGCCCGAGCCGGTCTCCAGCACAGCGGCGACGCGCGTCTGCAGCGTGCCGACGCTGGTCAGTTCGTAGTCGATCTTGACGCCGGCTTCCTTCTCGTACTTCGGTGCCATCGTGTTCTTGAAGTAGGCGTCGAAGTCGCGGATGAAGGAACTGTCATGCAGGAAGGTCAACGTCTTGCTTGGCGCCGCCTGGACCCGCGGCACCCAGATCGCGGGTGCCACGACGCCGGCGGCGGCGACGCGAAGAAAATTGCGACGTGACGCGCTTGCGCCACTGTTCCGGCGGTTCACCATGCGATTCCTCCCAGTGCAAATCGACCCTGTCCAACCCCTCCCGTCGGCGTTTGGCCGCGGGTTCTTTTTGGTCGCAGCGCGACCCGGAACTCTAGGGGTGGCGGTGAAAAGCTGTCAAGGAAACGCCATTAGATGACGCGGAGTTTACGCGTTCCCGAGCCCTTTGCGGCCGCCTGCTTTCTCTACGACCGCGCCACGCAGTCGGTCCTGCTCCACAAGCGCGACGGCAACACGACGGTCAATCCCCACAAATGGGCCTTCTTCGGCGGCCATGCCGAGCCGGGCGAGACCGACGTCCAATGCTGCCTTCGCGAACTGAAGGAAGAGATCGGGCTAAGTCTGCGGCCGCGCGACCTTAAGCGCTTGCGCCGCTACATGAACACGGAGGCCAGGCAGTATCGCGTCGTCTTTTATGTCGAAAAGCGGGTCGAGCTCAGCGAGCTCGTGCTGAACGAAGGGGCGGGCTTTGCCTGGATCGAGCTGGCGAAGGTCGAGGCGCTCGATCTTTCCGCGCGGTCGCGCGAGGACCTGCGCTACTTCATCGCGCGCATCGCTCGATGAGGGAGTTCGCGCGCCGCAGCCATAGCCGCGGCGCGCGAAAGCAGGACCCCTTGCCTCTATGCGTAGATCTTGACCAGCTCGGCGTGCGCCCACTTGGCCGCTTCGTCGGCCGCCATGCCCTGGATCGCCTTGGCGTACATGTCGACGACGATGTACTTGGTCACGGCTTCGGCGGACTTGCGGTTGGGCGGTCCGGCATAGCCTGCCAGCCGGCCCTGCGCCGGCAGGTCGCGGAACGGCGTCAGCACCGGATCGGCGTTCCACACCTTGCTCTTCTCCCACTCCTTGGTGGCGCCGCAGGTGTAGCCCTGTTGCGAAGTGAACCACTCGTCGAACACCGCGTTGGAATGGACCCAGCGCAGGAACTCCTTGGCCGCCGCCTGGTTCTTCGAGTAGCCCATCAGCATGTCGGTGAACGGACCGGGCAGGTTGTACGGCCCGCTCGCTCCCTTGGGGATCGGGGCGTGCTGGATGTCCTTCCACATCGGCGTACCTTTTTCGGTCAGGTACGTGTCGGGCTTCTTCTTGGCCTCGATGTAGATCGAGGCGCCGTTGTTGGTGGCGCTGATGGTGCCTGCCAGGAAGGCGCGGTTGTTGTTGGTGTCGTCCCAGGCGAGCGCGCCTTCGTCGCAGCACTCCTTCCAGAAGGAGACCGCCCACTTGATCGACTCGACCGTCTCCTTGCTGTTCAGCACGACGGTCTTGCCGTCGGCCTCGACTTCCTTGCCGCCCCACGACCAGAGATAGGGATACCACCAGCCCGGCGCGTCGCCGAACGTGTGGCCGGCGGTCTGGCCGATCGGCCGCCCCTTGGCCTTGAGTTTCTTGCCGGCGTCGCGGCAGGCGTCCCAGGTTGCGGGGAAGGTCTTGTGGCCGACTTCCTCGAGCCACGACTTGCGATAGGCGACCAGCCCGCCGCCGATCGCCCAAGGCACGCCGATCCACTTGTTGCCGACCGTGGCGACCTGCTTGGCGACGTCGTAGTAGCCGCCCTGGGCCTTGCCGATCTCCTCGGAGACGGCGCCGGTGTCGGCCAAGCTGTCGGCGTAGAGCTGCGGCCAGTTGCCGATCGCCATGATGATGTCGGCGCCGGTTCCCGACTGGATCGCGGAGGTGACGCGCGACTGCAGGTCGTTGGCGTTGACGGTCTCGAGCCTGAGGTTGATGCCGGTCGCCTTCTTGCATTCCTGCGTGATCTTGCCCTTGAGCAGCACGTCGGACGCCGGCACGAAATCGGCCCAACGCAGCCAATGGACGGCCTTCTCCTGGGCGAGCGCCGGTCCTTGTCCCGCGGCCAGGATGGCAGCGAGGCCGCCGGTTCGCGCCGCGACGGCGCCCGTTGCGGAGAGTTTCAGAACCTTACGCCGCGCGATGCGAGCCATGATTTCCTCCCGTGCTTGTCGTGTTCGGCAGCTCCGCCCGCTCAGTCGCAAGGTTTGCGCTGAGGCGTCGTGTGCCAATTGTGCAATCCAAACTCAAAACGACAGCAAACTACTCACGCCGACGAACTGTCCCCTGAGGGTCGAACACGCGACCTCAGCCTTCGCGGGACTTCTACGCAGTTCATTGACCAGCTGGTTCATCGACTCTGAGGATAGGCGGCAAGGGTGTCAACGGCGTGGAAGCAGGCCGCAGTCAGGGCCAATAGCGATGGCTCGGCGCTTTCGTTGACACGTCATGGGGTGCGGCGCAGGCTGATCGAAGGCGCCACCCAGTGTGCAACCGGAGCGCAAGGAGGACACCGATGTTCATCCGCGACGAATGGTATATCGCCGCCTGGGCGGACGAGGTTCAGGGCAGCAAGCCCTTGGCGCGCCGCATCTGCGGCGAACCGGTCGTGCTGTTCCGGGATGCCGCTGGCCAGGTCGGCGCCTTGTTCGATCGCTGCTGCCATCGCGGCGCGCCCCTGCAGCTGGGCTCCGTCACCGAACTCGGCCTGCAATGCGGCTACCACGGCCTGGTTTTCGACCGGACGGGCACCTGCGTGCGCATTCCCGGCCAGGAGCGCATCCCCTCGCGCGCCTGCGTGCCCGCCTATCCGGCCGTGGAGAAGGACGGCTTCATCTGGATCTGGATGGGCGAGGCGGCCCGCGCCGATGCAGGCCGCATCGTCGATTTTCCCTACCATAACGACAATGTGCGCTGGCCGCACAAGCACACGGTGTATCCGATCCGTGCCAACTACATGCTGATGGTCGACAACCTGATGGACCTCACGCATCTCGGCTACGTGCACACCTCGACGATCGGCGGCAGTCCCGCGATCCACGTCCAGGCCGAGATGTGCACCGAGCCCCGGCCGAATGGGCTCTACTTCCTCCGCTGGCTGCGCAATTCACCGCCGCCGCCGACCTACGTGAAGGCGGTGGGCTTCAAGGGCCGCATCGATCGCTGGCAGGAATTCGAGTACGTCGCGCCCGGCAGCGTGCTGCAGTGGACGGCGGCGGTCGATGCCGGCGGCGGCGATGCGGCCTTTGCCAACGGCGTTCCTTCGGGTGGCATCAACTTTCGCCTGTTCCATGGCCTGACGCCCGAGACGGAATCGACCTGCCATTATTTCTGGTCGGTCGCCAACGGCTTTCGTCCGCAGGACACTGCGGCGACCGAACAGCTTTTTTCGGAGATCGCGGCGGCCTTCCTGGAGGACAAGCGCGTCGTCGAGGCGCAGCAGGCGCGGCTCGGCGAAACGGGCGAGAGCGGTCTGGTCGACATCGTGACCGACAAGGCGCGCCTGCACATGCGGCGCGTCGTCGACCGGCGCCTTGCCGATCAGACGCGGCGGTCGGCGGCCGAATAGCGGCGGGCGCGCGGTCGCGGTGCCTTGGCCTTTGCCGCGCTACGCCGGCCGGACATCGGCGCGCTGTCGCGCGCCTTCCTGGCCCGCGCGACCTGGGTGACGAACAGCGCCAGCTTGGGCGTGCGGACGGTCGGGATATGCGCGCGCAACCGCTCCAGGAGATCGGCCAGCACTTCCACTTCCTCGGCGGAGAAGGTCGCGAGCAGCCGTTTCTCGCGGGCCAACGCCGCCGCCAGCATGCGGTCGCGCACGCGTTTGCCGGAGGGCGTGAGGTGGATGACCTTTTGCCGGGCATCGGCCTGGTCGACCGTCAGCTTCACCAGCTCGCGGCGCTCGAGCACGGCGAGCGCCCGACTGGTCGCCGCCTTGTCGACGGCCATGATCAGCGAGGCGCGGCCCGCGGTGAGGTCGTTCTCGTAGCCCAGCACGTAGAGCAGGCGGCCTTCTCCCAGGCCGAGATCGAAGCCCTGGCGCAGGAGCCGCGAGGCTCCGGTGGCGATCTGGTTGGAGACGGCGGCGAGAAGGAAGGCGATGCGACGTTGATAGTGCCGTTGTTCGATCGCGGTCTCGGGCGTCTTGGGGGACGTCGTCATTCGCCTCCAGACGTCATGGGCCGCGAGTCGGCACGACCGAGATGTCGACTGACGGGCGCAGCTCGGCGCAGACCTTCAGCACCTCGTGGATGTTGTTGGTCAGGAACTTGTCGAACGGCGTGCCGTCCTTCACCGCATTCTGGTCGATGGCCGGGAACGACTGCTGCTTCAGGATGTAGTCGAACCGCGCCGCCCATTTGCGGGCGCCCAGTCGCGCCGTGGTCGAGCAGTTATCGACCATGTAGGACACGCCCTTGTAGTCCATGTAGGGATTGAGCGAGTCGACCGCCTCGATGATCGATTCGTTGGCGATCTCGGAATAGGGATGGCCGCGCTCCTTCAGGAGATCGACCTGGGCCATCATGCAGGCGAGATAGACGCCGGCCGTCTCGGGGTTGATCGGCGCGTAGTTGCGCTCGCTGTTGGCGCGCACCTTCTCGCCGACCACCCACATGTCGGTGCCGTCGATCTTGCCCATCGGATAGGTGCCGTGGCGCCGGGTCGCCTGAATCACGCTGCGCACCTCGTTGCCGGACGCCACGTCGTCGTAGATCTCCTCGAGGATCTCTCGGCACGGGTGGTAGGACGCGTTGTAGGCCTTGCGGAAGGCGGCTTTCTCCCGGTCGTCGAGCTGCTCGTAGACCGCCTTCAGGCCGGAGCGCGAGATGGTCTTGCTGATCGGGCCGGTGATCGACTCCGAGGTGTTGAGGTAGGCGTCGTCCTTCGCCATGCCGTGGTCGGTGTAGCGCGCGTACAGGCTCTCGGCGATGCCGTGCACCGCGCCCAACAGGATGCCGCGCTCGCCGAAGATGTCGGAGCGGTACTCCGATTCCAGCGTGGTCTCGAAAGTGTAGGGCGAGCCCAGCGCCACCGACCAGGCGAGTGCGTAGTCCGTCGCCTTGCCGTTGATGTCCTGGTGCACGGCAAAGCTTGAGTTGATGCCGGCGCCGTTGACCTCGCGGCCCTGCTCATAGAGCCGCCGAACCGACGGGCCCATGCCCTTCGGGCAGACGGCGATGACGTTGATGTTCTTGGGGAAGTCCTCGCCCTCGGCCTGCAGATGCGACAGCAGGAAGCCGTGGCTCACTCCCAGGGTCGTGCCCGGGCGGAAGGCGGCGAAGATCTTCTTGTAGTTCTCGGCGAAGGCCGCGTCGGAGATCAGCAGCAGCGATATGTCGCTCTCTTTGATCACCTCGTACATGTCGCCCAGCGTGCCGTCTTGCTTGGTGAACCCGACGGCCGCCGCCTCCTTCATCGAGGACGAGCCCTCGCGTAAGCCCACCTTGACCCGGATACCGGAGCCTTGCAGCGACTCGCGCAGGTTCTGCGCTTGCGCCGGCCCCTGGCTTGACCAGCCGATGACGCCGATCTGCTTGATCCCGTCGAACGCCTTGGGCAATAGCGGGAACAGGTGGCGGCCGCCGGCGACGATGGTCTCCTCGCGGTCGGCCATCTTGACCACGCGGGTCGGGAACACCTTGGAGGCGAAGCTCATCAGACACTTCCTATCAGTTCATGAATGGCACGCACCGGTGCCGGGTGGCCAGCGCTCAACGCGCCGCTTTGAATAACATGTCCGCGATCTTGTCGACGATGTCGGAGTTGCCGTTTCGGTACTCGCCGTTGGTCAAAAAGACGATCGAAGTCTTGCGGTTGGCATAGTACCAGGCCTCGGCCTTGAAGCCGGTGACGCTGCCATTGTGCCCATAGCACGGGCCCCAATCGGTGTCGTAGATCTCGATGCCCAGCCCATAGCCCCGTTCGCGCTGCGAGCGCGTCAGCATGCGTTGCAGGGTCGCGGGCTTGAGCAGCTTCTGCTCGCGCAACAGGGCGCCCAGGAAGCGGCCGAGGTCGGGCGCCGTCGTCGTGACCGGCCCGTCGCCCAGGCGCGAGGCGTAGGCGATCAGGTTGTCGGCCGCCGACGGTGGCCCTTGCGAACCGTGCGCCGAGGCGACATTCGGCTGGCTGGGATCGGCGCCGACGCTGCTGGCGCTCATGCCGGCGGGCTTGAAGACGCGGCGGGCCAGCACGGCGCCGAGATCGGCACCGTCGAGGCGCTCGAGGATCAGGCCGAGCAGGGCGTAGTTGGTGTTCGAGTATTCGTAGGCGGCGCCCGGCTTGGCGCCTGGTTTCTCGCCGAGCACACCCTTAAGGGCGTGCTCGACATCGACCAGCATGCGCTTGTCCTTGACGGCGGCCTCCTGCCAGTCGTCGTCGAAATAGTCCGGCATGCCACTGGTATGCCGCAGCAGCTGCTGCACCGTGACCGTGCTCCAGTTGGGCAGTCGCGCCAGCGTCCCCGCGGGGACCAGGATCTCCGATACGGGTTGGTCGAGGGCGATGCGCCCCTCGTCGACCAGTTGCAGGATCGCGACGGCCGTCATCATCTTGCCGGTCGAGGCGACGTAGAAACGCGACTTCGGCGTGACGGGCGTGCCAGTCCGCCGGTCGAGCACGCCGCTCGCCAGCGCGACGTCGAGACCGGGTCCGCTGACACTGAGCACCGCCCCCGGCAGGCGCTGCTGGCGCACGAAGCTGTCGAGCATCCCCTGCAGCGCCTCGGTCGCCTGCTGAGCGTGAGCTGGTATGGACAGCGCGAGCAGCACCGCAAGCCCGAGCAATGCCCGGTACGGAGTCTTGATCATCGGGATGGTTGGCATCGTGCTCTGCAACTTCAGGATGAAGCAATCCTGCGAGGCACGTGTCAACGGGCGGGGTCAAGAGAACGCGCGGTTGAGCTCGTCCAGGTCGGCTTCCGTCAGGCGCAGGGACATGGCAGACGCGTTCTCCCGCACGTGCGCGGACGACCCGGACTCCGGAATGGCGATCGCGCGCCCGCTGCGGATCGTCCAGGCGAGGGCGACGGTGGCGGGGTGACTCTGGTGTCGCTCAGCGACGCGGGCGAGGCCGGCGTTGCGCAGCAGCTCGCCGCCTCGGCCCAGGGGAGAGTAGGCCATGATGGGAATCGCGTGACTGTCGCACCAGGCGGTGAGGCCGTGTTCGATGCGGCGATCGGCAAGGTTGTAGGGGACCTGGTTGGTGGCACAGGCGTTGCCGCCAGGGACCCGAAACAGGTCCTCCATGTCGGAGACCGCAAAATTCGAGACGCCCCAGCGCCGGATTTGCCCCTCCTTGCGCAGGGCTTCGAAGGTCTGCACGACGGGCGCTAGATCCTGCACGCCGGTGCGCCAGTGCAGCAGGTAGACGTCCAGGTAGTTCGTTGCGAGCCGCGCCAGGCTCGCCTTGCAGGCGCTTCGGATTCCGTCGGCCGTGGCATGCGAGGGCCATACCTTGGAGACCACGAATACCTTGTCGCGCTGGCCGGCGATGACCCGACCGATCGTCTTTTCGGCGTTGCCGCGCCCGTAGATCTCGGCCGTGTCGAGGAGCGTCATGCCGAGCGCTATGCCCGTGCGCAGGGCTTCCTCTTCCTGCGCGATCGGGTGCCGGCCGGTGGCGAGCGCCGCCGAGCCCTGGCCGAGGGCCGGGACGCGGCTGCCGTCCGGCAGCTTGACCGTGAGCGTCGCGGGTTCCGCGCTTGCGCTCGCGCCGCCGACGCTCGCGGCCAGCGCGGCCAGCCCGAATTGCCTTCGCGTGAGGCTGGTCATTGCGGTCTCCAGTATGAGGTCAGCTGGATTTCTCGGCTGTCTGCCCTTCCGGCGACTTCTCATACTCTCTCAGGCAGCCGCGGAAAATAGGCGCACAGACGCCTTCCCGGCCGATGAATTCGTCGTTGTGCCCGTGTAGATGACACCCGCGACCCGGCCATCGACGAGGCGCACGAGCGCGTGGCAATAGGACCCGCTGCCGCCGAACTTGAAGCCGCCACCGATGAGCGGGAGGGTGATATCCGCACCACCGGTGCGTTCGTATTTGATCTCGTAGGAGTAGAGCTCGGTGCGCGGGTCGAGCTGCTTGGTCCGGGTCGGAATGCCGGCACAAGTCTGCAAGCTCTCGGCGTCCATGCCCACAATCAGGTGGCGACCCTTCTGCGCAACATCAGCGTCGGTCGCGCAGGCGCCCACCAGAAGCAGAACCCAGATGGCAGTCGGCTTCATGGCCGCTCTCCCGTCGGTTGTCTAAAAAACGGGAGGCGCCCGGGTAAGGTTCCAGGCGACAGCAAGCCCGCCGGATTTTGCCGGCATGTGCATATTGGAACAGATGGAATGGACAATCTCGACTAACTCCTCGGCGGCCTGGGCCCGAGGATCGTCGCGTCGAGCATCGGGATCGACCATGTGCTCGGGGATGTGGTCTTCGATGATCTCGGCGATGAAGCCGTCGAGGGCGCCGCGGCACGCGGTTGCCTGCTGAACTATAGCGGCACAGGTCGCGTCCGCGTTGATGCGCCGTTCGACCGAGTCGAGTTGGCCGCGGGGCACTGCTGTTCACGCGGATCAACGCACTCGCGCGATTGATGCCCGACATCACTGCCGGCTGGCGCCCCCTCTCCAAATATACGGTAACATTGTCGTTACGGTAGCCGATAGGTTACGGTAACCGTTGCGTTACGGCATAGCTGCGAATATGAGGAAGAGGATGAAACGAGATATCGCAATCAAAGTCTTCCGGTCGCTTGGCGATCCCTACAGGCACGCGATTGTCGAGCACCTCATGAGGCAACCGCATTCGGTGCAGCAGCTCGCCGATAAGCTGCCGATCAGCCGCCCTGCTGTGTCACGCCACTTGCGCGTCCTCAAGGCGAGCCGCTTCGTCGTTGACGAGGTACGCGGCGCGCAGCGCATCTATCGGCTCCGTCCGGAGAGCCTGGGCGAGTTGCGCGACTACTTGGAGAAGCTCTGGGACGATGCAAGACAGCGGTTTGTCATGGTGGCGGAAAATACGCGCCGTAAGCCCCGGTGACCCGCGCATGAACGAGGCTTTGTCGCCCATCGTACGCACATTCGAAGTCAATTGCTCAATCGACCATGCGTTTGAGACCTGGACCCGCCAAATGAATCTCTGGTGGCCGCTCGCACGTCACTCGGTCTCCCACGGAGACGCCGCTTCCGTGACAGTGGAGCCTTGGCAGGGCGGCCGCATCTTCGAGACGACGCGAGACGGCCGGCAGATTACGTGGGGCACAGTCAATGCTTGGGATCCACCCAACCGTTTCGGCTACCTGTGGCACATCCGAGAGCCGGACGCCTCCGCGGCTAGCCAGGTCGTGATCGCATTCACCGGTCTGGATTCCAGTCGTACGCAAGTCTCAATCCGGCACGAGGGGTGGGAAAGGGCCGGCCCGCACGGGGGACCGAGGCGCCAGGGAAACGAGTGGGGCTGGGACGGGGTCATTCCGGCCTACCAAAAAATTATTGCGGCGGCCGAGCGTCGCGGCCGGCTGTCAGCCAAGGAGGAATGAATGGGCCAAGCGCAGTCTTTTGCCTCTGCAACGGCCGTCGTCGTCGGCGGCAGTAGCGGCTTCGGACGGGGGATCGTCGAGGCTCTCGTGGCTCGAAGCATGCGCGTCACAGCGGTCGCCATGGACAAGGATCGCGTTGGCGAGGTTGCGCGCGAAACGGGGGCTGAGCCGCTGGTCGCTGACATGACGGACGAATCGGCGGCGTGGCACATTCTTCGGGACTATCGGCCGAACCTCGTCGTGCTCGTGGCTGGGGCGTCACCGCTGCTTCGCCCGATCCATCTTCACACTTGGGAGACGTTCTCGCTGAACTGGTCTGTGGATACGAAGGGCACCTTTCTTTGGCTTCGCGACGCGCTACTGCTGCCTGCAGCGCCAGGAACCCATATCATCGTTACCTCGAGTGCCGCAGCCCTCCACGGCTCGCCGTTGAGCGGTGGTTACGCCGGGGCAAAGCGGATGAACTGGTTTCTCGCTGAATATGCGGCGGCGACGGCGCATAACCTCGGCCTCGGGTTGCGCATCCATTGCATCATCCCGACGCTCAGTCCCGATACGCCCATCGGCAAAGCGGCGAGTGCGGCCTACGCAAAGCTCGCCGGCGTCGATATTCCGACGCTGCTGAGAATGGCAGGGCCGCCGACGACACCGGCGATCGTCGGCGAGGCGGTCGTGAATCTGCACGCGTCACCCGAGAAATGGGAAAAGACTACCTATCACCTCAGCGGCGATGGGCTGACACCAGCCGCTTAAGAAGACGATCGTGTGCGAGCCCTAGAACCTCAAGGGAGGCAATCGTGAAATACATCTTCCAATTTCATGGCGGTGGACAGGAGACGGAAGAAGGGCTCCGCGCGGGCATGCAAGCGATGGCAGAGTGGTACGCGCGACTTGGAGGGGCGCTGACCGATGGCGGCGGGCCGATCACCGACGCCGCTCGGACGCTGAGCCCGGACGGCGCCATGGCGCATCGGGCGATCGGTGAGAAGCCTCACGGCTATTGCATCATCAAGGCCGAAACCATTGCAGCCGCGGCCGAGATCGCGAAGGGTTGCCCTCTACTGAAGTTTGGGCGATCGATCTGCGCCCTGGAAGTATTCGGCAGTTAACCCAAGGCTTCGTTAGGAATGGCACTCGCATAGGGTCGAGGAACTCCTATGAGGCGCATCCAATACCAGCACTACGGCGGACCCGACGAGATGCGGGTCGCAGAGTTCGAGCCGGGGGTGCCCGGTCGAGGCCAGATTGCCGTGCGGGTCAGAGCGGCGTCCGTCAATAAGGTCGATTGGACGATCCGAAATGGCGGGCTCAGGCTCGTGACGGGGAGACGCTTTCCGCGCGCGATGGGTACAGACTTTGCGGGAGTGATCGAGGCGGTAGGCCCCGGCGTCGCGCGGCTGAAGGTGGGCGACGAGGTGCTCGGCACGACGCCCATGCGCGAATCCGGTGCTTTCGCGGAAACCTTGCTAACCAACGAGAAACTCGCGATCGTAAAACCAGCAGCGCTGTCCTTCGAGCAGGCCGCGTGCTTGCCGGTGGTCGCTGTGACTGCCTGGCGAGGCCTCGTTGAAAAGGCGCGTCTCAAGGCTGGCCAAACAGTCTTCGTCAATGGATGTCTCGGCAACGTCGGCCGCGCGGCGGTGCAATTTGCAAAGATGTTGGGTGCCAGCGTCGCCGGCAGTTGCCGCGGCAGCACGATCGAGGAGGCGCGCGCGCTTGGCATCGATCCGGTGGTCGATTTCGCGCGCCTCGAACCAAGAACCCTTAGGTGTCGGTTCGATGTGGTCTTCGATACGCCGAGCATGCTCTCATTCAAGGATGGTCGCGCTCTTCTGAAGCGCGGCGGCACAATGCTTGGTACGGAACCGACGCCGGCCACGATGCTTCGAAGCATCTTCTCGCGACGATACAAGCTGGTCTTTGGCACGCAGACACCCGAGGTGCTGACGAGGATCGCCGAGTTCGCCGCCAGCGGACATTTGCGACCTATTATCGGGAGAGTCGTACCTCTGTCCCAGGCGATTCTGGCGATTGCGGAACTTGAGCGGCGGGGAACGCCAAAGGGAAAGCTCGTGATTGATTGTCGCGGGCTAAGCGGGCCTTAACCCTGGCTATGATTGCCTAGCATGGCGGTGCAGATCGGCGCGCGTCAGCGATGTCCGCCACCATGCGACCCTCCACGCGACCCTCCATGGAACCCTCGATGGAACCCTCCGTGGAACCCACCTCCATGAAACCCACCGTGGATGAAGCGTGCCTGTCGGAAGTGGCAAATACGATGGCCGACGAAGAAGAAGCCTCCGGCGAAAACGGGAGGGCCGGCACCCAAGGTATCTGCCCAATAGTATTCGTAGGGGTACGGAGTGACGTAGATCGCCTGTGCAGGCAGCGTGTAGACCTGCGGCGGTAACCCGGGCGTGTTTTGGGTGACCCGCCAGGAGCCGTCCGGCTGTTGACACATCTGTCCGACCGCTTGCCGTTGCTGTCCTTCGACCATTACCGGGATGGTGAAGTCATGACAGTTGGGCGAGGTCTGCCCCGGCACGGGTTGCGACACAACTGGCCCCGCCGGAGCGTTGGCCGCGTTGGCCGTGGACGGCAGCGTCACGTATTCCGCAATGGCAAACGCTGCCGCGACACTCAAAAAGGGAGACGCGCGTGGATCTTCATATGTGAACTGCCCAGATGATGTTCCGATGGAACCAATTCGATCGCCGTCCAGGCTGGCCGGCGACCCGGCTTGAGACGCCCGAATGAGCCAACATCATTGTGGAATGTGAGGATCGGCAGCATAAGGTGGGACCACGTAGATTTGGGTGGGCAACCCCGGCGTCGTCTGTGTGATGCGCCAGCTGTTGTCCGCTTCACGGCAAGCCTCAAAGTCGGCTTGCACCTGCGTGCCGCCGACGGTGACGGGCATCTGATATTTGTGGCACTCCGGCGCCGCCTGCTGCGAGCAAGCAGAACACTCCAGAAGTAGCAGCATGCTTAAGGGACGCATGAGTGCGACTCCTCACTCATGGCAACCTTGGTGCGCTCTCCGATCCGGCGCCAGATATATCACGGCGATTTGAAGGCCGCCCGCGGCTTGCTCCCGCCTCCGACGCGCCGATCGTCTTTCTTGAAGAGAGGGACGGATAGACAGCCGCGTACAACGAGTACCGTTCAGGCCGGAACCTACAAGCGCCGAAACACTCCTGGCATCAGCCTCCAATGGAATCTGCGACGCACTTCTTGGTGAAACTTGTCTTCGCCGCACCGCTAAGCTTCTTGTCGGCGGCGGCCGCGTCGCACGCAGCCATCGAATCGGTCTGGCACTTCTTCAAGAAGCTGGTCTTCGCGGCGCCTGTCAGCTTCTTGCTGGTTGCCTCATCGGTGCAGCTCGGATTGCGAGGTGCGGTTGGCTGTGACTGCGCGTAGGCGGACCCAACGACGATTCCGCAGACCATCAAAGCGAGTGTGAGCCACTTCATGGATCTCTCCCTAAGAAGAACTGGCGCTCGCCTAGCATTACGTTGAAGCGGTCGCTGTGAGCAAACGGAGGCACCTTGGTGCCACCATAAGGCGCCGCAAAATAGCCCTAATGTTGTCGCGAGCGCGCCATCTCGGGTCAGCCCTTTGTCAGCTGGCAGGCGTAGATTTCAAAGTCCGGGGAGAAGACGCAAGTCTTATCCAGGGAGAATTGCCATGAGGACGTCATTAATGGCGGCCGCGGCGAGTGCATTCGCCGTGGGGACTCTTGTTGCGTCGGTTGCAATGTCTCAGACACCGAATAGCCCGTCGTTCGGTCTGAACGGGCTGTCTTGCAAGGGCATCAACTCCTGCAAGGGCCAGAGCGCCTGCAAGTCGGCCACCAACTCCTGCAAGGGCCAGAACTCTTGTAAGGGCAAGGGCTGGCTGCCGGTCAAGAGCACGCTTGCCTGCACCTCCGCAGGCGGCGTTGTTGGCGGCGGTCCTGGCGCCTGAAGCAAACTGAGCGGGCGAGGTCCTACTGAAGTCGCGCTGAGCGACCGCCGAGCCTGACTCAAGGCGGCTGTCTGGTACTCCCTGCCAGACAGCCGTTCTGTTGCACATTGGCAGGTGGTCGATCAGCTCAGGGCGACCATGTACTTGGCCCATGGACATGAGGATCATCGCCTCGATACGCCGTTGCTCGAACATCGGAATAGAAGCGCGAGCCGCTTCGGTTATTGACCCGAAGCAGACATTTGTGCGGCTGACTGGCGCTGATGAGCTCCGAACTCGCCCGCTGCGCTCGCTTACTCACTGCATGCTTATGCGCCACTTGATTTGGTCTCCTTCTCCGCTGCGGCTTTTGCCCGTCGCAACTCGAGCCGTTTGGGGACGGTGTAAACGTAGATCAGGTAGGTCGGCCAAGATCCAGCGTTCAGGACCGGTCTTCGCTTGCAGTGTCGTGAGCGCCTGGCACAGGCCACGCACGATGCGTTCCGCACGGTCCGTTCTCGTCTTGGGCTTTCGGGACATCAGATGGAGCGAATCGTATCACCCTGCGCGGTTAAGTAACCGCTTCTGGATGAAAAGCGTCCTGCCCGTAGGGCGGCGACTTTGGAAACTGGTTACGGAAGGCGATCACTGTCGAGGTGCGGTGGCCATGTCAGTCGCCAACAAAACGCTTGCGTGTGCGAAAAGCCACTGAGGCTAGGCTGACACAGGCTCACCCTGCAGGGGTCATAGCCCAGGAGGTAAGAATGTCCGACCTGCAGCTGGAGTCACTAAACAAGGCGGGAAAAACTACGATGTTGGAGGCGGTACCAACTACTATCGATAGTCTTGCGGAATCAGGCGCTGATTATGGCTTCCTCGGCCCCTACATCCTGGAGGTCGTCCCCGAAACTGCGCTGCGCGACGGCACCGAACCCGCGAGCACCAGCTTCGGCGGGATCCTCGGGCAGGGTGCCGTCAACGGCCCCGGCGTGCGCGGCGTGTCGAGGGGCGGCCCGGGCGTGCTGGGCGAGGGCAGGATTGGGATACGTGGACAGGGAACCGGCCAGGATGCCATTGGAGTATCGGGAACTATTGTTGGCGGATCGGGCGTTGGTGTCGGCGGTGTAGGAAGCCCGGGCGTCCTGGGCACCAGCGTCATCAGTTCGGGTGTCCAGGGCGAGGGAACGCCCGGCGTCCTTGGCCAATGCTCTGCCAATCCATTCGTGGTGACGCCAGTGCACCCGGATCCAGGCCACTTCGCCGGCGTCAATGGCAATAGTGCGCACGGGCCGGGCGTCTTCGGCACAGGCGTCTACGGCGGACAATTCCAAGGGTCTCGGGCGCAATTGAGTTTGCTGCCGGGAACCAGCGTCGGTAAGCCCACAACCGGCCCGCACGACTTGGGCGAAATCTATATGGACTCCGCCGCGTCGTTGTTTGTGTGCATCGCCACCGGCACTCCGGGCACATGGGTAAAGGTCGTAACCGCCTGACTGGATGCGGTCGCTTGATCTATCAGCGTGCCGCCCGTCGTTGCTTGTCCGCTCCGACGAGGTGATCGGGCGGCTTTGACTCTCGGCGGCAGTGAGGCCCAGCCGGCCGGCAGATCATCCTTCGATTTTCGGGGCATTTGCAGGCCGGTTCGGGCGGGCACTTAGTTTATACATTAAGTCATTGAAATCATTGGCGGACCCGGCGAGATTCGAACTCACGACCTCTGCCTTCGGAGGGCAGCGCTCTATCCAGCTGAGCTACGGGTCCGCGTCGGGCCGGAACATACCGAAGGGCGGCTTTTGCTGCAACGCCGCGAGGGGCTCGCGGCACCGGGGTCGCGAGCGTCAGGCCGCGCTCAGCTTCTTCAATAGACGGTCGAAGCGGCTGCCCGCGACGTGCATCGCCTCGAGCAGCGCCATGTCGATCTCCTCGGCGTTGGCGATGTCGACGTTGTCCGATTTGGCCAGGGCCTCCAATAGCGGCATGGCACTCGCCACGCTGCCCTGGCTGACGCCGACCTCATTGGCGAAGTCCTGTGCCGTCTGCCCACTCGCCATCGAGGCGGCATCGAGATGCAGCTGCGAGACGTCGAATCCCTCCTGAACTGCCGCGTTCTTCATCTGGTTTTGGGTTGCGATCTGCTGCGGCGTCGGCCCGCCGCCGCCGCTCACATCGTCAAGCTGTTCGATGCTCAAAGCGCGACGCGACTTACGCGACTGAGAGGACTCGGATCCGGTTGGCTTGCTCATGGCCGACTCCCCGCAAAAGTTCGTCCGTGCACCGGCTGTCGCCGGCCGCGTTGGACCGTCGCTGATGCTCCTGAAAAGCTGCTAGCCCCCGCGGGACGATCCCGCAGCCTCGCCAGCAGATTGCCCCAGCTGGAGCGTGTAATCCGGGTTACTGAACTGAAGAATATTTTGAGCTATAAGGACTGACAGCGGGACAACGGTTCGCACTTGCTGTGCAAGCCGGAGTCAGGGGAGAGGTCAGGGTGTTCAAGCGAAGCACCGGCCAGGTGGCAAGAGCCGGGCGGACCGAAAACGTTGGCGACGTCCCCTGCCACGCGCTCGGCAAGCGTCTGCTCGCTGTGATCGCTGGTGGCGCTCTCTTGTTATCGTGCGTCTCGGCCCAGGCTCAGTCCGGCGAGTCCATCAAGACGCGCGCGGCTTACGACGCCGCTTTCCGTGAGACGCTCAGCAAGCCCGCCGACCCGTCGACCCTGCTGCGCTACGCCGAGCTCGCGATCAAGGTCGGCGACTACGAAGGAGCGATCTCGGCGCTCGAGCGCCTGCTGCTGATCGACCGCGACCAGCCGGGCGTTCGGCTCGAGCTCGGCATGATCTACTACCGCCTGCAGTCCTGGGAAGTGGCGCGCGCCTACCTCGAGGGCGCGCGCGTCTCGGAGCGCGCCACGCCGGAGACCCGCGCCCGCGCCCGGCAGCTGATCGCGGAGATCGATCGTGTCCACGGGCCGTCGCGCTTTTACGGCGACGTCCTGGTCGGGCTGGGCTACTCGACCAACGCCAATTCCGGCTCCAGCGGCAACATTTTCGCGCTCGGCGTGCCGTTCGTGCCCGATCCGTCGATCTCGCAGCGTGCCGACTTCAACGCCGTCGGTGCTGCGATGCTGCATCACCGCTACGATCCTGGCCGGCAGGACGGTGCCACGCTGGAGACCGACCTCGGCCTTTACTCGGCGCGCCAATTCAACGTCAACGAAGCCAATGTCAGCGTCGTCGACCTTGCGAGTGGCCCGCGCCTGCATCCCTTCGAGCACGATCTTTATCAGCTGACCGTCAGGCCCTTCGTTAGCGGGCGCTACGTCGCGGTCGCCGACTATACCGTCTACTGGGCAGGCGGCGGCGGCCTCGAAGTGGCGGCGCCGGTCGTCGACCACTTGCAGAGCCGGCTCGTGCTGACCGGAAGCCACCGCGAGTTTCCCGACACCGCCCAGGCGCCGAACAACAACCTGAGTTCGGGGACCGAGCTCGGCGCCACCTTCGAGCTGCGCGGCGAGATCACTTCCAACCTGCTGGCGGTCGTCGGTGCGAACCTCACGCGTTACGCCGCCCTCGTTCCTTCCGAAAGTTATTGGAGCACCGGCTTCGGCGGCTCGCTGTCGCTGAGCTTCGCCAATCCCCTGTTCAGGAGCGCAGGCCCGGTTACGGCGACGGCCAGCGGCGGGTTCCTGGCCGCAAGCTACGACGCGCCCAATCCCGTCATCAATCCTCTGATCTCGCGCACCCAGGGCGACGCCTACGTTGGAATGCTGGTCGTCGTACCGCTCGATGACCAGTTCGCGCTGGTGACGCAGGCCAACTACTCGCAGCGCACCGCCTCCATCAACAACTATACCTATGATGCCTTCAGCGCTCTGGTCGGCATCAAATGGCGCTTTTAGGGTGAACACCATGGTCCGACGGTTCGCTTTCCTCGTCGCCTGTCTTCTGCTTCCGGTCATCGCGCAGCCGGTGACGGCGCAGGTCGGTGTGACGTCAGTGGCCGTCGGCGAGCCGCGCGGCACCCCGCCGGCGCAGGCCGAACGCGTGTTGCGCGTCGGCGTCGACGTGTTCGCCAACGAGCACATCACGACCAGGACGGCCGATCGCGCCCACCTGGTGTTCCTCGACGGCTCCGCGCTGACGGTGGGACCCGACAGCGACCTGGTCATCGACCGCTTCGTCTACGATCCGAGCAATCGACTCGGCGATCTCGCCATGACGGCCACGCGCGGCGTTTTCCGGCTGGTCGGCGGTGCCATCAGCAAGACGACCGGCGTCACGATAAGCACACCCGCCGCCACCGCCACCATCCGTGGCGGCATCATGACGATCGCGATCGGCCCCGACGGTTCGGTGACGGCGACGTTCGTGTTCGGCACCAGCCTGACGCTCAGCAACGCGCGCGGCAGCGCGACCGCGGTACGGCCGGGCTCGCAGATCGCGGTTCCCGCCAACGGCGCGCCGCAGCCGCCGGTCCTGTTGCCGCCCAAGTCCTTCGAGGCCTTCATGGCCGTGTTCGAAACCGTGCTGGCCGGCGGCACTTCGCCGGTACCAGGCGATGTCACCTTGCTTGCCCAGCTCAACGCGCTGGTGCTCCGCCCCGAGCGAGTGGACTGGCTCGTTGTTCTCCAGGGCCTCGCCGCCCAGGGCATCACCATCGCCAACGCCAACAGGCCGACCGGGTCGCCGCCGACCCGCCCCGCGCCGGCCTGCTTCATTCGCCCCGGAATTCCGTGCTGATGAATTCGCGGGGCGATACCGACCTCGTGTCGGACGACAACGACAAAGTTCGGCTGCGGAACGTCGACGGGTCGCGATGAAGGCCGCCTTGAAAGCGGCGCACGACGTGTTGCGCAGCTGTGTCCTGTTCCATGACCTGGCCCCTCAGGTCAGGGACAACATCGTTTCGCGAGCGCGCGTGCGGAGGTTCGCCGCCAGGGAAACGATCTTCTCGACCGGAACCTTGCGCAACAGCCTGATGGCGGTGATGAGCGGCACGGTGCAGATCACGGCGACATCGCCCGACGGCAAGGAAATCGTGCTGGCCATCTTTCACCCTGGCGACGTGTTCGGCGAAATCGCCCTTCTCGATGGCAAGGAGCGCAGCGCCGATGCGCGGGCGATGACCGACTGCGACGTCGCCATCCTGGAGCGCTCCGACGTCCTTGATCTCCTGCAACATCATCCCGAGGCCTGGCGGGGCTTCGTGGAAGTGCTGTGCGCCCGCCTGCGGGCCACCGACGACCATCTCGTGGAAGTGGCTCTGCTCGACCTGCCGGCCCGCCCCGCGCGGACCATCCTGCGCGCGGCAGGCCTGCTCGTCGACAAAGCCGCGCCGTCCAAGGCGGCGGTCGTCCTGCTGTCACAACGCGACCTCGGCAATATCGTGGGGGCGACGCGGGAGCGGGTGAATCACTGGCTGCAGGAGTGGCAGCGTGCCGGGTATGTACGAATCGAAAGGGGGGCGATCGAAGTCCTCGACGACGCGGGTCTTCGCAAACAGATGCATCCCTTGCGGCGCCGCTCCGCTTGAGACGCCCTCCGATTACCACATCCGCCGCGCGCTCTCGCGACTGAAGGCGGCGGCGGCGCGTTCGACCAAAGCCTTGCGGTCGATCTTGTTGGTGCCGGCAAGTGGCAGCTCGTCGACGAACCATACGGCGCGCGGATGGGCGTAGGCCGGGCCGTTGTCGAGCGCGTAGCGGCGCAGAGCTTCCTCGCTCGGGCTCGCGCCCGGCCTGGGCACCACGAAGGCAACCGGCAGCTGGAACTTGATCGCATCGGGCACCGGCACGACGCAGGCCTGCGCCACGTCGGGATGGCGACCGAGGAGCTTCTCGACCTCGCCGGGATAGACGTTCTCGGCGCCGCACTGGAACATGTCGTCGGCGCGGCCGACGAAGAAGTAGAAACCGTCGTCGTCGCGCCGCATGACGTCGCCGGTGTCGTACCAGCCGTCGATCAGGCGCTTCCTGGTGTCGGCCTCGCGGTTCAGGTAGCCGCTCATCAGGGCCGGCGTCTTGATCTGCAGCACGCCCTGGTTCGGCTCGCCGCCGACCAGTCGGAGCTCGACGCCCTTGCGCGGATGGCCGAGCGCCCCCAGCGGCTTGGCGATGCCCTGCGGGTGCGGTCCGAAAGCGATCGGTCCCGATTCGGTGGTGCCCCAGCTGTTGGCAGTCTCGGCCTTGGGAAACAGCCGCTGCATGTCGGCGAAGAATTCGGCCGTCGAGGGCGCCGACCCGGTGACCGCGGTCGCGACACAGCTGAGATCCGCGCTGGCGAGCGCCTCGGACTCGCGCATCACCAGCGCCAGCATGGTCGGCACCGACGTCACCATGCTGACGCGATATTTGTCGATGGCGCGGATGTAGCCTTTGGCGGTGAAGCTGGTCATCAGCACGATGGTGCCGCCGTTCAGCATCACCAGCTTGGCGCTGAACAGCCCGTTCATGTGAAACAGCGGCGCGGCGATGATGGCCTTCCTGCCTTCGATGCCGGGGCGCTGCTCGGGCGTCACCGTGGTGGCCCAGATATAGCCGCCATGGCTGAGCGGCACGCCTTTGGGCAGGCCGGTCGAGCCCGAGGTGTAGAGCACCATCGCCACTTCGTCCGGCGCCATGTCGACTGGCGCGAAGGGGCCGGGATCGAGCAGGGAGTCGAGCTGCTCGATCGCGAGCGTCGGCACCAGCTCGCGCACCAACGGCGCTCGCTCGGCGTCGGCGACGGCGAACTTCACCGCCGAGTCCTTCATGATGTGCGCCACCGTCTCGCGCGGCAGCTTGTGGTTGACGCACACCGACACCAGCCCCGCCGCCATGGTCGCCATGTAGAGGACCAGGTAGTCGGCGCTGTTGGCCGCCACGATGGCGACCGCCTCGCCGCGTTTCAATCCGCGCTTCAGGAGGCCGCGCGCGACGGCCGCGATGCGCCGCCGCGCCTCGCCATAGGAAAGCCGCCGCCGTTCGTTCGCCTCGGGATCGAGCTCGATGATGAATTCCCGCGCATCCGGTGCGGCCGGGTCGAGGATGGCCGCGAGGTTTTTGAGGGTCATGATGAACTCTATTCATATTCCTCTCCCCCGCGAGAAGAATATGAATATGAGGAGAGGTGCCGTTCATGCCCAAGAACATCTTCCGCGACGGAACCGAGACAGTGGGGTTCTACGCCCGGACGGTGAGAAGCGGGCCGTTCGTGTTCGTGTCGGGCACGACGTCGCTCGATTCGCGCGGCCGCGTGCGCGGCAGCGATGCCGCTCAGCAGACCATCGTCACCATGCGCAAGATCGCGGCGGCATTGAAGTCGGCCGGCGCCGGGCTGAAGGACCTGACGCGGCTCACGATCTTCGTCACCGACATCCGCGACATGGGTGCGGTGACCAAGTCGCTTGGCAAGGCACTCAAGGGCTCGGTCGTGAGCGCGACCCTGGTTGCCGTGAGCGCGCTCGCCGTCCCGGGGCTTCTGGTCGAGATCGAATCGACGGCAGTGGTGGAGGACTAGCCGCGCGGGGTCATTGGCTGCGGCTGATGTTGGCCACGCCCTGGGCGGTTCCCTGGACCTCCGGGCGCTGCGTGCCCCAGGTGGCCGCGATCTTGGGCTGCGTGTGCTCGGCCTCGGCGCCCGACGGCAGTGGCGCCTCGTGGTTGTCGATCCAGGCCACCACATCCTTCGACACCTCGGTGCCTTCCTTGTCGCGCATCAGCAGGTGATAGCCTTTCTTGTAGAAGGCGAGCTTGGAATCGGGCCGCGGCGGCATGGTCTTGATCGCGGCGCGCACCGGGCCGGCCGGTATGATGCGATCGCCCAGCCCGTGCATCAGGAGATAGGGCATGTGCAGGCGTCCGGCCGACACACAGGCGGCGTCCATGAGGTCGACGAGGCCTGCCCCCATATCGAAGCGCGGATAGTGCAGGTACAGGGGATCCTTCTGCAGCTTTTTCAGCGTCTCAAGATCGTCGGTCGGCTGGAAATTGATGGACGTCGGGCCGAACGGCATCCACGGCATGAGATGGGTGAAGAACCACAGCCCGCCGCTGGCGAACTTGCCGAGTTGCTCGTGTGACCGCAGTCCCGGCGCCGACAGGACCAGGCCGTCGGCGTCGAGGCCGCGGTCGGCTGCGACCAGCGCCACCGCCCCACCCATGCTCTCGCCCACGACATAGAGCGGCACGTGGGGATAGCGCGCGTGCAACAACCTGACGACCGTCTCGGCGTCGGCGACCAGGGTGTCGGTGCCCGGCCAGCGGCCGCGCGTCGGGCTCTTGCCGAAGCCACGCTGGTCGTAGGCGTAGGTGACGAAGCCCGCCTCCGACCAGACCTTGGCCGGCTTCTTGAAGGCGTCGTGATAGTCGCCGAAGCCATGCAGGCCCAGGAGCACGGCCTTGGGCTCCTTGCCGTCGGCCGGCGGCCATTCGGCCAGCGGCAGGGACGTGCCGTCGGCCGCGACGTAGTAGCCCTGCTCGAGGCGCGGCGTCTGCACCGGCGCGCCTTGCGGAACCACCTCCGGCGAGCAGGCGGCAAGCATGACCGCGAGCAGTGCGGCGGCTATCATCCGCCAGCGTAACATGGGCACGCCCAAGGGGAGCACGATCGTGACCGAGCCTTTCGAAACCATCACCGTCGATACCGACCGCGTCGCCTGCGACGGCGGTGGCGGCCCGCTGG
>JBPYDO010000156.1:0-4607 GCA_051985755.1 Reyranella sp. | reverse complement strand
CTCGTTCTGACTCGTGTCGAGAAAGCTCCCCATGTCCGAACCTGGCACTTTTGCGAAGTACGAGCGCTCTCGATCCATGTCCGGTTAGCGGCGCAAATCGGACATATTGAAAAAGCTGCGTCACTTCGCATTTGTGCCAGAAGCTGACATTCCGGCGTCTATTGTGCTCAGGGTTGCATGGCACAGAAGAAGGTTCTTTCCGTAGCACGACGCTGAGGTGAGGATGGCAACCAAATCGGAGGTTCTGGAGAAGGTGGCATCTTCTAAACCCATACCTCGACTGATGGGAACGGAGCTTGTGGGCAGCCACTGAAGCTGAGGTAATAGGCCGCGGGGGCGCCGCGATGCTGGCTGAACTGACCGGCGTGTCCAATCCAACCATATCGGCGCGCATCCAAAGGATCAGATTGACGAAAGATGCCCCCGGGAGCCTGGCGAATTCCGCGCCTGGTGTTCAAGGGGGGGGTAGAAAGTTCGTCGAGGCGGGATGTCAATCTCTCCAAGGTCCCGCGGCTGGAATGAATTGACGAGCAACGAGCGGCATTGCGGTGGAGTTGCTTCAGCGGCGCCCGGCCAGGGCGCGGTTCTCCAGGCGGCTCAAGAGGCGCACCAGCGGCCACAGCAGCAGGAAGTAGATGATGGCGGCGACGACGATCGGCGTCGGGCTATAGGTGAGGCTCTGCGCCTGGCGCGCCTGGAACAGCAGTTCGGGCACCGCGACGACGCTGCCGAGCGAGGTGAGCTTCACGACCTCGAGCGTGTTCGACAACAGGTCGGGCAGCACGTTGCGCACCGCCTGCGGCAGGACGATGTAGGCAAGCGCCTGCAGGCGGTTGAGCCCCGTCGAGCGGGCGGCTTCGATCTGCCCGGTCGGCACCGATTCGATGCCGGCGCGGAAGATCTCGCCGTAGTAGGCGCCGGTATTGAGGAAGAAGGCGATGGCGACGCAGGCGAAGCCGCCGAGCTCGAGGCCGGCGAACGGCAGCCCTGCGAACAGCAGCACCAGCAGCACCAGCGGCGGGAAGGCGCGGAAGAAGTCGACCCAGGCCATCAGCGGCCAGCGCACCAGCGGATCATGCACGGTCGCCAGCACCGCGAGGATCAGCCCACCCAGCAGGCCGAGCGGCACCACGATCAGCGACAGCAGGATCGTGTTCAACAGACCGGCCAGCACGATCGGCCAAGCGGCGGCGATGATCTCGGGATTGAGGAAGGTCTCGATCATCGCTTCCAGGCGAACTTGGTCTCGATCCAGCGCGCGGCGATCACCACCGGCAGGAAGAGCACAATGTAGGCCGCCGCGCCCATCATCAGCGGCGACGGATTGTACGAATTCGACACCGCCGAGCTCGCCTCGCCCAGGATCTCGGTCACGGCGACGACTGAGCCCAGCGCCGTGCCCTTGGTGATGGCGATGGTGCGGTTGGTGAGCGGCGGGATGGTGAGCCGGAGCGCCTGCGGCAGCACGACGGCCAGGAGGGTCTGGCCGAACGACAGCCCGGTCGAGCGCGCCGCCTCCCACTGCCCTTTGGGCACCGAGGTGATGCCGGCCCAGAAGATCTCCTCGGCGAAGGCCATCAGCACCAGCGCGAGCGACAGCCACGTCGAGACGAAGCCCGACGGCGAGAGGCCGGCCGCCGGCAGGCCGAAATAGATCAGCACGATGATCACCAAGGGCGGCAAGGAGCGGAACAGGTCGACGACGAACACGATCAGCCAGTTGATTGGCCGGATCGCCAGGCTGCGCAGCAGGGCGAGCGCGAGGCCGGCGATGAGGCCCGACAGAACGATCAGCACGGCGAGCTCGATGGTGACGACGACGCCATGCAGGATGTCCGGCAGGTATTTCAGCATCACCCTGCCGTTGAAGAAGGTGTCGACGAAGCGGTCCCAGGTGCTCATCGAGCGCTCATGGCTGGGAGCGCGCGACACCGGTCGCGCATCTTCGCCTGCGGCACAGAGAATGAGCGCCACTGGAGTGGCGCGCTCCCAGCAAAAACATCAATGCCTCTGGATCTGGCCGATGAAGGCGCGCGTGCGCTCCTGGGTCGGCGCCTCGAAGATCGCCGCGGGCGGGCCCTGCTCGACGATCAGGCCGTGATCCATGAAGACGACGCGGTCGGCCGCGTTGCGCGCGAAACCCATCTCGTGGCTGACCACGATCATGGTCATGCCCGATTCGCGCAAGGCCCGCATCACCTCCAGCACCGAGCCGACCAGCTCGGGATCGAGCGCGCTGGTGGGCTCGTCGAACAGCATGACGCGCGGCTCGAGCGCGATCGCGCGGGCGATGGCGACCCGCTGCTGCTGGCCGCCGCTCAGCTGGCCCGGCGTGTGGCCGGCGCGGTCGGCCAGCCCGACGCGCGCCAGCGCCGCCAGGCCGAGCGCCTCGGCTTCGCCGCGCGACTTGCCGGCGACCTTGCGCAAGGCGAGCGTGACGTTGCCGAGCGCCGTCATGTGCGGATAGAGGTTGAAACTCTGGAACACCATGCCGATGCGCTGGCGAGCGTGGTTGATGTCGGTCCTGGGATCGCGCATGTCGATGCCGTCGACGATGACCGAGCCGGACGACGGTTCCTCCAGCCGGTTGAGGCAGCGCAGCAACGTTGACTTGCCCGAGCCGGACGGGCCGATCACGAAGACGAGTTCGCGTTCGGCGACGCTGAGGTCGACGCCCTTCAGCACGTGCAGATGGCCGAAGTGCTTGTGGATGCCGCGCGCTTCGACGATGGGAGTGATGGTCATGCGACTAGACCGTCATCTCGACCGGAGGCCCGAAGGGCCGGAGTGGAGGGGCCTTCTCTTTGCGATCGAGCCGCAAGAATTAGGTCCCTCGACTACGCTTCGCTTCGCTCGGGATGACTGGTCGGCGTCAACCGCAATGCAGCTCGTGCGGGGTCGGGTCGTAGCCCGGCATGCCGGGGACGCCGTAGCCCGGCGTGATCACCACGGCGAGGTCGTCGGGCTCGGGAACCTTGCCGAACCATTTCTTCACCAGCTTGGCGATGGTGCCGTCCTTCTTCATGCAGTCGAGCGCGTCCTGCAGCTCGGCGCGGAGCTTGGGGTTGTTCTTCGGCACGGGTGCGGCCCAGTGCGCGCGCGTGTCATTGAGCTCGAGGTCGGCGACGAAGTTGGGGTTCTTCGAGGCGGCATAGACGATCGTGGTGTTGCCGCCGAGCGTCGCATACGCGCGGCCCGACAGGACGGCCTGCGTTGCGTCCGGCTGCGTGTCGTAGACCTGCACCGTGAAGCCGTACTTCTCGCCCATCTGCTTGGAGAGCGTCTCGTAGGGCGTGCCCTTGTTGACCGCCACCGACTTGCCCTTGAGATCCTCCCAGCCCTTGATCGGCGTCGTGCCCTTCTTGATGCCGAACTGGTAAGCGGTCCACAGATAGCCCGCCGTGAACAGCATGTTCTCCGCCCGCTCCTTGGTGACCGTGGTCGGAGCGGCGATGAAATCGTAGCGGCCGGCCTGCATGCCGGGGATCAGGGTCGAGAAGCTCACGGCGTCGATGGTGATGTCGCGATGCATGCGCTTGGCGGCCTCGGTGAAGAGGTCGATCTGGAAGCCCTCGACGCCGCCGCCCAGCTTGGGCATGGCATGCGGCGCGAAGGTGCCGTCGACGCCGGTGCGTAAGGGCGGCTGCTTGTCCTGTGCCAGGACCGGACTCGCGGCAAGCACTGCCGCGACCGCGATCGCGGCAAAACGGTTCAACATCTACCGGTCTCCCTTCCCCTTCCTCCCCAGCTTTTAGATCACGCATTGTTGAATGGCAATTTAGGCGCCATGGTGAAGCCCCATGAACGCCACCAACGCCGATCGCATCCTCGTCATCAATCCCAACTCTAGCGAGACCGTGACCCTGGGCATCGATGCGGCGGTGGAGCCGTTGCGCATGCCGGGCGGTCCCGCGATCGAATGCGTGACCCTGAAGGAAGGCCCGCCGGGCATCGAGACCCAGGCGCATATCGAGCAGGTCGTGGCACCGATCGGCGCAATGGTAAAGAAGCGCGACAACGACTGCTCGGCCTTCGTCCTCGCCTGCTACTCCGATCCCGGCCTGCATGCCGCGCGCGAGCTCACCGCCAAGCCGGTGTTGGGCATCGCCGAGTGCGGCAACGCCGACCGGGCGTAAGATTGCTCCGGAGCCCGCTTCATTCGCACCCCCTCGCAGCGATTGCTGCGCCCACACGCTTTTCCCTACCTAGCACTCCTGCGATGGGCCGAGTGTCAGAATGTTCGCAAGGCGCCATCGCATCGTGCGACTCTCCGTGGCCGGCGCCTTGGACACTAGATTTGGTCCGCTTTGGGTCGATTCTGTTGAAGAAGTCGGAGAGAAGCTGAGAATACTGGGGTGGGCAGAGGGAGGTCGGGGGGATCGTCGCTCTGTGCCGTCGTTACCGCCGGCATCGGGATTAGCTTGGCGAGCTTTCGAAGCTTTTGGGCGGTGGCGGCGAGGTGGAATTCGTCCCGGGCGCCGCACGGCCCTCGTAATCGCAGGCGATCCAGTTTGAGGATGCGCTTGAGATGGGCGAAGAGCATCTCGACTTTCTTGCGCAGCCGACGTGATACCCGGCCTTCATCGGATTTGGCGATGTCCCGTGCC
>JBPYDO010000155.1:0-4349 GCA_051985755.1 Reyranella sp. | reverse complement strand
GAAGGATCTAACGCTTCAACGGGACCTTTGGTCGGTCTGCTAGGTCCTTCGCCTTCGGCTCAGGACGACAGACATGAAGCGCCACTGGAGTGGCGCGCTCCGAGCACGCCTGCTTCTTCTTCACCGGCTTCCCTGGCTCCGGCGGATCGCGCTCGGCGGGCGGCGATAGATCCTGGCAAAGACGGTGTTGAAGCGGCGCAGGCTGCCGAAGCCTGAGCGCAGGGCGACCTCGGCGATCGGCAACCGCGTCTCGTCGAGCAGGCGCTTGGCCCGCTGCACGCGCGCCGTCTGCGCCACCTGGACCGGGCTGGCGCCGAGATGCTTGCGGAACAGGCGGCTGAGCTGGCGGCTGCCGACGCCCAGCCGCTCGCTGAGGCCCTCGACGTCGCCGTCGTCTAGCGCGCCGTTGCCGATCAGGCGCAGGGCGCGTTCGACGGTGGTGCGCGAGCCCTTCCAGGCCGGCGAGAACGGCGCCGCCTCCGGGCGACAGCGCAAGCAGGGACGGAAGCCCGCCGCCTCGGCCGCCGCGGCCGACGGGTAGAAGCTGACATTGGTCGCCTTCGCCGGGCGCACCGGACACACCGGCCGGCAGTAGATGCCGGTCGTGCGCACGCCCGAGAAGAAGCGTCCGTCGTAGCGCTTGTCACGCCCGACGCGTGCCCTCTCGCATTCGGCGACATCGAGCATCGATGACTCTCTCTTTACGCCGCGACACGCGACGGTGGAAGGCCGGGCGAGCCGACAGAGTCCGATTCCGGCCAGCCCGATTCGGCGGCCGATGCTACCCAAGCGCCCTCCTCAAGCGAAGGGCCTCGCCATGGACAAAGCTACGACCAAAGCGCTGGGCAAAGCTCTGGGCCGCCGCTTCCGCGGCTGGTCGGTGGTGTGGGTCACCTTCACGGTCGCGCTGTTCGGCTTTGGCATCGGCTTCTACGGCCCCGGCGTCGTGCTGCAGACCCTGCACGCCACGCGCGGCTGGCCGGTCGCGGCGATCTCGGCGGCGATCACGGCGCACTTCCTGATCGGCGCCGCCATCGTCGCCTGGCTGCCGGAAGTGCACCGCGCGCTCGGCATCGCCAACGCCACGGTCGCGGGCGCCGTCTTGAGCGCGCTCGGCCTCGTCGGTTGGTCGCTCGCGGCAGCGCCGTGGCAGCTCTTTGCCGTGGCGATCGTGTCGGGCAGCGGCTGGGCCTTGACCAGCGGCGCTGCAGTGAACGCCCTGGTGGCGCCGTGGTTCGACCGCGACCGGCCCAAGGCGCTCGGCCACGCCTTCAATGGCGCGAGCCTGGGCGGCGTCACCTTCACGCCGCTCCTGGTATGGCTGGTGGCGCAGGCGGGATTCACCACGGCGGCGATCGTGCTCGGACTGGCGATGGTGCTGGTCGTGGCGCCGCTCGCCTGGTGCTACCTGCGCCACGGTCCGGCCGAGCTGGGAATGGCGCCCGACGGGAATCCGCATCCGGCGCCACGGCGGGCGCCGGCGCGGGCGCGGCTGTCGCGCGCCGCCCTGCTGCGGACGCGGACGTTTGCCACGGCCTCGGCGGCCTTTGCGCTCAGCCTGTTCGCCCAGGTCGGGCTGCTGGCGCATCTCCTGCCCCGGCTGGCGCCGGTCCTGGGCACGGAAAATTCGGCGCTGGCAGTCAGTCTGACGACCATCGCCGCCGTGCTCGGCCGGTATCTGCTGGGCTGGCTGATCGGCAACCACGACCGGCGCCATGCCGCGAGCGTCAACCTCGCGGTCCAGGTCGTCGGCACCCTGCTGCTGTGCTCGGCGGACGGCGCCCCGCTCTTGCTGCTGGGCTGCGTGCTGTTCGGCCTCGGCGTCGGCAATGCCACCGCGCTGCCGGCGCTGATCGCGCAGAAGGAGTTCGAGCCGGCCGATGTCGGCACGGTGGTGGCGCTGATGGTGGCGATCAACCAGGCGGTCTTCGCGCTGGCGCCCGCCGTGCTGGGCAGCCTGCGCGATCTCTCGTCGAGCTACACCCTGTCGTTCGGTCTCGCCGCCGCGATCCAGGTCGCGGCGGCGTTCATCGTGCTGGCCGGGTGTAAGTCGTCCACGAAAGCCGATGACACCAAAGCCTTCCTGTCGTCCTGAGCCCCTCGTGTCATCCCGAGCGCAGCGAGGGATCTTTCCTCGGCGCCGCCAAAGGTCCCTCGCTGCGCTCGGGATGACACCGAGTCTGGATCGGAACCCTTCCGACTATTTCTTCGGCTTCCCCGGCTCGGCCGGCAGCGGATAGGCCGTGGTCGACTTGATGCGCTCCATGGCGAAGCGCGAGGTGACGTTCTTGAGCGGCATGGCGTCGATCAGGCGCTTGTAGAAGGCGTCGTAGGCCTGCATGTCGGGCACCACGACGCGCAGCATGTAATCGATGTCGCCGGCCATGCGGTAGAACTCCATGACCTCGGGCCAGGCGGTGACGGTCTCGGCGAACTTCGACAGCCAGGTCGTCGAATGGTCGCCGGTCTCGATCGAGACGAACACGGTGAGGCCGAGCCCGATCGACTCGGGCGCGACCAGCGCCACGCGTTTCAGGATGACGCCCGCCTTCTCGAGCCGCTGGATGCGCTTCCAGCACGGGCTTTGCGACAGCGCCACGCGATGGGCGATCTGGGCGAGCGACAGGTTGGCGTTCTCCTGCAGGAGCGCCACGATCTTGCGGTCAATCGCGTCCATGGTCGGCATGTTCATTGGATCAGTCCCGCTTCCTTGTAGTACCGGGCGACGCCCGGGTGCAGCACTTCGGGGCCCGAGATCGCCGCCAGCGTGTTCCTGGTCGTGATGTAGGCGATGTGCTTGGTGAGTTCGGGCAGGCGTTCGAGCTTGTGCAGGGAGCGGGCCAGCCGGTAGCCGATGCCGTCATCGAGGTCGGCGCGCGCCAGGATGAAGCTCCAGGTGCCGACGGTCGCGATCGGGTCGTACTGGCCGCGATAGAGCCCGGCCGGCACGGTGATCTGCGACAAGAACGGGTACTTGGCGCGGATGCGCCCGATCTCCTGCGCGTCGGGCACGACGAAGCGGCAGCCCATGGTCGAGTCGGCCATCTGGATGAAGCCCGGCCAGCGCATGCCGCTGCCCCACAGCGCGGCCGCCTGGCCGGCCAGCACGATCGGCGGCCCGTCGACGAAGCGGTCGGGGTAGATCGGCTCGAAGTCCTCATTCATGTCGAGGCCGAGCCCATCCATGACATAGTGCGCCTGCACCACCAGCCCCGAGGCGCGGGTGTTCCACACGATCGGCCGGCCCTTGAGGTCGGCGATGCGGCGGTAACGGGTGGCCGAGCGCACGGCGAACATGCCGGGCACCGGCGCGATGACGGAAATGACGCAGAGCTTGTTGTCGGCGCTCGCCTTGCCGGTCAGCAGCTCGTGCGCCACCTCGCCCGACACCATGCCGAGATCGATGTCGCCCTGCTGCAGGAGCGCCACGTTCTCCTTGGTGCCGCCGGTTTCCTTGGTGTGGATCTCGAAGGTCGGATCGACGAGCTTGAGGGCCTCCAGGAGCGCCAGGCTGTAGACGATGAAGCCGCCGCCTTCCGAGGCGGTGCCCAGCACGATGCCGGACTGCTGGGCGACCGCAGCCTTGGGCGCAAGCGCGAGCGCCGGCAGGGCGGCGAAGAGCTTGCGGCGTCCGAAGGAGCGTCGTCCGGGCATGGGTTGGGGCATGCGGCGGGGCGGTGATAGGCAGGGCCGCGGTTTCCGTCAATGCGCGCTATGGCTTCACGGCCGCACCGCCGGGGCATCGACCTTCATGCCCTTGGCCCGCGCCATCAAATAGAGCTCCAGCTCGACGTATTCGGCGGCATCGTAGGGATAAGGCTCGGCGCGCAGGCCGATCAGGCAGTTGCGCAGGCGGCGCTTCAGCGAACCCAAGGTCTGCCATTCCAGGCGGTAGATCGGGTAGCCGGTGGGATGGCCCTGCGGGATGGTGGCCCCGCCCAGCTTCTTCTCGGCAGTGGCGTCGTGGCAGTTGGCGCAGGCGAGGTTGAGCTGGCCGACGCGCCGGCGCCAGATTTCCTCGCCCTTGGCGCGGTACGGCGTGAGCCTGGGATCATCGGGTGGCGCGATGGGCATGCCGCGCGACTTGAGCGCCACGAAGGCGGTGAGGCCGAGGAGCTCGCGGCTTTCCGGCGCCAGCGCCTTGGCCTTCTGCTGCTCGGTGCGGCAGAGATTGATGCGGCCTTCGAGATCGACTGGCACGTCATGGCCCGGCGTCATGGCTGGATAGCGCGCCGCCACGCCCTTCATCTTTTCCTCGGCGTGGCAGTCGGCGCACGACTTCTGAGCGTCGCCCGCCTTCTCGGCCCACAGCGTGCGGCCCTCTTCGACGAACAGCATGGCGGGATTGG
>JBPYDO010000154.1:0-6298 GCA_051985755.1 Reyranella sp. | reverse complement strand
ACGAGGCGACCGTCGTTGGCGCCCCTGTCCAAGCGCAGGACGAGAAGGGGCTCGCCAAGGGACAGTATGTCGGCATCCCTGGAGGGCTTCCGGCGCAACTTCCGAGCGGCAGCAGCCCCGGCTCCGATCAGGCCCCTGGCTTCGTCGCCTTTGGAGTGCCTAGTTTGATTTTCACAGATCCTGACTTCACGAACGTGCAATTCCTGGGCGGCTTCATGGTCGCAGACTATGTCGTCGGCCTATACAACGACCAAATGACCATCGAATGCTGGGTCAACTGCCAGTGGGATCCGACGGACGTGGGCAATGGCCATACTGTTCTCTTCGCCGGCGGTTACTACATTGCGCCGGGTGACACCTTACCTGGCTGGCACGGCTTCCGCATCTTTGCCGATGAAAACAACAAATGGCAGGTCATCGTTTATCCGCAGACGGAAGGGCTGCTGAAAACGAGTGCCTTGGTCTCATTCAATACCCCCACCTACATTGCGCTGGCCATCGGCCCGGACCCTGGGGGATCCGGGCAGACCGCCGTCACTTTGTCACTCAATGGCCCGAACCTCGAAACCGCGTTCGTTCCGGCATTTTCTCCACCGTACGGCGCGCCCTTCTACGTAGGAGTCTTTCCGCCGGTGACCCCTGCATCCGACCCGACGAAAGTGACACCGATACAACCCATCCAGAGCCAGGTCCAGGAAGTTGTCCTGTATCGACGCCCCCTCGACAGACCGGAGATCGAGAATCACATTGCGCTGAACCAGCCTGTGCCTCCTGACGGTGAATGGGGCTAGAAATGCCGAACCCTCTAACAGGCGATTTCGATGCCGTCCTGCAGGTCAGCGGCAGCACCATCAATCGGTTGATGGCGACTCTGCACCAGAACGCCTTCAGCAATCTCAACCTGCCGAGTTTCCCGCACAGCGTGCAGATGCGCATCGGCGACTTCTATGCCTTCGACGGCGTGCGCGGCGCGGTGCAGCTGCAGGTCGGCGTGCCGCTCATCGATCTGATCGACGGCAGCACCGACCGGTTCGGGATCGAGGTCGGGGTGCGCGGCCGGTACCGTCCCGACTACGGCACGGCAAAGTTCCCCGCTTTCATCAACGGCACGGTCTACGCCGAATACCAGTTGACCCCGATCGATCCCTCCTGCCTCGGCTGGTCGCAGCGGGCGGCCAACTTTCTCTGGATCCAAGTCGATCCCCAGTCGGTCAAGTTCACCGGCACCTCCGACGACGACACCGCGCCGCTCGATTCGGCCCTGCCCGCGGTGCTGGCCGGTCTGGCCGCCGCCGATCCCGCCACCACGGCCGAGATCCAGAAACAGATTGCGATCCAGCTCGCGACGGCATTCGTGGCGACGCCCCACCCGGTCTCGGCGGAATTCCAGCGCGGCGCCATGCGCTCGCTCAACGGGCCGGGCGGCAGCGCGCTGGTCACAGCGGTGCCCCTGAATGGCGCACTGTCGGGCAGCATCACCAGCGTCAACAATGTCCTGCTCAACGGCGCCGACATGGCGATCGGCGTCAGCGTCGATTTCGTCATGTCGGTCATCACGCCGGCGCTGGACCCGATCAAGACCTTCAAGACCAGCTTTACCGTCACCCTCAATCTGCCGTCGCCGTTTGGGAACATCAGCACCGCGTACGATGTCGCCGTCACCTCGGCCGACGCAGCCTGGCTGCCGGCCGGCGGGTCGGCGACCGTCAAAGTCACGATCAAAGGCAATGCCACAACCAATTCGGCGCTGCCGAACGCCACCTTCGATATTGTCCAGAACATCGTCGTTGGTTTCGATGCCAACGGCGGCGTTCTTACCGTCAATCCCGGCTCCAGCACCGTGACAGCGAGCGTGGGCGGCCCGGTCGGCGGCACTGTGGAGAACATGGTGAAAAACGCCATCGCGGCCATGCTGCCACCAATCGCGCAGGCCGCTTGCGAGCAGGTCCGGCCGTCGTTGTCCAGTCTGGGTGCGGGCACGACGGAATTGACCCAGCAGCTCCGCACGCTCGACGGCAATGCCGCCGTAAGCCTGACAAGCGCCTCTTTCTCGGCCGACGGTATCGTGTTGTTCGGCGCTATCGCACTTTCTCCGAGAGCGGCCCCCCAGGTCGCGGTCGCCAAGCTCAGCGACAGCTTCACTGCGCTGCAAAGCTGGATCCCCGGCGGCCGCATCGACAAGTTCGAATGGTCGTGGTCGTGGGGCGGGCTCCAGGTGCTCCGCCCGCCGGGCAGCGCCGAACGGGAGGATCGCTTCGTGCTGCGCCGGCCGCTGGCCGCCCAGGGTCGCTGGGGCCAGACGACGGGCGTCGTGGCGCCGCTTCCCGGCCTCGACGGCATCGGCAGCATGTGCCTCAGCATCGTCGGCGTGCAGGTCGACCCCGCGAGCGGCGCACTGGTGCCCGTGCAAAGCGCCGTGCAGTGCACCGCCTACGGCATCAACGTCAGGGGCCCGATCCAGCGCTCCGGCCGCCTGTTCGTGCGCGACCTGTCCAAGGCCCGACAAAGGCAGCGTATCGCCGACCTGCCCCTGGTGAGCGTCGCGGCGACGCCGAAGGAAAAGGGCAGCGTCAATACGCTGGTGCTGGTTGCCGGCAGCCGGCTCGATCGCGGAACGGCATCGACCCTGGAGAACGGCCTGCGCGGCTGTGCGCGCCACGATGCCGGCCTGGCATTGCTGGTCCTGTTCGACGAAGGCGCGCTCGAGCGACGACCGTCCGAACTGGCCGCGCCGGTCGAAGACCTGGCGCAGGCGCTCGGCCTCGCCGTGAACGTCAACGAGGACGTTAAGGGGGGCTGGTCGCGTGCGTTGAGACGCACTACTGGCGCCGCTTGGGCGATCGTCAGTCCCGACGGGCGGCAGGTCTGGACCCATGTCGGAGCGCTCGATCCGGCGGCCCTGACCTCGGCGCTCAATTCCCGCCTCGGGATTTCCCCCCGCGCGACCCCAAGACCCTATGGTGTCGGAAGCCTTGCCGCCGGCCGCATCATCGGCACGCAGCTCCTGCCGGACGTGACTTTGCTCATCCAGGCGCGCTGTCCGCCACCGCCGATCGGCATGCGCGGCATCAGGGGATCAACGGTCACCTTCCTGCAGAAGGAGTCAGCTGCATCGGTGGCGGAACTTGGCCGACTGACGGCGGCGTCAGCCGCGCATGGCGGCACCGTTGTCGCCATCGTCGACGGCGCGACCCAGAGCGAGGTCGACGCTCTGAAGGCCCGGTTCGGCAACGACTTTCTCGGGATTGCGGACCCCGAGGGCACCGTGGGCAACCGCTTCGGCATTGAGGTCTGGCCGACGACGCTCAGCATCGACCCAATGGGCAACGTCAGCGACGTCGTGCTCGGGGAGAGAATTCAGCACTAGTCGCGGTGGTGGACGTCACGAAGCCTTCTTCTCCGTCACGGGTACGGTAACGCCCTGGGTGCGCAGTCGCGAGAGCTCGGCGGCAGCAAGGCCCAGCAATTCTCCGAGCACGGCATCGGTGTGTTGGCCGAGGGTCGGCGCCGGCCGCCTGATTTCCGCCTTGCCGCCGGCATGCAGGCGAATGGGCGAGATCGGCACACGTGTCTTGCCGCGGCGGGGATGCTCGATGTCGACCCAGAAGCCGCGCGCCTCGAGATGGGGATCGTAGGCCACCTCGCGCGCCGTCTTCACCGGCGCACAGGGCACGTGCGCTTCGTTGAGCAGTCGCAGCACCTCGTCCTTGGAGCGCGTGATCGTCCAGGCGCCGACGATATCGTCGATCTCCTTCATGCGCTTGGCCCGGTCGGGCGTCGTCGAATAGGCAGGGTCTTCGAGGAGATCGGTCCGGTCGAACAGCTTGCACAGTGAGTGCCAGTGCCGCGCGGCCGACGTGAAGATCGCGACATAGCCGTCGCTGCAGGGATAGGTGTTGTAAGGCGCCATCGACAGCGCCGGATGGCGGTTGCCGGTACGGTCGGGCACGCTGGTGTCGTTGTCCATCACGGCGCCCATGACCGACGCGAGCGCAACCACCGCCGCCTCGTGCATGGCGACTTCGACCCTTTGTCCCGTTCCTGTGTGCTCGCGCTGCACCAGCGCACCCAGGATGCCGGCACAGAGATGAATGCCGGCCAGGAAGTCGCAGACCGCAGCGCCCGCCTTGGTCGGCGGTCCGTCATGGTGACCGGTTGCGTTGGTGAGGCCGCTCATCGCCTGGATGGTGACGTCCATGGCGGCCAGATCGCGATAGGGGCCGTCGAGGCCGTAGCCCGAGCTGCCGCCATAGACCAGGCGCGGATTGAGCTTGTGCAGCACGTCCCAACCGAGACCCAGCCGGTCCATGACGCCGGCGGCGAAGTTCTCGATCACCACGTCGGCCTTGGCGACCAGCTCGAGGAAGATCTGTTTGCCGCGCGGCTGCTTGAGGTCGAGCACCACCGACTCCTTGTTGGAGTTCAGCATCACCAGCGGATAGGGCTCGACCTCGCGCTTGCGGCGGCGCACGACGTCGCCTTCGGGCGGCTCGATCTTCAAGACGCGCGCGCCCATGAAGGAGAGCTGCAGCCCGCAATAGGGACCGTTGTAGATCTGCCCGAGATCGAGCACGAGCATGCCGTCGAGCGGGCGGCGGATAGTCATGACTGTTTCCCTCCGGCGACGACTTTATCGCGTAAAGGCAAGTCGTGTAGCCCCAACCCTGTGCTAAGGTCCGCGCGCCATTCATAGGAGGAGAGACGAAATGGCCATCAAGCGAATCAACCCTGGCAAGCTGCTGAGCAGCGGCGTCGTCCACGGCAACACGGTCTATCTCGCGGGCCTCACCGCCGACGACCCCAAGCAGGACGTCAAGGGCCAGACGACGCAGATCCTGGCCAAGATCGACAGGTTCCTGAAGGAAGCGGGCAGCGACAAGAGCAAGATCCTGTCGGCCAACATCTGGCTGACCGACATCAAAACCTGGAGCGAGATGAACGAGGCGTGGACAGCCTGGATCCCGGCCGGCCAGACGCCGGCGCGCGCCACCGTCGAGGCCAAGCTCGCCAATCCGGCGCTCAAGGTCGAGATCATGGTGCAGGCGGCCATAGGCTGATCGCATTCGCATCGGCAAGGCCACGATCAAAGCCGCCCTTCACGGGCGGTTTTGTCCTTCGGGGTTGCGCGCTCGCGCGAGCCTCCCCACCTGATGCCGTGACGAACCAAGGAGGATGGGATGGCGAAATCCCGCAAGCCGCGCGCCGTCGGCTTCAACCACGTGGCGCTGGAGGTCGGCGACATCGACGAGGCGCTGGCCTTCTATGGGCGGCTGTTCGATTTCAAGCTGCGCGGCAAGAGCGCCACCATGGCCTTCATCGACCTGGGTGACCAGTTCATCGCCCTTCAGAAGGGCCGCCAGCAGGCGCCCGATGACGGCCGCCACTTCGGTCTCGTGGTCGACGACAAGGAGGCGACGCGTCGGGCCCTCAAGGCCGCCGGCGTGAAGGTCCTGCCCGGCCGGTTCCTCGACTTTCGCGATCCCTGGGGAAACCGCGTCGAAATCGTGGGCTACGACAACATCCAGTTCACCAAGGCGCCCAACGTGCTGCGCGGCATGGGGCTCACCCATCTCGCCAAGAACCGGAGCGCCAGGAAGGAGCTGGCCGCCAAGGGGATGGCGGTCAAGTAGGCTGCAACAAAGGACCGCCAATAGCTGGCTCTTTTCCTTGGAGACACGGGTGGATGCCGGAGAATCGTGTCATCCCGAACGAAGTGAGGGATCCTTACCGTGGTCCGAAAGATCCCTCGCTGCGCTCGGGATGACACGATGTGTCGCTGGCGCGCCACATCCTGTCAGTTGATCGGCCCGATGATCTTGCCCGGGTTCATGATGTTGTCGGGATCGAGCGCCTTCTTGATCGAGCGCATCAGCGACATCGCCTCGCCGTGCTCCTCATAGAGGAACTTGATCTTGCTCAGCCCCACGCCGTGCTCGCCGGTGCAGGTGCCGCCCAGCGCCAGCGCGCGCGCCACCATGCGGTCGTTCAGCGCCTCGGCCCGGGGAAGGTAGGTCGGGTCGTCGGGATCGACCATCATGGTGAGGTGGAAGTTGCCGTCGCCGACATGGCCCACGATCGGCGCGTAGAGCCCGTTCTGCTGGATGTCCTTCTGGGTCTCGAGGATGCATTCGGCGAGCCTGGAGATCGGCACGCAGACATCGGTCGCCCACATGCCCCAGCCGGGCTTGGCGGCCTTGGCGGCCCACGCCGCGTCATGGCGGCCCTGCCACATCTTGGTGCGCTCCTCGGCCTGTCGGGTCCAGGCGAAGTCGCCGCCGCCATGCTCGGCGGCGATCGC
>JBPYDO010000153.1:0-3902 GCA_051985755.1 Reyranella sp. | reverse complement strand
GTAGGCCATGTCGACCAGGAAGTTCACGGTCACCACCACGACGGCGATCAGCATCACCAGGTTCTGCACGATGGGATAGTCGCGCCAGAGAATGGCCTCCACGAGGAAGCGCGCCACGCCTGGAATGTTGAACACCGTCTCCGTGACGATCAGGCCGCCCACCAGGAACGCCGCCTCGATGCCGATCACCGTCACCACCGGCAGGAGCGCATTGCGGAGCGCGTGGTCATAGTTCACGGAAGCGTTGGAAGCGCCCTTCGAGCGGGCGGTGCGAACATAGTCCTGGCGCAGTACCTCGAGCATGGACGACCGCGTCAGCCGCATGATCAGCGCCGAACTTCGGAAGCCCACCACCATGGCCGGCAGCGCCAGCAGCCGCACATCCTCCAGGAAGCCATGCGGCTCGCTGTCGTAGATCGGGATCGCGCCGAACCACTGCACCGCCGCCATCAGCACCAGCAGGCCGAGCCAGAACGAGGGCAACGACAGGCCGCTGAGGCTGAGCACGCGCAGCACGTAGTCCGCCCAGGTGTTCTGCCGCACCGCACTGATCACGCCGAACGGCACGCCCAGCATGACGGCGAAGAAGATCGCCATGCCGGCCAGCTTGGCGCTGATCGGGATGCGCGGCGCGATCTCCTCCAGCGCCGGCCGCTCGGAGACATAGGCGTAGCCCAGGTCGCCATGCGCCAGGCCCGCGACCCAGTGTCCGTACTGGACGAGGATCGGCTGGTCGAGCCCCAGCTCGTGGGTGATCCGGGCCTTCTCCTGCGGATCGACGATGCCCGCCGCATCGACCAGGATGTCGGCGATGTTGCCCGGCACCAGGCGCAGCATGACGAAGATCAGCACCGACATCCCGAACAGGGTCAGGACCATCAGCAGCAGCCGTCGTGCGAGATAGGCGCCCATGGTGTTCGTCCTACGTTGAAGTCACCTGTCACTCACTCCGTGTCATCCCGAGCGCAGCGAGGGAGCTTTCGCGGCATCGAGCAAAGGTCCCTCGCTTCGCTCGGGATGACACTGTGTGGCGGGATCGGACACTCGTCACCTCAACATCGCTTTATTTATCCAACCACACGTCTTCGAAGCGCCAGCTGTTGTAGATGCTGTTCACCTGCAGGATCAGGCCCTTCATCTTGGGGTCCCAGCAGGTGTTGGCGACGGTGTGGCCGATCACCGGCCGGGCGGCGTCATCGGCCAGCTTCTTCTCGATGTCCCACACCAGCTTGCGGCGCTTGGCGACGTCCAGCTCGGCCGACTGCTGGTTGATCAGCTGATCGACCGCGGGGTTCTTGTAGGCCGTGTAGTTGCGGCTCGAGGTCGAGTAGTAGTTCTCGTAGAACACCACGTCGGGATCGTCGACGCCGGCGCCGGTCAGGTTCATGCCGATCTGGTAGTCCTTGCGCGCGATCTTGGTGAACCACACCGTGGTGTCGATCGGCTCGAGCTCGGCCGCGATATAGATCTGCTTCAGCTGGTCGATCAGGATCACCGCCGGGTCGCGGTAGATCGCGATGTTGCGCGTCGCCACCTTGATCCTGAGCGGCTTGTCGGGGCCGTAGCCCAGGCCCTGCATGATCTTGCGCGCCTCGGCTCGGCTCTAGTCGACGTCGGGCGCGTGGCCGGGCAGGCCTTCCAGCATCTCCTTCGGCATGCCCCACACGCCGGCCGGCGGCGGCAGCAGGGCGGCGCCGTCGAGATCGTGGCCCTCGCTCAGGATCTGGTTGAACGCCTTGATGTCGAGCGCCAGCACCATGGCGCGACGGATCTGCGGATTGTCGAAGGGCGGCTTGTCGCGGTTGATCAGGATGTTGGAATTGACGTTGGTCGGCCTGGCCTCGCACACCGCATCGGGCTTGCGTGCCTTGATGTCCTTCAGCAGCGGGAAGGTCACATCGGAATCGAACGTCATGTCGAACTCGCCCGACTGGAAGGCCAAGAGGCGCGTCGAGCGGTCGGGCACGATCCGCCAGTCGATGGCGTCGAGATAGGGCCGGCCCTTCTTCCAGTAGTCGGGATTGCGCACCAGCTTGATCGATTCGTTGCGCTTGAAGTCGACCACCTTGAAGGGGCCGGTGCCGATCGGCCGGGTGCGCATCACGCGATCCGGCACGTGGCAGGAATAGACCGGCGTGTAGCCGCTGGCGAGCATCGAGAGCAGCGACGGCTGCGGCTGGTCGAGATGGAAGGTGACCTCGTCGTCGCCCTTGGTCGTCACCTGCTTGAGATGGATGTACCAGACCTTGCGCGGATTCTTGCGGATGATGCTGCTCTTGCTGTCCTCGTCGCCGGCCAGCGCATCGAAAGTGCATTTGACGTCGGCCGCGGTGAACGGCTGGCCGTCGTGCCATTTGACGCCATGGCGCAGCTTGAAGGTGAGCTCGGTCTTGGCGTCGTTCCAGCTCCAGCTCTCGGCCAGGTCGGGCACGATATGGTCGGGACTGTTCACCTTCTCCTTGGGATCGAACATGACCAGGTTGTTGAACACCGCCATGAAGGGCTGGACGGTCGAGATGGTCGCTTCCTCGTGGATCGAGGCGCTCGGCGGATTGTCGCGATGCGAGATCCGGAGCGTTCCGCCCCGTTTCTGGGCAAGAGCGGGCGACGCGGCAAACACGCAAACAGCCGCCGTCGCGGCCAGAACTGCCAGACGCTTACGCATATGAAATTGTCCTCCCAGAAACGAACGCGAACGCAGGACCTGTCGGGTTCTCGTTGCCGAAAGGCTAGCATACGGCCTGAAACGAGTCATGGCTGGGAGCGCGCCACCAAAGGCGCTTGGTTACAAGCGCCGAAGTGGCGCTCTTTCTTGTCATCCTGAGCGAAGCGAAGGATCTCATTGCGCTTCCGAACCGCATGCTTGCTGAAGTGCCATGAGGTCCTTCGCTGCGCTCAGGACGACAGATGCGCCACTGGAGTGGCGCGCTCCCAGCAAAGACGCCTCTTATTACGTCAGCGGCGGTGTCTTCGCCGGGCCCTTCAGCTCGACCTGGTTGCCTTCCGGATCGTTGAAATAGACCGAGGGGCCGGTGCCTTCGGCGCCGTAGCGCTCGACAGTTTCACCCAGGCTGACACCAAGCGGCGACAGCCGCTCGACGATCGTCGCGCGGTCGAAGGGCTCGATGCGGAAACAGAGATGGTCCATGTTGCCGCCGTCTTGCGGCCGCTCGCCCTGCACGAGGTCGAGCAGGGAGGCGCCGGCCCGCATCTGCACCAGGTGCAGCTTGTCCAGGGTGCGCTCGACCTTGAAGCCCAGCGCCTGTTCGTAGAACCGGACCATGGCGCCGAGGTCGCGGCAGCGGATCACGACATGGTCGATCCGTTCGACATGGAAGGTCATGGCGTCTAGCCTACAGGGCGCCACCATAAGGCGAAAGCCAAAGAAAACCGGAGGGACCGAACATGGCGATGGCAACCAATGCCGCCAAGGCGCGGCTGAAACGCAACCAGTTGGCGGTGGGGATCGGCGTGCGTCTGGTGCGCAATGTCGACATCATCAAGGTGATGAAGGCGGCCGGCTTCGACTGGCTGTTCCTCGACCTCGAGCACGGCGTGACGTCGATCGAGACGGCGGCCGAGATCTGCGTCGCCGCCCAGGATTCCGGCATCGCGCCCATCGTGCGCGTGCCCTATGGCGAGCTCGCCATGGCGACCCGCCTGCTCGACGGCGGCGCGCTGGGCATCGTCATCCCGCATGTCGACACCGCCGAGGACGCCAAGGAGATCGCAGATAGATTGCGCTATGCGCCGGTCGGCCATCGCTCGGTGGGCGGCGGCCAGGCGCAGTTCGACTATGCGCCCATGAAGATGGCCGACTTCACCAGGCGCGCCAACGACAACACGCTGGTCACGGTGATGATCGAGACGCCCAAGGCGGTGCGCAACGCCGAGGCGATCGC
>JBPYDO010000152.1:0-25361 GCA_051985755.1 Reyranella sp. | reverse complement strand
GGGTTCACGACATGGGCCAGCGTGTTCTTCCAGATACGGTGCACGCCTCCCGACATCAGGTCGTTCATCAGGTCGTAGCGCGGCGCCACGCTGTCGAAGACGCGCGCCACCAGGCCGGCCTTCTCCTCGGCCGGCACGTTGCGATAGCCAAACGACGCCCGTTTAGACGTGTCGGAAGGACCTGGCGGACTTGGCTCCGTCATGGGGCGCAACCTAGAGGAAACGCCTCCGGGAGTCTCAGGGCAGTCGCAAGGCCCGGAGACGGCTAACTGCTTACGGCCCCACCATTTTTTGCCGCAATCGCCCGGCGCCGCCTGGCCAGCCATAGCAGCCCCGCAAGCAGCGCCGCGGCGGCGCCCACCACCGCACCTGCCGCGGCCACGGGATGCCGCCCAGCCGAGCCCGCAAGGCGCATCGGCCCAGCGAACAGGCGCCGGAGCCAGAAGGTGCGCGCCGAGTCGAAGTTCGCTGAACCACATTCCTGGCCGAAGACGTTGACCCCTTTGAAGACGTTGGGCAGCCCGGGCAAATAGGCGCCCGTTTTCACGTAGCGCTGGTAGATGCTGCGGGCGCGTTTGGGATCGTTGCTGTCGAAGGCGTACTTCGCCGCCCAGCAAAGCGCCACGGCGTAGGCCTGAGAGCGCTGCGGCAGGAGGTCGGCGGCGGCCAGTGCCTGATCGGCTGCGATCCCCCGATAGTGGAAGCGGACATTGGGCTTGGGCGCGCTCGCGTCGAAGCGACGAATTTCGTCGGGCCCGAGCAGGACATCGGACTTGCTAACGGAGCTGTCGTCGTACCTGTCGGCGCCTGCCCAGCCGCGCGGCGACTTCTGCCCGGCGCCATAGGCAAAGTCGCCGCCGAGCGCCTCCATATCCGGAAACCCTTCGGTGCCCATCAATTCCATGCCGTGCTTGCGCGTCAGCGCGGCGAGGTTGAGCAATGCCTCGGCGCGCGTAACGTTCTGCCAGGGCCGAGTCTTGTCGACGGCCTCGAGGGCCGCGATGTACTCCTTGGCCTCGGCGAGTGGGTTGACCGGTTCGTCCGCGTCGGCGGGCTTGCGCGCCTGGGCCGCCTCGAAATACGCCAGCGCCTCGCCATAGCGCCCGGCGCGCATCAGGCGCCGCGCCAGCAGCCATTGCAGGTCGCGCACCGGATCGGACGTGAGGACGAAGTCGTCATCGTCGACGCGCTCGCTCTTCTTCGGCACGGGAGTGGCCGGCAGCGCGTCGACGAACTTCTTGAGCTCGTCGATCGTGAGGATGCGCTCGGCAATGTAGGCGACGTCGCCCCAGTAGGGCTTGGCGACCGGCAACAAGAGGTCGAGCGACTGCCGGTAGTGGCCAGCACTGAGCTCCGCCACCGCCGCTTCGCCGCGCATGCGAAGCGCGGCCGGCCGATCGAGATCGCCGGCGGTCCCGCTCGCCTTCGCCGCCACCAAGGCCGCATTCCAGTCGCGCACCGCGGCCGCGCGGTCGTCACGGCGCAGCGCGAGCTTGGCGCGCACCCACAGGCCGAGCGGCCGCGTTGTCGTCTTCACCAGCCGTTCGGCCTCGTCGTAGCGCGCGGCGCGATAGGCGACAGCGGCCAGGCGGTCGATGTCGTCGCCGGCGACCGGCTCGGCCTGCGCCAGGACGGCCGCCAGCAGCCTTTCGCAAACCGACGGCGTCGAAGGCGTCTCGTCCCAGCCATGATCGTCGCGCGCCACGACATAGGCCACGAGCACGCGCCGCACTTCGGGCGAGGCGACGACGCGGCCGAGCAGGTCCTCATCGTCCAGGATGATCGAGGCCACCTCGCGCAACGACTGCAGACCGACTTGTGAGCCGCGCGCCGCCTGCTCGAGGTAGAGCTCGACTCCTTGAGCGATCAGGCCGGCGGATCGCGGGCCATCGTCCGGCGCCGTCTCCTTGGTCCACGGCGATTCGAGCAGGCCCGCTTCGACCAGATCGATGCGCGCCTCCTCACCGAAGCTCGCCACGGCGAGCCCCATGGGATCCGGCGCGCCGGCCCGCGCCTTGGCGCGCGTGGCCTGGAAGGCGAGCCGCGCTGCATCCATCTCGCCTTTGATCTGATGGATTACGCCCTGCATGTAGGCGGCGGCGACCGCGCGCACGCTCTGCTTGTCCTCCGGCAGGCCGCTGATCTGCTCGAAGTACGCCTGGGCCTGATCGAACCGGTCCGCGCCGAATTCGACGGCGCCTGCGATGTAGAGCAGCACCGCCTCGGGCAGGCCCTCGCCGACATCGATCGCCACCTTGCCCCGGCTGAAGCCGCGCGCCTTGTGCAGCCTGGCGAGCAGCTCGTCGGCATCGAGGTTCGCGGACTCAGGCGGCAAGAACGCCTTCCACGCCCCGGATTTCGCCTCCTGCTCTTCCGTCGTCACGACCTCGCGAATGGGCGGCGGATTGGACCACTCCGACCGCGGCTCGGAGACCCTAAGATCGTCACGTGCGGCGGGCGCGATCCGCGAGATCTCGAAGCCGAAGCCTGTTTCGATCGGCTGCCTGACCGTCTCAGCGCGGTTGTCGAGCAACTGCCAGGGAAAGAACGGGCCGCAGGCCAGCGCGCCGCCGACGGCGCTACCGGCCACGACCAGGCCCAGCACCATCGTCCTGCGGGCGATCTTACTGAACGACATCCAGCGACCTCTCGGGGTTGGTGCAGCGCGCCCAGCCTATGGTGTGCGTGCTGTGGGGGCTGAGGCGTCCGCCCTCGCTCGTTTCCAGAGCGAGGCCGACGCCCTCAGCGGCCTTGATGTGAAAGCCGTTGGCGCCGTCGGCCATGGTGCAGGCGGCGCCGAGCCTGACTTGGCGCGGCAGCAGGCCGTCCGCCGCTCCGTCATTCGACAAGGTCACGGTCCAAAGGCCGGGGCTGTCGGTCGCCACGAGACTCGCGCGGACCTCCGCAGGCGACAACCGATCCAGCACGACGCTACGCCAGGTCTCGACGCTCCAGGCGCGTCGGTCGGCATCGGTGGGCAGGCGAAACCACACGACGCCCCGCCAATTGTCGGGCGGATCATGCTCCAGCGCATGCAACAGACCCAGCACGCTCTCGGGCGCCGCCGTTAGCGTGGCGCCGTCCTTCACGGCACCCAACAGCAACGGCCTCTCACCTTCGATGCCGGCCAACCGGCCATCGCCGCGCCAGGTGACGCGCACATCGTAGGACGGCAGCGCCACCCGGAACGGCCGCCCGGTGAGGCGGGCGAACGCGCGCACCCAGCGTTCCGCCCGCCCGGGATCGAACAGGCCGCGGTGCGGATCGTCGACAGCGTGGACCTGCAGCACCCGCTCAGCGATGTCGTCGCTCGCGAGCCGTCGCAGGTCGGGCGAGTTCATCCAGGTCGGCAAGGCCGTGATCGACAGCGCCACCGAGGCTGGCAGGCGCCGCCGCAACTCGGCGAGAAATGCCGCGTAGGCGACGAGCTTGGAGGTCGGGCAGTCGTAGTCGATCTCGAGGCCGGCAACCAACGCCGGGACGGTCGCGGCCTGCTCGAGCAGCGAAGGCAGGCGCGCCTCGTCGAGCCGGCCGTCGATGCGCATCACCGCGATGATCGGCCGGCCCGTGGCGCTGAGCTCGGCCCACGGCACGGCGAATTTGGTCCAGCGGCCCGAGCGATCCGATTCGGTCGCGAGCACGCGCCACGCCCGCACGATGTCGGCCGAGCGCCGCGCGGCAGAGAGAACGGCGGGCGTCCATTTGCGCTGCCAGATATAGGCGTCGTGCGGCACGGCGTCGGGCGAGATGCTGGGCGGCGAAGTCGTCTGCGACAACCCGACCACGCACATCAACAACACGGCCAACAACCGCATGACGGTTTCCCCGCCGCCGGTCGATCAGGTCAACCGGCGTTCGAAACCGATTCTATCATCCTGGTTACAAGCCGCGATAGCGTTAGCAAACGCCGCGAGTTCTGCCCAAATCATCTCTGCATTCCGCCATCACTTCACGGAGGGACACTCCATGAAAGCAAGCGACCTCGACTTCGATGCCATAAGGCCGGTCGACCTCAACCGCGAAACCCTCGAGCCGGGATCGAAAGCGACCCCTCTTTCCACCCTGATCTGGGCCGTCGCGTCGGGAGACATGGCGACGGCCGCGGCGCAGATCACGGACGATATCGAATGGGGATTGATGCCCCTGAACAAGGTGCTCAAGGGCAGGGACGAAGTCATTCCCTGGCTCAAGGCCGGCTCAGCGGATCAGAAGAGGCCGATCGTCATGACCAACGCCGCCACCCCGGACTGGGGCGTCTTCGAATACTGGAACATCGGCACCGTCAGCGAGGAAGTGATCAGGTTCGGCAACGAGCAGAAATGGCCTTGGCCGAAAGACCCTGCAAGCTTCCTGGGCCGGAACTACAGGGTCGCCCAATGCTTCACGTATCACATCAACCCTGAAGGGAAGATCGACTTCATGCGGCAGTATCTGGATACGGGAAGCGTGTGGGCGCAGTTCGTCTAGAGTCCTTCCATCGTCTCTTCGGTCGAAAGACTCTAGGCGGCCCTAACTGAACGCCTCTTCCCAAGTGCCGCGCGTAGAAGCCTTGGAATACTCGGTCGCGCGGTTTTCGAAGAAGTTGGTGTGCTCGATGGCGTTCAGCATCTGGTCCATCCACGGCAGCGGGTTCTTGGCGTCCTTGCGATAGATGGGCTGCAGGCCGAGCTGTGTCAGCCTGCGGTCGGCAATGAAGCGGATGTAGCGCTTGACGTCGGTCGCGGTCATGCCCTCGATGCCGTCGAGCTGGAAGGCGAGGTCGATGAAGGCGTCCTCGTGGTCGACGATGGTCGAGCAGGCGACGTAGACCTCGCGCTGCAGCGCCTCGGTCCACACGTCCGGGTTCTCCTGGATGAAGGTGCGGAAGAGCTTGATGATCGAATTGCAGTGCAAGGTCTCGTCGCGCACCGACCACGACACGATCTGGCCCATGCCCTTCATCTTGTTGAAGCGCGGGAAGTTCATCAGCATGGCGAAAGAGGCGAACAGCTGCAGGCCCTCGGTGAAGGCGCCGAACACGGCGAGCGTCTTGGCGATGTCGGCCTTCGAGCTGACGTTGAAGCCCTGCATGTAGTCGTACTTGTCCTTCATCTCCTTGACGGTGAGGAAGGCCGAGTACTCGGTCTCCGGCATGCCGATCGTGTCGAGGAGATGGCTGTAGGCCGCGACGTGCACCGTCTCCATGGCCGAGAAGGCGGCCAGCATCATCTGCACCTCGGTCGGTTTGAAGACGCGGGCGTAGTGCCGCATGTAGCAGTTGTTCACCTCGACGTCGGCCTGGGTGAAGAAACGGAAGATCTGCGTCAGCAGGTGGCGCTCGCTGTCGCTGAGCTTGTTGCGCCAGTCCTTGACGTCGTCGGCCAGCGGCACTTCCTCGGGCAGCCAGTGGATGCGCTGCTGCGTCAGCCAGCACTCGTAGGCCCAGGGATAGGAGAACGGCTTGTAGATCGGCTTGGCATCGAGCAGGGACATGGGCTGAAATCCAGAAAAGTTCGCAAACAAAATCCGTCGTCCCGAGCGGAGCGAAGCGAAGTCGAGGGACCTTGCAGCAACGAAACGAAAGCAAATCGCCGAGAGAAGGTCCCTCCGCTACGCGCTACGCGCTCCGGTCGGGACGACGGGACACCATTACTGGCAACTGAGACACTCTTCGTAGTTATTGGCCCCACCGGCGGCGGGAGGAGTGCCAACCGGTAGCGGCACGCTCGAGGAGGAGGGGGCGTCGAGCGTCGGGGCAGCCGCAGGAGCGGCCAAGGCCTGGTCGCCGATCGGAGCCGCCGCGGCGTCCGACGAGACGGCTTCGGCGCGCTGGATCGACAGCGAACGGCAGTAGTAGAGACTCTTCACGCCGCGCTTCCAGGCCATCATGTGGATCTGGTGCAGGTCGCGCTTGTGCACGTCGGCCGGCAGGAAGACGTTGAGCGACTGGCTCTGGCAGATGTAGGGCGCGCGGTCGGCGGCGTGCTCGACCAGCCAGCGCTGGTCGATCTCGAATGCGGTCTTGAACACCGCTTTCTCATGATCGTCGAGGCAGTCGAGGTGCTGCACCGAGCCCTGCGTGGTGGTGATCGAGGTCCAGGTGTCCTCGTCGTTGCGGCCCTTCTGGGCGAGCACCTTCTCGAGGTAGGGATTGCGCACCACGAACGAGCCCGAGAGGGTCTTGTGGTTGTAGACGTTGGCCGCCGACGGCTCGATGCCGGCCGAGGCGCCGCCGCAGATGATGGAGATCGAGGCGGTCGGCGCGATCGCAAGCTTGTGTGAGAAACGCTCCTCGATGCCAAACTCGGCCGCGTCCGGGCAAGCGCCGCGCTCGCGGGCGAGCGTCTTCGACGCCTGGTCGCACTGGCTGCGGATGTGCTTGAACATCTTCTTGTTCCAGACCTTGGCCATCACGGCCTCGATCGGGATGTTGTTCGCCTGCAGGAAGGAGTGGAAGCCCATGACGCCGAGCCCCACCGAGCGCTCGCGCATGGCGGCGTAGGTGGCGCGCGCGAAGTCCGTACCGGCGTTGTCGATGAAGCCCTGCAGGACGTTGTCGAGGAAGCGCATCACGTCCTCGATGAAGGTCGGATGCTCGTGCCACTCGAGATAGCTCTCGAGGTTGAGCGAGGAGAGGCAGCACACCGCGGTGCGCTGCTTGCCGTGCCGGTCGACGCCGGTCGGCAGCGTGATCTCGCTGCACAGGTTGGACGTCTTGACCTCGAGGCCGGCGAGCTTGTGGTGCTCGGGCAGCGCCTTGTTCACGTGATCGATGAAGATCAGGTACGGTTCGCCGGTTTCGATGCGCGCCGTCAGGATACGGATCCAGAGATGCCGCGCCGACACTGTGCGTTGCACCTTCTTGTCCTTCGGGCTGACGAGACCCCACTCTTCGTCATTTTCGACGGCGCGCATGAAGGCGTCGGACACTAGGAGCCCATGGTGCAGGTTGAGCGCCTTGCGGTTGGGATCGCCGCCGGTCGGACGGCGGATCTCGATGAACTCCTCGATCTCGGGATGATTGACCGGCAGGTACACGGCCGCCGAGCCGCGGCGCAGTGAGCCCTGGCTGATCGCCAGCGTGAGCGAGTCCATGACGCGGATGAAGGGCACGACGCCGGAGGTCTTGCCGTTCATGCCGACCTTCTCGCCGATCGAGCGCAGGTTGCCCCAGTAGGAGCCGATGCCGCCGCCGCGCGCGGCGAGCCAGACGTTCTCGTTCCACAGGCCGACGATGCCTTCCAGCGAATCGGAGGCCTCGTTCAGGAAGCACGAGATCGGCAAGCCGCGCTGCGTGCCGCCGTTCGACAGCACCGGCGTTGCCGGCATGAACCAGAGATTGCTGATGTAGTCGTAGAGCCGCTGGGCGTGCGCATCGTCGTCGGCATAGGCCGAGGCGACGCGGGCGAACATGTCCTGATAGCTCTCGCCCGGCATCAGGTAGCGATCGGAGAGGGTGGCTTTGCCGAAGGCGGTCAGGCGGGCGTCGCGGGAGGACTCGGTAACAACGCGCGCACCGCTGCGAACTTGAACGACATCAAACACTTGCGGCCCCCTTTTTCATTTTTATCCACAGCTGTGGGCAGAACACAGTGTGGAAGACACCCAACCTATTGGGAGCCTTATTTCTGCCCCCACTATTCCTTGATGATACGTCACCCTCGGCGGCTGTCATCAGTGTTTTTATTCCCGAACTGTGAATCTGAAGACATCACGGTTAATCAATTGATATTGCTTGCATAAAACTTCTCCGAATTGACAGGTTTTTGGCTGCACGCGAACCTTCGCACCTGCAGCACAGGATGAGAACAAAACGCGCTTTTCCGCAGAATCCGTGGACCTCAAACAGAAACGCCAGCAAAACGGCGAGCCAGCGTCGAGGCACCGGCTCAAAGGGGCCATGACATAGGCACTTCTGGCTCACGCACTTCGTCGCCAGATTGTCATGGATCCCGCGCGGCGCTCGGGATGACACGCCACGTGGGGCGCGTACCATCCGGCGAGCAGCAGCATGGGGTCTCGACGATGGCGACAGGACTGGCGACAGCGCTGCCGACCGGAGAGACACCGCGCACCTACGGGCTGGAAGACATAGAAGCGGCCGCCAAGGAGCGCTGGTCGGGCGGCGCCAACAGCGAGCAGGCTGCACTGTTCGCCCGCCGACTGTTCGAGCGCGTAGCCGACAACGATCTTGCGGCGGCGCCCAGCGAGCAGCGCGGCGCGGCCGCCGTCTCCCTGCTGGGCTTCGCGCGACGCCGCCTGCCGGGCATCGCCAAGGTGCGCGTCTTCAATCCGACCGTCGCCGACCACGGCTTCGAGAGCCGGCACAGCGTGGTGCAGATCATCAACGACGACATGCCGTTCCTGGTCGATTCGGTGACCAATGAACTCAACCGCCGCGAGCTTGCCGTCCATCTGCTGGCGCACCCGGTGATGGCGGTGCGGCGCGACGTCGACGGCAACCTGGTCGAGCTCCTGGCCGAGGGCGAAGGGCGCACGCGCCCGGAATCGATGATGTACATCGAGATCGACCGCCAGTCAGACACCGCCCAACTCGAGGAACTGGCGGCAATGCTCGGGCGCGTGCTGGCCGAGGTGCGGCTTGCGGTCGAGGACTGGCGCTCGCTGCGCCAGTCCTGCTTCGACGCGATCAGTGACCTCGAGCCCGGCGACGGGCCTGAGTTCAATGAGCACGAGGAGTTCCTGCGCTGGCTGGAGGCCAACCATTTCACCTTCCTCGGCCACCGCCGCTATAGCTACGCCGAGGACGGCACGCAGCCCGGCGGCCTGCGCTACGACCTGATGCCGGGCTCGGCGCTCGGCATCCTGCGGCGCGACGACGTCCGCCTGTTCGAGGCGGGCGTGGGCGGCGGCGAAGCCATGTCGCGCTTCGCCAAGGGCCAGCCGGCGCTGATGATCGTCAAGACCGACCGCAAGGCGCTGGTTCATCGCAGCGGCCCGATGGACTGCGTGATCGTCAAGACCCATGACCGCGATGGCCGCGTCACCGGCGAGCACCGCCTGGTCGGGCTGTTCACCTCGGCGGCCTACCACGCCGCGGCTAGCGAGGTGCCGCTGCTGCGCAGCCGCGTCGCGAGCGTGCTCAAGCGCGCCGAGCTCGATCCCAACGGCCACGACGGCAAGGCGTTGATCGCGATCCTCGATTCCTATCCGCGCGACGAGCTGTTCCAGATCGACGAAGCCACGCTCTACGAGCATGCGCTCGGCATCCTGCAGCTGCAGGAGCGCCGCCGTGTCGCGCTGTTCGTGCGGCGCGACGCCGTCGGCCGCTTCGCGAGCTGCCTGGTGTTCGCCCCGCGCGAGCGCTTCGACGCGCCCCTGAGCGACCGCTTCGGCCAGATCCTGGCCGAAGCCTGGCAGGGCGAGCTCACCTCGACCGCGGGCTCGAGCAGCGATGAATCGGCGCTGGCGCACGCGCTCTACACCTTGCGGCTCGCTTCGCCCGATTCGCCGACGCCCGATCTCGAACGGCTGGAACGGGCGCTGGTCGAGGCGGCGACGTCGTGGAACGACCGGTTGCGTCAGGCCCTGCAGGCGCGGCTGGGCGAGGCGGAAGGCCGGGCCGCGGCGCGCAAATGGCGCACCTACTTCCCGAGCGTCTATCGCGACACCTATTCGGCGGCGCAGGCGATGGCCGACATCGCCCCGCTCGAGGCGGCGCTCGCCGGGGCGCCGTTCGGCGTGCGGCTGGAGCGGGCGGACGGCCTGGCGGCCCATCGCTTCGATATCCGTCTCTATCATCCGGGCGAGCCGATCGCGCTGTCCGACATCGTGCCGTTCGTCGAGAATCTCGGCCTTCGCGTGCTGAGCGAAGCGCCGTTCCTGCTAAGCGCCGACCACGGCCCCGTGGTGGCGCTGCAGGTGCTGGGCGTGGAGACCGCCGACAAAGCGGCAGTCGATCTCCCCCAGGTCGAGGGGCGCTTCAATGACGCGCTGCGTCGCCTCTATTCGGGACAACTGGAAAACGACGGCCTGAACCCGTTGGTCCTGCGCGCCGGCCTCACCTGGCGCGAAGTCGCCCTGGTGCGTGCCTACGCCAAGTACCTGCGCCAGGCCGGCATTCCCTTCACCCAGGACTACATGGAACTCGTGATGGTTGGCCAAGCCGCCATCGCGCGCGCCACCGTCGACCTCTTCCTCGCCCGCTTCGATCCGGCGCTGGGTGCGGCCGCCTCCGCCGAGCGCGCCAGCTGGCTGGATGAGATCCAGGGTCGGATCGCAGTGGCGCTCGATAAGGTGGAAACGCTCGACGACGACCGCATCCTGCGGCGCTTCATCAACGCCGTCACCTGCACGCTGCGCACCAACTACTTCCAGGACAAGGAGTGGATTTCCTTCAAGGTCGACAGCCGCAGGATCGACGAGCTGCCGGCGCCCCGGCCGCTGGTCGAGATCTTCGTCTACAGCCCGCGCACCGAAGGCATCCATCTGCGCGGCGGCCGGGTGGCGCGCGGCGGCATCCGCTGGTCGGACCGGCGCGAGGACTTCCGGACCGAGATCCTGGGCCTGATGAAGACCCAGATGGTGAAAAACGCCGTGATCGTGCCGGTCGGCTCCAAAGGCGGCTTCTACGTGAAGCAACCACCCGCCGGCGGCACGCGCGAGCAGATCCAGGCCGAGGGCATCGCCTGCTACCAGACGCTGATCCGCGGCATGCTCGACATCACCGACAGTTACCAGGGCAGCGCCGTCAAGCCGCCCGACAAGGTGGTGCGCCACGACGGTGACGATCCCTACCTGGTGGTCGCGGCCGACAAGGGCACCGCCACCTTCTCCGACATCGCCAATGGGCTGGCGCGCGACTACGGCTTCTGGCTCGACGATGCCTTCGCCTCGGGCGGCTCGGCGGGCTACGACCACAAGAAGATCGGCATCACCGCCCGCGGCGCCTGGGAATCGGTCAAGCGGCACTTCCGCGAACTGGGCACCGACATCCAGCGCACACCCTTCACTGTGACGGGCGTCGGCGACATGTCGGGCGACGTGTTCGGCAATGGCATGCTGCTGTCGAAGGAGATCAAGTTGCTGGCCGCCTTCGACCACCGCCACATCTTCGTCGATCCGTCGCCCGATGCGGCCGCGAGCTTGGCCGAGCGCAAGCGGCTGTTCGACCAGCCGCGCTCGTCCTGGATGGACTACGACCACAAGCTGCTGTCGGCGGGCGGCGGCATCTACGACCGTACGGCCAAGTCGATCGAGATTTCCGCCGAAGCGTGCGCCGCTCTCGGCATCGAGCGGGCGGCGGCGCTGACGCCGGTCGAGCTGATGCGCGCCGTCCTGAAGGCGCCGGTCGATCTCCTGTATTTCGGCGGCATTGGCACCTACGTGAAGGCCGCCAGCGAGAGCCATTTCGATGCCGGCGATCGGGCGAACGATGGCCTGCGCATCGACGCCCATGAGCTGCGCGCGCGCGTGATCGGCGAAGGCGCCAATCTCGGCTTCACCCAGCGCGGGCGCGTCGAGGCGGCGCTGGCCGGACACAAGATCAACACCGACGCACTCGACAATTCGGCCGGCGTCGACACCTCGGACCATGAGGTCAACATCAAGATCGTGACCGGCGAGGCGATCCGCCGAGGCGTGCTGGCGGCGGCCGAGCGCGAGACCCTGCTGTTCGGCATGACCGAAGAAGTGGCGGGCCTGGTGCTGCGCCACAACTACCAGCAGAGCCAGGCGATCAGCACCGCCGAAGCGCAGGCCGCCGAGGAGCATGACCGGCTCGAGCGCTTCATGCGCGCCCTCGAGCGCCAGGGCCGGCTCGACCGCGCCGTCGAATTCCTGCCCGACACTGCGGCCATGCGCGCCCGTGGCCAGAACCGCCAGTATCTGACGCGGCCGGAGCTTTCGACCCTGCTGGCCTACGCCAAGCTGGACCTCAGCGACGAGATCCTGGCGTCCGACCTGCCCGACGACCCGCTGCTCGAGGGCGAGCTCTTACGCTACTTCCCGACCACCCTGCAGCAGCGCTTCGAGCCGGTGATCCGCTACCATCGCCTGCGCCGCGAGATCACGACGCTGCAGGTGGTGAACTCGCTGATCAACCGCTGCGGCCCGACCTTCGTGCGCACCGTCAGCCAGCGCACCGGCGCCGCCGCGGCGGCGATCGCGCGCGCCTTCGCCGTCGTGCGCGATGCCTGGAAGCTGCGCGACCTGTGGACCGAGGTCGAGGCGCTCGACGCGGCGCTCAAGGCGCCGGCGCAGGTCCACATGCTGGTGGCCTCGCAACGTTTCATGCTGCGCACCGTGCAATGGACCCTGCGCCGTCTGCCGCAGCCTTTGGACACGATGGTGGCGACGGAGCAGCTGCGTGCGGCGGTGGCGGCGCTCGGCGAGTTGCCGCCCGCGCTGGTCGGCGCCGCCGAGACCGGAGCGCTCGGCGAGCGCGCCGCCGCCTTCGAGAGCCTGGGCGCGCCGGCCGACCTCGCCCGCCGGGCCGCCCAGCTCGAGACCCTGGCCGGCGCCGGCGATCTGATGCTGGCGGCACGGGCCCATGGCTGCAGCATCGAGGCGGCGGCGAGGGTCTATTTCCGGCTGGGCGAGCGGCTGTCGCTGGCGCGGCTGGGCGGTGCGGCGCACAAGCTGCCGCGCGATGGGCTATGGGTCTCACAGGCGGCGGTCGCCATGGTGGACGAATTGGCGGCCCTCCACGCCGACCTGCTGCAGTCGGTGCTGAAGGCGGCCGGCCCCGAGGGCGCCGGCGACCCTGAGGCGGCGCTGGCGCGCTGGAGCGACCCGCGCAGGATCGCGCTCGACCGCGTCGATCGTCTCAGCGACGAGCTTTCTGCAGCCGGCGCGCTTGATCTCGCCATGCTGTCGGTCGCCGCCAGCGAATTGCGTTCACTTGCTTGACGTCAGATCATCGCCACATTGGCATCTGGAGGTGCGATGACCCAGAACCTGAAAATCGAAAAAAGCGATGCCGAGTGGCAGAAGGAGCTCGACCCTCTGCAGCACCATGTACTGCGCAACCACGGAACCGAACGGCCCTTCTCGAGTCCACTGAACCAGGAAAAGCGCACCGGCCTCTTCCGCTGCGCCGGCTGCGGCGAGCCCTTGTTCGATTCCTCGACGAAATACGAAAGCGGCTCGGGCTGGCCCTCCTTCTGGGCGCCGCTCGAGGCCGCGGTCGATACCTCGACCGACACCAGCCACTTCATGACCCGCACCGAGGTGCACTGCGCCAAATGCGGTGGCCACTTGGGCCACCTCTTCCCCGACGGCCCGCGCCCGACCGGCCAGCGCTACTGCATGAACGGCGCCGCGCTCAAGTTCGAGGAGAAGAAGTAGCGGCGCCTGGCGTGACCACACACTGGAGTCGTCCCGAGCGCAGCGAGGGACCTTTGGCGGGCGTCGCTAAAGGTCCCTCACTTCGTTCGGGATGACACGGCGCGGGTTCACAGCCCCTTCAAAAACCCGATCAGCAGCTGGTTCACCTCGTCCGGGCGCTCCTGCTGAACCCAGTGGCCGGCACCATCGAGGATGTGGCTGCCGCGCAGACCCGGGAGTGTCTTGGGAAACGCATCGAGTTGCGACTGCGCGGCGGGGAATTTCAGCACGCCGTCCCTTGCGCCCGCGATGAAGAGCGACGGCTGACGGATCGGCTGGCCGCGCCACGGGCCGCCCAGCTCCCAGTTGCGCCGGAGGTTGCGGTACCAGCTCAAGCCGCCGCGAAAGCCGGCGCGGGCGAATTCCTGCGTGTAGTAGTCGAGGTCGGCCTCGGAAAGCCAGGCGGGCAGCTTGGCGGGATCGGCGGTGTTGCCGAGCAGGGTGCCGTCGGGCAGGCGGCCGAAGCCCTTCTTGCTGTCGTTGAGGTCGCCGCTCGCCGTGAAGTAGAGACGGCGCAGGGCCGCCTTGATGTCGCGTTGCAGCTCGGCTTCGACGACACCCGGTTTCTGGAAATACTGCAGGTAGAAGTCATGGATGCCGAGCTTGTCGAGCGCGGTCAGGATGTCGATGTAGCCCGGCGGCGAATAGGGCACGCTCATGCCGCACACGGCGTGGAACATGTCCGGCCGCCACAGGGCCGCATGCCAGGCGACCGGCGCGCCCCAGTCGTGGCCGACGATCACGGCCTTGCTCTCGCCGAGTGATTTCACGAGCTCGGCCATGTCGCCCACCAGATGCGGCATCGAATACTGGTCGATCGGCTCGGGCGCCTCGGTCCCGCCATAGCCGCGCATGTCGGGCGCCACGCAACGGAAGCCCGCGGCACTCAGCTCCACGAGCTGGTGGCGCCACGAGTACCAGCTCTCCGGCCAGCCGTGACAGAACAGCACCAGAGGGCCGCTGCCGCTCTCGGCGTAGCGCATATCGATGTTGTTGGCGCGGGTTCGCTTCAGCGTGACGCCGGCGACAGGCGAATCGCTCATCGGGCTTTCCTCCAACGCCATTTCATGGTGGCGGCCGCGGCCAGGACAATCGCTGGCAAGGCGATGAACGAGGTCGGCGCCAACGAGGCCATTCCAGTGAGCCCATGGCCGATGGTGCAGCCCAGCGCCAGCACGCCGCCCGCCCCCATCAATGCCGCACCCAATGCATAGCGCAGCATGTCCGCCGGGCGCTCGAAGCCCACCAGCTTGAAGTCGCGCGCCAACATCGCGACCAGCGCCGCGCCGACCAGGATGCCGCCCACGAAGGCGATGCCGAAGTTGATCTTGGCGCCGGTCCAGATCAGCAGATAGACCAGCGCGTCGCCGCCCGAGCGTGTGACGTTCATGCTCTCGACCGTCGTCGGGTCGAAGTCGTCGTGCCCCAGTACGGCGGTCGCGTAGTATCCGGCCGGGACCAGCAAGCCGATCAAGGCGCCGGCCACCAGGTGGCGCGCCTCGACGCGGCGCCAGCCGACAAAGACGAGCGCCAGCACCACGACGACGGCGCCCAGCGCCAGCGGCATGGTCTGGCGCGGCAGCACGAACGAGCTTGCCGCCATCAAGGCGCTGCGCGCCGGTGCGAAGATGCCGCGGATGGTGGCATAGGCGACCAGGGCGAAGATCACGAAAGTCACGACCGAGCGCAGATTGCCGCCGGCCGCGAGCACGAGCTGCCGCGTGCCGCAGCCGCCGGTCAGGACCATGCCGACGCCGAACATCAGGCCGCCGACCAGCGCGCTGCCCCAGGCGAGGCTGGTCGGCAGAATGAGCGCCTTGGAGATATCGAGGCGGCCGGCCAGCACCAGCGCCTGCAGCGCGATCACCGCCACCGCCATGGCGAGCAGGAAACCGCGCAGGCGCGGCGCATCGCGGGTCGTCAGCCCATCCTCGATCGCACCGCGCAGACAGAAGCCCGACCAGCGCCCCAGCCCGCCGAAGGCGATACCGATCGCAAAGGCGGCGAGCGCCACCTCGCTGTTGCTGTCCAACGTCACGGGGCGAAGCTTAGCCGCGAAGGTGAGCCGGATGCGACAGTCTTGCGCGCAGCGAGGCGCGCGTGCCGAGCAGCAGTGAAGCGAGGAAGAGCAGGCTGGCGATCAGCACGATCACCGGTCCCGACGGCAGCCCGGCATGGTAGGACACGAGCAGGCCGGCCGCGCCCGAGAAAAACGCCATGGGAACCGCGATCGCCGTCATCGACCAGACCTCGCGCGCCCAGAACGACGCCGCCACCGCCGGCAGCAGCATCAGCCCCAGCGCCATCAAGGTGCCGAGCGCCTGGAAGGCCGCCACCATGTTGAGCACGGCAAGCCCCAGGAAGAGATAGTGGTAGAGCGCGCCCCGCACGCCCATCGCGGCCAGGAAGCCCGGATTGAAGCATTCGACGACCAGCGGCCGGTAGATCGCGGCCAGGCCCAGCAGGGTCAGGGTCGTGGTGCAGGCGACCAGCAAGAGCGCCGTGTCGTCGACGGCCAGGATGGCGCCGAACAGGATGTTCATCAGGTCGACCGCCGAGCCGCGCAATGACACGATCATCACGCCGAGCGCCAGCGACGTGAGATAGGCCGCGGCAAAGCTTGCATCCTCGCGCATGTTGGAGAGCCGGGCGATCGCGCCCGAGGCCAGCGCCGTCGCAATGCCGGCAATGAAGCCGCCGAGACTCATGGCCGGCAGCGAGAGACCGCCCAGCAGGAAGCCCAGCGCCGCACCGGGCAGCAAGGCATGGGTCAGTGCATCGCCCATCAGGCTCATGCGGCGCAGGATCAGGAACACGCCGATGGTGGCGCCGCCCAGCGACAGGGCAAGGCAGGCGACCAGGGCGCGCCGCATGAAGCCGAAATCGGCGAACGGCGCAATCAACGTGTCGTAGACGAGGCTCACGCGCTTTGCCGCAACGGCACTTCGCACGCCAGCGCGTGGTCATCCCACGCCCCGGCCATGGTGCGTGCGCGCAGCAGATTGTCGGCCGACAAGACGCGGGCCGTTGCGCCGGCATCGATCAGCTCGCGGGCCAGCAACAGGCTGTTGGGGAAGTCGCGGCGCACCTGCTCGAGATCGTGCAGGACGGCGACGACGGTGCGCTTCTCCTCGCGCCAGCGCCGCACCAGTTCCATCAGGTCGGTGACGGTGCGCTGGTCGATGGCGGCAAAGGGCTCGTCGAGCAGCACGAGATCGGCGTCCTGCAGCAGCAAGCGGGCGAACAGCACGCGCTGGAACTGGCCGACCGAAAGCGTGTCGATCGGGCGGCGCTCGAAGCCGGAAAGCCCGACCGCCTCGATGGCGTGATAGGCGTCGTGCAGGTCCGCCGGGATGGCGGCGCCAAAGCCGCCGAAGCGCGACCAGCGGCCGAGCAGCACCGTGTCGATCACCGGGATCGGGAAGCTGCGATCGATGTCAGACTGCTGCGGCAGGTAGGCGATGCGGCGGGCGGCGCATTCGATGCGGCCCTCGATATGCGGCACGAGTCCCAGCAGCGCCTTCAAGAGGGTGCTCTTGCCGGCGCCGTTGGGACCGACGATGGCGGTCATCTCGGCCGCCGGGATCTCCGCCGACACGTGATGCACCGCCGGATGGCGGTCGTAGCTCACCGTCAGGTCGACGAGACGCAGCGCGTGGCTCACAACGCCCACCACACGCAGAGCCACAGCCCGACCGCCACGCCAAGCGCGGCCGCAACGCGGGCAAGCGCGCTCATGGCAAGCAAGGCGGTACCGGGCGAGGTGGGCGGATGCATGCCGCGATTTGGTTATAATATTGCCTTTGGCGAGTCCAGCCGACCTCACGCGCCGCGCGCTCAATCGTGCAAATTGATCGAGATTCACTAACCGTTTGTTGATTGGCGAGTGTGCAGCCACGCGCTCATGTTCCGCGCATGCCCAACCTTCTTCGATCCGGCCGCCGGTCGCTGCTGATTGGCGGAGCCGCAGCCGCCGCCGGCCTCGCGATGATCGCGAGCCAGCGCCGATCTGCCGACGCCCAGACCTCCGGCGGCATCACCGGCGGTCCTTGGGCCATCGAGCTCTTCACTTCGCAGGGCTGCAGTTCCTGTCCGCCGGCCGACGCGCAGCTCGGCAAACTGGCCAAGCGCGCCGACATCGTGGCGCTCTCCTTCCACGTCGACTACTGGGACTATATCGGCTGGAAGGATCCCTTCGCCTCGCGCGAGACGACCGAGCGCCAGCACGCCTACGCCCGCGCCCTGAAGCAGCGCTACGTCTATACGCCGGAAATGGTGATCGACGGCCGGAGCGACGGGCCGGGCGTCACGGCCGACGAAGTCAGTGGCCTCTTGGCAGGAGCGCTGCGCCATGCGGCGAAGCGCGCCACGCCCGAGTTGACCCGACTTGCCGACGGCAGCGTCCTGGTCAAGCTCGCGCCCTTCGAGCTGAGCGACGGTTTCACCAATGGACCGGCCGAGGTGACGCTGGCGGTCTACGACCGCCGCCACAGCACAGCGGTGCATCTGGGCGAGAACAACGGCCGCCGCCTCGAGAATTTCAATGTCGTCCGCCACCTCGAATTGCTCGGTCGCTGGCAGGGCCAGGCCGCATCGTGGACCCTGCCGGCCGATCGCACCAAGCCCGACCAGGGCGTCGCCATCCTGATCCAGCGCGCCGGCCAAGGGCCGATGCTGGGCTGTAACAAACTCGAAGCGAACCTGGCGGGTTAGCCACCTCCCCCGTCTTCGGGGGAGGAACTCCAAGCCGCCTTGCTTCTGCCGCCGCGGCGTTCCAAGTTCGGGTGATGTCGCTCAGCGCCGCCGGCCGCCTGACCGCCGTTCTCGGTCCCACCAACACCGGCAAGACATATCTCGCGATCGAACGCATGCTCGGCCACGACTCGGGCATGATCGGCTTCCCGCTGCGCCTGCTCGCGCGCGAGAACTACGACCGCGTGGTCAAGATCAAGGGTGCCAGCCAGGTGGCGCTGATCACCGGCGAGGAGAAGATCGCGCCGGCCTCCGCCCGCTATTTCGTGTGCACCGTCGAGTCCATGCCGATCGACCGGCCGGTCTCCTTCCTCGCCGTCGACGAGGTGCAGATGGCGGCCGACCCTGAGCGCGGCCATTTCTTCACCGACCGGATCCTCAATGCCCGCGGCATCGACGAGACGATGCTGCTGGGCGCCGACACGATCCGGCCCGTGCTGAACCGGCTCCTGCCGGATATCGACATCGTGGCGCGGCCGCGCTTTTCCAAGTTGTCCTACGCCGGCCCGAAGAAGGCGACGCGCCTGCCGCGCCGCTCGGCGGTCGTCGGCTTCTCGGCCAGCGAGGTCTATGTCATCGCCGAGCTGATCCGCCGCCAGCGCGGCGGCACGGCGATCGTCATGGGGGCCTTGAGCCCGCGCACGCGCAACGCCCAGGTCGAGCTCTTCCAGTCGGGCGAGGTCGACTACCTGGTCGCCACCGACGCGATCGGCATGGGCCTCAACATGGACGTGAACCATGTCTGGTTCGCTTCCTTGCGCAAGTATGACGGGCGCGCGACGCGGCCGCTGCGCAACGTCGAGCTGGCGCAGATCGCCGGCCGCGCCGGCCGGCACATGAACGACGGCACCTTCGGCACCACCGCCGACGTCGACGGGCTCGATGCCGAGACGGTGGAGGCGATCGAGAACCACCGCTTCGATCCGCTTCGCGACGTGCAATGGCGCAACAGCACCCTCGATTTCCGTTCGATCGAGCAGCTCATCGCGTCGCTGAACGCCCCGCCGCCGCACGCCGCCCTGGTGCGGGTGCGCGAGCAGGACGACCAGCTGGCGCTGCAGACCCTGGCGCGCCGCTCGGAGTTCCTGCCGCGGCTGCACGCACCGGCCCGCATCAGATTGCTTTGGGAAGTCTGCCAGGTGCCCGACTTCCGCAAGACCATGACCGAGGAGCACACGCATCTCCTCGGCGAGCTGTTCACGCATTTGACACAGGGCGGCGAGCGGCTGCCCGAGGACTGGATCGACGGCCACATCAAGAAGCTGGAGCGCTACGACGGCGACATCGACACCTTGATGGCGCGCATCGCCCACGTGCGCACCTGGACCTATATCTCGCACCGCTCCGATTGGATCCAGCGGGCGCCGCACTGGCAGGAACGCGCGCGGTCCATCGAGGACAAATTGTCGGACGTGCTGCACCAGCGGCTGACGCAAAGGTTTGTCGATAGACGGGCTGCATTGCTTGTACGAAGATTGCGGGATGAGGGCGAAATGACCACGTCGGTCGCCGCCGCGGGCGAAGTCACGGTGGAGGGCGAGCATCTCGGCCGCATCGAAGGATTCCGCTTCGTGCCCGACACGACCGACAGCCACGCCGACCAGAAGGCGGTGCTGAGCGCGGCGCTCAAGGCGCTGCGCCAGGACCTGCCGGCGCGCCTGCAGGCCTTCGCCGGGTCGGCCGATGGCGAGCTGGTGTTCGATTCGCAACTGCGCATCTGCTGGGGCGGCGGCCCAGTGGCGCGGCTGCTGGCAAGCGGCGATATCCTCGCGCCCAAGATCGAGGCGCTGGCCTCCGACCTGCTCGACGGGCCGGCGCGCGAGGAGGTGCGCAAGCGCGCCGCCGCCTGGGTCGAGACGCGCATCCGGCTTGGCCTCAGCGAATTGATGGATGCGCGCTCCACGTCGGAGCAGCTGCCAGCGGGCGCGCGCGGCATCGTCTTCCAGCTCTGCGAACATCTCGGCGTGCTGCCGCGGCGTCCCATCGAGCAGCAGCTGTTGCAGCTCGGCGAGGAGGACCGCAAGGCGCTCGCCAAGCTCGGCGTCCGCGTCGGCGTCTTCTCGCTCTACTTCCCCGGCATGCTGAAGCCGGTGCCGATCCGCCTGCGCGCCGGTCTCTGGATGATCGCCAACAACCGCGATTCCATTCCGCCGTTGCCGGCCGAGGGCCGCACCTCGATCGACCTGCCGCGCGATGCCGAGCGCGCCTTCTACGCCGCGATCGGCTACCTGCCGCTAGGCGACCACGCGATCCGCGCCGACATGGTCGAGCGGCTGGGCGCCATGGCGCGCCAGGCGGTGCGCGAAAGCCGCGAAGCGGCGCGGCGCGCGGCCGAGGCGCCCAAACCGGCAGCGTCGGCCGACGCATCGCTTGTGGCGGCGCCCGCTGCTGCGGCAACGGCACCCGACGAGATCAGCGAATGGGCGATCGTGGCCGCCGCGTTCGGCGAGGCCGAACCTGCGCCGCCGCCGGTCGAGGCGGCGAGCGAAAGCCCTGCGTCAACCGAAGCGACCGTGGCCGACGAGAGCCCGGCGGAAGAGTCCAAGATCGACGCGGCGGCGAGCGAGTCGGCGAATGGTGATCAGACGCCGCCCGCAGTTGAGGCCACCGTGGTGGACACGACGGAGCCATCCGCTGGCGAAACTGCGCCCGAAGCGGCGGCGGCCGACGAGGCCAAGCCCGCCGAGGCGACAAAGTCGGCGCCCAAGGCGTTGCCGCCCGGCCATTTCCGCGCCGCACCGCAGATGATGTCGCTGGTCGGCTGCTCGGAGCCCGAGATGGCGGACGTGCTGCGCGGGCTCGGCTATCGCGTGATGCCGCCCGCCGAGGAAGGCGGCCCCCATACGTTTTCAGTCAAGCCGCGCTTCATGCGCGAACGCGAGGAGCAGCGCGAGCAGCAGCGCCAACAGCAGCGCGAGCGCGACAAGCGCCGGCGCGATCGGCAGGATGGACAAAGAGCGCGACCCAACGAGCGCCAGTTCTTTGCCGATGCGCCGCGGCGCGATAAGCCGCCGCGCGATTCCCAGCAGAGCAAGGGACCGGCCGACGGCAAGGACAAGGGACCGACGTCCGACCAGCGCGAGGAACGCCGTCGCGACGACCGGCCACGCGAGGGGCGCCCGCAGCGGCCGCCACGGCGCGACACTGGCGGCCCCGCCTTGCGTCTCTACGCCACCACCGAGAAGAAGGGAGACGTCAGCGATTCGCCCTTCGCCAAGCTGCTCGAGCTGAAGCTTGGCGGGAAGAAATAGCCGCTCGGCGCATGCGGCTCGACAAATGGCTTTGGCACGCGCGCTTCTTCAGGTCCCGCACACTTGCTGCCCGCTTCGTCGAAAAGACGCGCTGCCGCGTCGACGGTCGCGTGACCAGCAAGCCGCATGCAGCGGTGGCGCCGGGCATGGTGCTGACCTTCGCGCTCGGACCGCGGGTCCACGTGGTGCGCATCGTGGCGTTGGGCGAGAGGCGCGGCCCGGCCAGCGAGGCGCGCGCGTTGTATGACGAAATCGACGCTGCGTGATTGGGCAGCCTTGCGCCGGCGCCTGCCGCGCGTTAAGCAGCCGCCCGCTCGTTCTTGGAGCCGTTGATGACCTATGTCGTGACCGAGGCTTGCATCAAGTGCAAGTACATGGACTGCGTTGAAGTCTGCCCCGTGGACTGCTTCTACGAGGGCGAGAACATGCTGGTCATCAACCCCGACGAATGCATCGACTGCGGCGTTTGCGAGCCCGAATGCCCGCCGATGGCGATCGTGCCAGATACCGAAAAAGGCATGGAGCAATGGCTTGAGCTGAACCGCAGCCTGTCGACCGAGTGGCCCAACATCACCCGTAAGGGCGAGGCGCCGGCCGATGCGGATGCATTCAAGGACGAAAAAGACAAATACAAAAAGTATTTTAGCAAGAACCCAGGCAAACGATAGAATCCGGTCGTTTCAAGTCCTTTTCGGCATCTTTTGCTTCAGCCATGCGACTGTTGCATGGCCAGACCGTTGCCCAAATGCAACATAGGTCGCGACTCTCGGGTAGGAATCTGATATAAGGGTCGGGCTGGAAGCGGTCCGGGGTCCGGTCTGCCGCCGGCTCGGTGTCCGTATCGGTATCCGAAAGCAACTTACCGGTACCGGGCATCGGGCTAAGCACGAAGGGGATCGTGCGCGGCGGGGCGCGGTATCGCTCAACGGCGGGGCGAAGAGTGAAGGGACTAGATATGGCAAAGCCGAAGAAGGCAGCAGCCAAGGCGAAGGAATTTGCCTTCGAGAAGGGCGATTTCGTGGTCTACCCGACCCATGGCGTGGGCCGGGTGATCGACATCGAGGCCAAGGAGATCGCCGGCCACAAGCTCGACCTGTTCGTCATTTCGTTCGAACAGGAGCGCATGATGCTGCGCGTGCCGGTGGCCAAGGCGAAGATCTCGGGCCTACGCAAGCTCTCCTCGCGCAAGATCATGGAGAGTGCCTTGGTGACACTGAGGGGCCGCAGCCGGGTGAGCCGCGCCATGTGGAACCGGCGCGCCCAGGAGTACGAGGCCAAGATCAATTCCGGCGATCCGGTATCCATCGCCGAAGTCGTGCGCGACCTGCACCGCAACGCCGGCCAGCCCGACCAGTCCTACAGCGAACGCCAGATCTACGAGGCGGCGCTGGATCGGCTGGCGCGCGAGCTGGCCGCGGTCGAGCGCATCGACAAGGACCTGGCGACCCAGAAGCTGAACAGCGTGCTGCAGAAGGTCGCCTAGGCAGCCATCGAAATCGAAGACGAGAGCGGCCAACCGAAAGGTTGGCCGCTTTTCATTGGCGCGCTCTGATGATCAAGGTTCGACGATCTTGATCTGCGCGAGGTGCATCAGCTCAGCCGGCGTATCGACGCCGTTCAGCGTCGTCAGCCGCTCCATGCGGTAGTCGCGATAGGGCATTTTGGCGGCGAGCTCGGCGGCCGTCGTGCCGGCCGAGGAAATGACGTGCAGCCGATAAGGCCGCAGCGCCGCGGCTTCCTTAGGCGAGAGCGTGCGGAAGCTGCGGGCGGCGGTGACCATGGCCTCGATGCGGCGGTCGCGGTCGGGGCCGTCGCTCAAGAGGTTGAAATAGCAGAAGCCCCCGCCGCGCCGGATCAGCACGTAGCGGATCTGGCCCAAACCGACGTCGGCGCCGCGCGGCCGGGCGCCGATCGCGGCTTCGGCGCCGCTGATCTCGGTATGCTCGATGTTGGTCGGCGTCGGCTTCAGCTGGTTGCGCATCCAGTCGTCGAGCGGCTCGGCGATGTCCTGATCGATGCAGGAGAAGTAGAGCAGCGATCGGTCGCTGCCGACGCCCAGCACGCCCTCGTGGCTGTTGAACAGGTGGAAATCCGGCAGCGCCTGGAAGGCGATCCGCATCGAGGGATGCATGAACGCCGAATCGCGCACGTAGCCTTCGTCGGGCGAGTCGTCCACCGACATGCCGTCGACCGCCGCCAGGTAGGCAGGGCGGCCGGCGACGCCGGCCTTTTCCGCCTCGGCGATGGTCTTGAGCGCGGCAAGCCGCTGCACCGGGTCGGGATGGGTGGAGAGCGCGCCCCGCTCGGCGCTCTCGCCCAGCGATGACATGAGCTTGTCCTCGAGCCGCATCTGGCGTTGCAGCTTCTCTATCAGGGACCGCATGGCGGTGCCGCGATAGCCGGCGCGGACGATGTACTCGAGCCCCAGCCGGTCGGCCTCGAGCTCCTGGTCGCGCGAATAGCGCCGCAGCGCCAGCAGCCCCTCGTGCGCCACCGAGCGGCCGACCGAGAGCGAGCCGCTGGTCAGCGCGGCGTCGACGGCGGCGCCGATCACATCCTTGCGAGCCTGTTCGCGCTGCGCAGCGTGCTTCTTGATGACGTGGCCGAGCTCATGGCCGAGCGCGGCGGCAAGCTCGGCTTCGTCGTCGACCAGCGAGAGAAGGCCGCGCGTCACGAAAACGTAGCCGGAGGAGATCGCATGCGCGTTGGCCTCCGGGTCGTCGAGCACATAGAAATGATAGGTGCCGGGCAGGCGCGCATCGGCGACCAGCTTGTGGCCGACCCGGTCGACCAGCGCCTGCACCTGCGGCGACGAATAGGCGGGCCCCACCTCGCGTTCGATCTCGCGCGGCAGGGGCGGCGGGCCCGATGACGCGGTGGTCTGTAGCGGGTTGCTGCCGGGGGTGCAGCCGGCGGCGAGGAGCAGCACGGCAATTGGCAGGGCGGCAATTGCCAGAAAACGGCGAAAATCCACACTTCCTCCTCAGCGCCCCCGATAAAGCTTAGACGCTCGGTCGCAGCACCCGCAATGACGGCAAGGCTGGAATGGCGCACGCCTCTATGGCACTCATGCCAACGGAAATAAGCATGCCGCGTTCCGAGACCCCGCTTCGTTCCGACCTGTTTCCCGAGATATCGCCCTATGCGAGCGGGATGCTGGCCGTCGACGGGCGGCACACCGTCTATTGGGAGCAGAGCGGCAATCCGCAAGGCGTGCCCGTCGTATTCCTGCATGGCGGGCCGGGCGCCGGTTCGGCGCCGGTGCATCGCCGCTTCTTCGACCCGCAATTCTATCGCGTCATCGTGTTCGACCAGCGCGGCTGCGGCCGTTCCATGCCGCTTGGCGAGCTACATGACAACACCACCGACCATCTGGTCTCCGACATGGAGAAGCTGCGTGTCCATCTCGGCGTGCCGCGCTGGTTGATGTTCGGCGGCTCCTGGGGCAGCACGCTGGCGCTGGCCTACGGCATTCGCCATCCCGAGCGGGTCTCGGGCTTCGTGCTGCGCGGCATCTTCCTCGGCGCGCGGCAGGAGATCGAGTGGTTCCTCCGCGGCATGCGCACCGTCTTTCCCGAAGCGTGGCGCGACTTCACCGATCATCTGCCGGCCCATGAGCGCAGCGATCTCCTGGGCAACTACTATCGCCGCCTGACCGACCGCAGTCCCGACATCCACCGTCCGGCAGCGCGCGCCTGGAGCCGCTACGAGGCGGCCTGCTCGACGCTCTATCCGACCACCCGCGCGCCGTTCGAGGCCGACCATGGCGGCTTCGCGCTGGCGCTGTCGCGCATCGAGGCCCACTACTTCGCGCATGGCACCTTCCTGCCGGAAGGCTGGCCGTGGGGCGAGCTCGGGCGCATCCGTCACCTGCCCTGCACCATCGTGCAGGGCCGCTACGACGTCGTCTGTCCGCCGGTGACCGCCGATTCGCTGGCGCGCGCCTGGCCCGAGGCGCGGTTCGTAGTCGTGGCCGACGCCGGCCACAGCGCGCTCGAGCCCGGCATCCGCGCCGCGCTGGTCAACGCCACC
>JBPYDO010000151.1:0-11569 GCA_051985755.1 Reyranella sp. | reverse complement strand
GAAGTCGCGCAAGGGTCCCAACTGGTTCTCGCTGCCGATCCGCGCGAGCTGGGCTTCGGCCGCACGGTAGTCGCCGCGCTTGACCTCCTGCAGGGTCATCACGAGGTTGGCGAGACCGTCGCCTGGCTTGCGGGCGAGAATCGCCGAGGCCAGCAACGCCGCGCCATCGAAGCGGCCGGCATACATGCGCATGCGGAAGGCCGCGTACGTCAGATCGAAATCGTTCTGCGGCGACTGTGACAGCGCGCGGTCGAGTTGCTCGGCGCCGGCGTCGTAGTCGTGGTCGGCCTCGGCGATGCGGGCGGCGAGATACCGTCCACCCGGCGAGATCACCCCTGGCTTAGCTGCGGCCTCAGTCGGCGTCGCCTTGCCTTTGGCGTTGCCCTGATCGGGCGCCGCCCCGGCGACCGTCGGAAAGGCGAGCGCGAAAGCCGCCGAAACCAGTGTCAGGAGAGAAACGGCAGAGGGTGTTGGTCGCATGGCCATCACATGTTGGGATAATTGGGCCCGCCGCCACCCTCCGGCACGGTCCAGTCGATGTTCTGCGCCGGATCCTTGATATCGCAAGTCTTGCAGTGCACGCAGTTCTGCGCGTTGATCTGGAACCGGGGCTGGCCGTTGTCGGCGGTAACGATCTCGTAGACTCCGGCCGGACAATAGCGCTGCGCGGGCTCGGCGTAGAGCGGCAAATTGACCGCAATCGGGATCGAGGGGTCGCGCAGCCTCAGGTGCACCGGCTGGTCCTCCTCATGGTTGGTGTTCGATAGGAAAACTGACGACAGCTTGTCGAAGGAAAGCACGCCGTCCGGTTTGGGATACTGGATGGGCTGGAATTCCGCCGCCGGCCGCAGGCATTCCCAATCGGCCTTCTTGTGGTGGAAGGTCCAGGGCAGGCGCAGCCCGAGATCGTGCATCCACATGTCGAAGCCGCCGTAGAGCGTGCCCGCCAGGGTGCCCCAGCTCAGCGCCGGCTTGACGTTCCGCACCTTGTCGAGGTCTTTCCACAGCCACGACGCCTTGAGCTTCACTGGGTAGGCGATCAATTCGTCGCCGCCGGTCTTGCCCACCGCGAGCGCCTCGAACGCCGCCTCGGCCGCCAGCATGCCGCTCTTGATCGCGTTGTGGCTGCCCTTGATGCGCGGCACGTTCACGAAGCCTGCGGCGCAGCCCACCAGCGCGCCGCCGGGGAACACGAGCTTGGGCACCGACTGCACGCCGCCTTCGTTGATGGCGCGCGCGCCGTAGGCCAGCCGCTTGCCGCCCTGCAGGTACTTGGCGACCTCGGGATGGGTCTTGAAGCGCTGGAACTCGTCGAACGGCGCGACGTAGGGATTCTCGTAGGAGAGATGAAGGACCAGCCCGATCGCCACTAGGTTGTCGCCGAAGTGGTACATGAAGGAGCCGCCCTGGCTGCCCGTCTCCGCCAATGGCCAGCCCTGCGTGTGCACCACCAGACCTTTCTTGAAGTGGGCCGGGTCGGCCTGCCACAGTTCCTTGACCCCGATGCCGAACTTCTGCGGATCGACTCCGGCGCGCAGGTCGAACTTTTCCATGAGCAGCTTGGCGAGCGAGCCGCGCGCGCCCTCGGCGATCAGCGTGTACTTGGCGTGCAGCTCCATGCCGGGCGCGTAGCCTGGCTTGTGATGGCCGTCCTTGGCGACGCCCATATCGCCGGTGGCGACGCCTTTGACGGCACCGTCCTCGTTGTACAGCACCTCGGCCGCGGCGAAGCCGGGATAGATCTCGACGCCGAGCGCCTCGGCTTGCTGCGCCAGCCAGCGGCTCACTTCGCCCAGGCTCACGATGAAGTTGCCGTGGTTGTTCATCAGCCGCGGCATCAGGAAACTGGGAAACCGGAACGAACCGGTCTTGGTGAGCCAGAGGAACTGGTCGTCGCTGACTTGGGTCTCGATGGGCGCGCCCTTTTCCTTCCAGTCAGGAATGAGCTCCTTCAGACCGATCGGGTCGATCACGGCGCCGGACAGGACGTGGGCGCCGACTTCGGAGCCCTTCTCGATCAGGCACACCGACACTTCCCGCTGGCGCTCCTGGGCGAGCTGCTTTAGTCGGATCGCCGCCGCAAGGCCGGCCGGGCCGGCGCCGACGATCACTACGTCATATTCCATCGCCTCGCGCGCCATTGCCGTCTCGCTGTGCAGTGCCTTTTCCAGATGGACGCGCCGTTGGACGACGGCGATCCTTTCGCCGCTAAATAGCCTGTCGGCGACAGGGCCGCCACCCGTCCTGACGGCTGAAAGGGGCATAGTCGTGGCCGAACTCGTCGACATCGAAAGCAAGTTGTTCACGTCGCGCGACTTCCGGCTGGAGAGCGGCCGGACGCTGCCGCAGCTGCAACTCGCCTACGAAACCTATGGCAAGCCCAATGCAGCCCGCGACAATGGCGTGCTGGTGGTGCACGGCTATACGTCGAGCCACCACGCGGCCGGACTCAATGCGCGCGGCAAGCAGGGCCGCGGCGTGGCTCCCGGCGCCGCCGGCTGGTTCGACCGCCTGATCGGGCCCGGCAAGGCAGTCGACAGCGATCGCTACTTCGTCGTCTCGGTGAATGCGCTCGGCTCGGCGCACGGCAGCAGCGGCCCCAACGCGATCGATCCCGGAACCGGCAAGCCCTATGGGCCGACCTTTCCGGACGTCACGATGCGCGACATCGTGGCGAGCCAGAAGCTGCTGGTCGACGCGCTTCGATTGAAGAGCCTGGTCGCGGTGATCGGGCCGTCGATGGGTGGCTTCCAGTCGTTTCAATGGGCAGCCTCTTATCCAGGCTTCATGAAGGCGATCGTGCCGTCGGTGACCGCGCCGCGCTCGCCGGCCGGCATCGAGCGCCTGGAAGCCCTGCAGAAGCGCCTGGCCAGCAATCCCAACTGGAACGGCGGCTGGTACTACGAAAATGGCGGCATCGCCCGGACCCTCGAGGAGATTCGCTTCGAAACGTTGATGACGTACGGTCAGAACGAGATTCTTGCCGAGACCATACCCGATCCCAAGGCGCGCGAGGCCACCATCCGGGCCAATGCCAAGGCCTGGGCGCAGCTCTATGACGGCCATTCCATGGTGGTGCTGCGCAAGGCGATCGGCACTTTCGACGTCACGCGCCAGTATGCAGAGATAAAGAGCGCCAAGGTGCTGTACGTGCAGTCGCCCACCGACAAGCTGTTCGACATCGCGCTCTGCCCCGCCTATGTGAGCGACATGCGCAAGGCCGGTGTGAACATCACCTACGTCGAACTGCCGTCCAACAAGGGCCACATGGCAAGCCACGCCGACGGCGATCTGTGGGCGCCCATCCTGGCCGCTTTCCTGAAGGCTCTCTGAATGGCCGCGGCCGAAGTCCCGCGCGAGGACCTCGCCTGGCTGCTGCGCTGGCACGTCGAGCACGGCGTCGACGAGGCGATCGGTGAGGAGGCGGTCGATCGCTTCGCGCTGCCGCCGCCGCCGGCCGCGCCGGTGCGGGCGCTGGCCCCGGCGCCGACCGGTCAGGCGCCGGTGCCCTTGCGGCCGACCGCGCCTGCGATCGTCCAGCCGCGGGCGCCGGTGCCGATCGAATCGCCGCAGCTGGTCGACGATGCGCGCGCGCTCGCCGAGCGCTGCACTAGCCTCGCCGAGCTCGAAGCGGCAGTGCGCGCCTTCGAAGGCTGCGCGCTCAAACGCACGGCCAAGAACACGGTATTCGCCGACGGCACGCCGGGCGCGCCGGTGATGATCGTTGGCGAGGCACCGGGCGCCGACGAGGACCGGCTGGGCAAGCCGTTCGTCGGCGTGAGCGGCCAGCTCATGGACCGCATGATGGCGGCCATCGGCTATACGCGCACCGGCGACCCGGCGCGCTGCTTTTACATCACCAACATTCTCTTCTGGCGGCCGCCCGGCAATCGCACGCCTACCCTCGCCGAACAGGCGATGTGCCTCGCCTTCACCCGCCGCCACATCGAGCTGGCGCGGCCCAGGCTTCTGGTGCTGGCGGGCGGCGTCGCGGCCAAGGCGATTCTCGACACGACCGACGGCATCATGCGGCTGCGCGGCAAATGGGTGAGCTATCGCCTGCCCGACGGCAGCGAGCTGCCAACTTTGCCCACCTTCCATCCGGCCTATCTGCTGCGCACACCGGCCAGCAAGCGCCAGAGCTGGCAGGACCTGTTGGCGATCGACAAGAAGTTGAAAGAACTCGGCTAAAGCTTCTTCTTCAGGAAGAACTTCTTGTGACCCTTGGGGTAGTCGTCGAGCGTGCCGAACAGCTCGTAGCCGCGCTTCTCGTAAAAAGGCCGCGCCTGAAAGGAGTGCGTGTCGAGCGAGACCGAGTGGGCGCCGCGTTGGCGGGCATAAGCTTCAGCCTGATCCATCAGCTGGGTCGCCCAGCGCTTGCCGCGCTCGGCCGGGTCGACCCACAGATAGGTGATCTGCAGCCAGCCACCCCAGATGGCGCCCAACAGGCCGCCCAGCGTCTCGCCGCGCGCGCTCTTGAGGAAGAAGTTCACCGGATAGTAGGTCGACTCGCCGGTGATGCCGACATTGAACAGGTCGAGGCGGTCGCGCACGACTTGCGCGGCCGCGCCACCTTCCTGCTCGAAGACGATCCTGTGGTCAGTCATGGACAGCACTGTCGCCGGAGCGGCAGTGCGGGGCAAGCTTGGCTCAGCCGCGTCGGCGGGCGGGTTTCAGTACAAACAGCGCCAGCAGCACGACCACGAAGTTCGCGATGGCTGCCGTCAAGAACACCATGTGCCAGCTGCCGGTGCTTGCCTTCGAGACGTTGGCGAGCGGCACCAGCAGCGCCGCAGTGCCCTTGGCGGTGTAGAGCAGCATGGCATTGGTGGTGGCGTACTTGGTGCCGAACAGATCGGTGCAGGTCGACGGGAACAGGCTGAAGATCTCGCCCCAGGTGAAGAATATCAGGGCGGCACAGATCACGAAGGTCCAGGGCCGGTCACCGAGGTAGCCCAGCGACATGTAGGCGAGGCCCCCCAAGGTGAAGGCGATCGCCATCGTGTTCTCGCGGCCGATGTTGTCTGAAACCCAGCCGAAGAACGGCCGCGCCAGGCCGTTCATCACATTGTCGACCACCAGCGCGACCGACAGCACCGAGGCGCCAAGCATCAGGACCGCATTGGACAGGCCGAAGTCCTTGGCGATCGGCGCCACCTGGGCCGTTACGACGAGGCCGCTGGCCGCCACGCCCACCAGCATCAGATAGAGCAACCAGAAAAGCGGGCTGCGCAACACCTGGCCTGGCGTCGAGTCGTGCGCCGATTGCTGGACCTTGGGTGGCGCCGTTGCCGGCATCTCGCCGGCGATCGGCCCACGCAGCACGGGCGCGATCAGCATCAGCACGACGCCCTGGCCGAGGCCGAACCAGAAGAAGGTGCTGGCATAGCCAAGGCCCTCGATCATCATGCGAATGGGAACGACAGTGAGTGCCGCACCTGCACCGAAACCGCCCGCCGTCAAGCCGACGGCGAGGCCGCGGCGGTCAGGAAACCATTTCACCGCATTGCCGACGCAGGTCGCATAGATCGCACCGGCGCCGGTGCCGGAGATCGCTGCGCCGATGTAGAGCACGGTGAGCGAGTTGGCGTAGGAGTTGATGATCCAGGCAAGGCCAACGAGGAAGCCGCCGGCGCCGATCATGATCGCGGGCCCGCGCCGCGGGCCGAGATGGTCGACGATCCAGCCCTCGATCGGCGTCAGCCAGGTTTCCGTGGCGATGAAGATCGAGAACGCGACTTGGATGGCGCCCAGGCTCCAGCCTTGCGCCTTGTTCATCGGGTTCACGAACAGCGTCCAGCCGTACTGCAGGTTGGCGATCAGCACCATGCAGACAACGCCGAGCCACAGTTGTGACCAGCGGTTCGCTCGCACGGCGAGCGTTGGGGTCGCGATCGTCACGGTCTCCTCCCGGAGTTCGTTTCTTGCAGCCGAGCCTAAATGGCCGGCCCTTGTTGATCAGGTCGCAATTTTAATGAAATAGCCGCGACTCTGTGCGGCCAATTTGTGCACCTCTCACAGCCTTCCGACAGCCCTCTTTACCGGTTGGAGGTTCGTTGGCCCCTCAGTTTGTCGTGCATTATCAACGATGTATTCCGCGAAAGTAGGAGGGTGGCTTCCACAACCACCACAGCCGTCCAGACGACGTCGCCTAAAGCTGTGGCGCGCCGGCCATAGCGCGCGGACTTCGATCGGCAAAGGTTGAGAGGCCCTTGCTTCCCGCGGCGCTGACACTTAGGTTGCCTGCCCTCGATGCAACTATAGCCAGGGAGACGTTGATGCTTTCCATCATGTTCAACGCCATCGCTCCCGCCGGCTGCGCTCCCGACCTCGCCCGCTTCAGGCATTAGGTCCGGCTGCGGCCGCCGCCCGGGCGCGCCGCCTTCTTTTTTCCTTCTGACCATAACGTCGTCGGACGTCGCCGGCTCGCCGGCCTTCGGTCGAACGACCCTTTGAGGAGCCGTCGCCCCCTGTGGCGAGGCATCGAGCAATGACTTCTCGCAGCACAAAGCGAGGGAAAGACCCGTTCCTGCGGACGATTCGGTTCGCTGCCGGCCAATGGCGCCGGCAATGGCGCCTGGCATCGGCCATGGCGGCGATCCTGGTGCTGATCGCGGCGGCGGAACTCGCCCTGCCCTTGTTCGCCGGAAGGATGGTCGACGCGCTCGCGGACGCGGCCCGGCATCGCGATGTCGCCGTCCGGGAAGCGCTCAAGGCGTTCGCCGCGATCCTCGGCCTCGGCGTCGCGATGGTGTTGCTGCGCTACGCGCTCTTCACGGGCCCCGTGCGCTTCACCTTGCGCATGATGAGCGAGGTAGCGCGCGAGACCTTCTGGCGCGTGCAGCGCTTCTCCACGGACTGGCATGCCAACAGCTTCGCCGGCGCCACCGTGCGCAAGCTCAGCCGCGGCATGTGGGCATTCGACTTGCTGAACGACACCGCACTTGTGGCGCTCTGGCCGTCGCTCGTCGTGCTTCTCGGCGCGACGATCCTGTTCGGCTGGCATTGGCCGATGATGGGTCTCGCCGTCGGTATCGGCACCGTCCTGTACGTGTCGCTGACGGTGAAGCTGTCGCTCGACTACGTCACGCCCGCGACGCGGCGCTCCAACGCATGGGACAGCCGCATCGGCGGCTCATTGGCGGATTCCGTGAGTTGCAACCCCGTCGTCAAGGCTTTTGGCGCCGAAGGGCGCGAGGACGGCCGCTTTGGCCGCGTGCTCGCGCGCTGGCAGTCGCGCACGCGCGTGACCTGGACCAGGGCCACGCTCACGGGCGTCCTGCAGCAGGCCGTCCTGATGCTGCTGCGCGCCATGGTGATCGGAATGGCACTCCTGTACTGGTGGCAAGACACCGCGACCCTGGGTGACGTGACTTTCGTGCTGACCGCTTACGGGGTGATCAACGGCTACCTGCGCGACGTCGGTCACCACGTGCACAACATCCAGCGCTCGACCAGCGACCTCGAGGAGCTCGTCGCCTTCCATGATGAGCCGATCGGCGTCGAAGATGTGCCCGGCGCCCGCGAGATGACGATTGCGCGCGGCGATATCGAATTCGACCAGGTGCGCTTTCGCTATCCCGCCCTCGACCGGCAGGTCTACGACGGATTGTCGATCCGCATTCCGGCCGGCCAGCGCGTCGGCCTGGTCGGACGGTCGGGCTCGGGAAAGACGACGTTCGTCAAGCTTGTGCAGCGGCTCTACGACCTCGACGGCGGGCGAATCGCGATCGACGGGCAGAACATCGCCGCCATCCGCCAGGAGAGCCTGCGCCGGCAGCTGGCGATCGTTCAGCAGGAGCCGGTGCTGTTCCACCGCTCGCTCGCCGAGAACATCGCCTACGGCCGGCCCGACGCCACGACGGCGGAGATCGTGGCGGCGGCGCGGCTCGCCCATGCCGACGTGTTCATCGATCGGCTCCCGCAGCGTTACGCCACCTTGGTCGGCGAGCGGGGTGTCAAGCTCTCGGGCGGTGAACGCCAGCGGGTCGCGCTTGCACGCGCCTTCCTGGCCGATGCGCCGATCCTGATCCTGGACGAAGCGACGTCGAGCCTGGACAGCGAATCGGAAGCTTTGATCCAGGATGCGATGCGCACCTTGATGCGTGGACGCACGACGCTCGTCATCGCCCACCGTTTGTCGACGGTGCGCGAGCTTGACCGCGTCCTGGTCTTCGACCAGGGGCGCGTCGTCGAGGACGGCAGCCATGCCGCCCTGCTCCGTCTCAAAGGCGGACTCTATCGGGGGCTGGTCGAGCGGCAGGCCGAGGGTGCGCGGGACGGCCTGGCCGCCGCCTGACGCCGTTCCGCAGTCGGGAAATAAAATGTCACGGCGGAGGATTGGACGGTCCTCTGCCGTGGCATTATGAATAATGTATCCGAAGGAATGCCGATTCAATGAACGAAGCACGTCTAAGTGTGGCGCCGATCGAAAGCCGTGAGACTTTCAAGGACAAGGCCTACACGGCCTTGCGCAACGTCATCGTGTCGTCCGACGTCTACCGCTCGCGGACCGACATCCGGCTGGACGAGCGGCAGCTTGCGCAAGATTTCGGCATCTCGCGCACGCCGGTGCGCGAGGCCATGGCGCAGCTCGAGCGCGAAGGCTTCGTGCGCTCGGTGCCGCGGCGCGGCGTCTATGTCGTGCGCAAGACCAAGCACGAGGTGATCGAGATGATCACCGCCTGGGCGGCGCTCGAAAGCATGGCGGCGCGCTTGATCACGGAGAACGCCAGCGACCAGGACATCGCCGGCCTCAGGCGCATGTTCGCCACCTTCGAGGGCGACCGCCTGCACGCCAAGCTCGACGAGTATTCCGAGGTCAACATCAACTTCCACCAGACCATCATCGAGCTCAGCGGCAATGCCGTGCTGATCCGGCTGGCGGAGAACCTGTTCGCCCATATGCGCATGATCCGCGGCGCCACGATTGGCGAGGAGGACCGCGCCGACCGGTCGATCCGCGACCACATGAACATCATCCAGGCACTCGAAGCCCGCGACACCGAGCGCGCCGAAGACCTGGTGCGCCAGCACGCACTCGGCCTCGCCGAACATGTCGCAAAGCACGTTGACTATCTCGATTGACCGAATTCCGGGGGGAAACATGGTCGAAGCAACACTCAGGAAGTCGGACATACCGACGAACGAGACACGGGACCTGACCGACGGCTTCAACCTCATGATCGAGGCGCTGAAGCTGAACGGGCTCGACACGATCTACGGCGTGCCGGGCATCCCCATCACCGACTTCGGCCGCATGGCACAGGCGGCCGGCATCCGCGTGCTGTCGTTCCGCCACGAGCAGAACGCCGGCTATGCCGCGGCCATCGCGGGCTTCCTGAGCAAGAAGCCCGGCATCTGCCTCACCGTATCGGCGCCGGGCTTCCTGAACGGACTGACGGCGCTCGCCCACGCCACCACCAACTGCTTCCCGATGATCCTCATCTCGGGCTCGTCGGAGCGCGAGATCGTCGACCTGCAGCAGGGCGACTACGAGGAGATGGACCAGCTTGCCGTCGCCAAGCCGCTTTGCAAGGCGGCCTACCGCGTCCTGCACGCGCAGGACATCGGCATCGGGCTCGCCCGCGCCATCCGCGCCGCCGTGTCGGGCCGGCCGGGCGGCGTCTATCTCGACTTGCCGGCCAAGCTCTTCGGCCAGGTGATCGACGCCGCGGCCGGCCGCAAGTCGCTGGTCAAGGTGATCGATGCGGCGCCGGCCCAGATCCCGGCGGCCGCCGCGGTCGAGCGCGCGCTCGAGGTGCTGAAGAGCGCCAAGCGGCCGCTGATCATCCTGGGCAAGGGTGCGGCCTATGCGCAGGCCGACGCGGCGATCAAGGCCTTGGTCGAGAAGAGCGGCGCGCCCTTCCTGCCCATGAGCATGGCCAAGGGCCTGCTGCCCGACACCCATTCGCAGTGCGCCGGTGCCGCGCGCTCGACGGTGCTGAAGGATTCCGACGTCGTGATGCTGATCGGCGCGCGGCTGAACTGGCTGCTCTCGCACGGCAAGGGCCGGGCCTGGGGCGATGCGCCGAAGAAGTTCATCCAGGTCGATATCGAGCCCAAGGAAATGGACAGCAACGTCGAGGTCGCCGCCCCCGTGGTCGGCGACATCGGCTCGTGCGTCGCGGCCCTGCTGGACGGCATGGGCCGCAGCTGGCCCGCCCCGCCCGCCGACTGGACGGGCGCGGTCACGGCCAAGCGCGAGGAGAACGTCGCCAAGATGGCGCCGCGGCTGATGAACAACAATTCGCCGATGGACTATCACGGCGCTCTGGGCGTGCTGCGCACCATCATCAAGGAGCGGCCGGACGCCATCCTGGTCAACGAAGGCGCCAACACGCTCGACCTCACGCGCGGTGTCATCGACATGTACAAGCCGCGCAAGCGGCTCGACGTCGGCACCTGGGGAGTCATGGGCGTCGGCATGGGTCAGGCGATCGCCGCCGCCGTGGTGACCGGCCATCCCGTGCTGGCGGTCGAAGGCGACTCGGCCTTCGGCTTCTGCGGCATGGAGGTCGAGACGATCTGCCGCTACAACCTCCCGGTCTGCGTCGTCGTTTTCAACAATGACGGCATCTATCGCGGCACTGACGTCAACAAGGCCGGCGACGATCCGGCGACCACCGTGTTCGTCAAGGGTTCGCGCTACGACAAGATCATCGAGGCGTTCGGCGGCAAGGGCGTCAATGCCACCACACCCGACGAACTGAAGCGCGCCGTGAATGCCGCGATGGATTCCGGCAAGCCCACACTCATCAATGCGGTGATCGACCCGGCGGCCGGCAGCGAGAGCGGCCGCATCGGCAACCTCAATCCGCAAAGCAAGCTGCGCAAGAAGTAGAGGAACGACCATGGCGAAGAAGCACAAGGCCAAGAAGGCGAAGGACAAAGAGAAGAAAGGCAAGAAGGCCAAGAAGGCTGCCAAGCGGCTGGCGCTGAAGCTGGTGGCCAAGGCGCCCAAGATCGCCACCAAGCCCGTCTCCAGGAAACCCTGGGGCAAGGACGGCAAGGCGCTGGACGGCGTGCGCATCCTCGACTTCACGCACGTCCAGTCGGGTCCGACCTGCACGCAGCTGCTCGCCTGGTTCGGCGCCGACGTGATCAAGATCGAGCGGCCGGGCACCGGCGACATCACGCGCGGTCAGCTGCAGGACGTGCCGGGCGCCGACAGCCTCTACTTCACCATGCTCAACCACAACAAGCGCTCGATCACGCTCGACTCGAAGAGCAAGCAGGGCATGAACGTGCTCGAGCGACTCGTGAAAGCCTGTGACGTGCTGGTCGAGAACTTCGCACCCGGCGCGCTCGATCGCATGGGGCTCACCTGGGAGCGGATCCACTCGTGGAACCCGCGCATGATCGTGGCCTCGGTCAAGGGCTTCGGCCCCGGCCCGTATGAAGAGTGCAAGGTCTACGAGAACGTGGCGCAATGCGCCGGCGGTGCCGCTTCGACCACGGGCTTCCATGATGGCATCCCGCTGGTCACCGGCGCGCAGATCGGCGATTCCGGCACAGGGCTGCACTTGGCGCTGGGCATCGTCTGCGCCCTGATGCAGCGCAACCGCAC
>JBPYDO010000150.1:0-13815 GCA_051985755.1 Reyranella sp. | reverse complement strand
CCGGTGAAGGCGATCAGCTTGAGCTTGGCCGGCTCGACCTTGGAGAACAGGGGAACGCCCTTGAGGATCTCGACTTCTTCATTGAGGTTCATCGTTTCCTCCCGAATTCACCACGGCCGGTCTGTCAGGCCGACTGCATGAGTTCGCAATAAAGCCCGCCTCTCGCCTTCAACTCGTCGGGCGAGCCCTGGGCCTCGATGCGGCCGCCCTTCATCACGACAATCTGCTGGAACGGCTCGGCCTGGCTCGGCCGGCTGGCGATCCACACCACGCCGCGTCCGTCGGCCGCCGCCAGGATGTTGTCGCGTATCCTGTCCTGGGTGCGGCCGTCGAACACCGCCACCGCCTCGTTGACGACCAACAGCTGCGGTCGCTTGACCAGCGCGCGCGCGATGCCGAGCTTCTGCCGCTGGGTCGCCGGCAATCGCTTGCCGGCCACGCCGACATTGTATTCAAGCCCGACGTCGATCACCGAATCACGCAGCTCGAGCGTCGTCAGCACTTCGGAGATCAACGTTCCGACGCGGGCTTCGGCCTGCGCCTGGCCGTAGACTAGGCGGCCGAACAGGATGTTGTCCTGCAGGTTGGCGGCGCTGTTGTAGCGGGTGACATCGTAGAACTCGACAGCGCCGCGCAAGGTATCGGGCAGCCCGGCAGCGAAGTCGCGGCGGGCGGCCAACAGGCGGCTCTCCATTGCCGCATCGATCAGGCCCAGGCGATGACGGGCTTCGATGTAGCGCAGCGGCAGGGTCATCAGCCGCGGGCGGTCGGCATCGGGCACCGCCTCGACCCCCTTGCCGCCCAGCCGCTGCAGCAACAGGCGCACATTGGGCAGCTCGTCAGCCGAGATGAAGCTGTACTGCTCGAACAGCGGATTGTCGGGTGACAGGCCGGAGAACAGCTCGACCATGGTCTCGGCGATCGACAGGCCCATGCGCAGGAGGTCGCGGTCGAGTTCCGTCCGCTTCAGCACCGACTGCATGTAGGGGTCGGCGGCTAGGTTGTCGCCGTCGAAGGTCCGGCCGACCGGCGTGCCGAACAGGAGATTCTCCGCCACGGACAGGTTCTTATTGTAGCGGTCGGCGTCGAAGGCCTCGATCAGGCTGGCATAGGCGCCGTCCTGCAGCCTGACGTGCAGGGCGCCGCGCGCCTTCAGCACCTTCTCGGCGAGATCCGGACGCTTGGCAGTGTCGATGGTGCCGCGCAGGCCGAGCGAATAGATGTCCTCGTCGAATTCGACCTGCCGCAGGGTCTTCACCACCTGCGGCAGCAGGTCGGCGGGCCCCGTGGCGCCGGCGAGGTCGTAGTCGATCCAGTCGGCATTGGGGTCGAGCGCGGGATTGCCCGCCCGCTCGGCCTCGCGCCAGAACTCCTCGCGTTCGGCGCGCGTCGCCTCGTCGTACTTGGCAGCGCTGACCGGCCGGTGCTTCAGCCCGAACAACAGGTTGTCACGCACTGACTGCGGGAAGAGATAGGTCTCCTGGCCGACATAGGCGGTGCGCGCGCCCAGCACGTACTCGGGGATCTGGAAGAAGTCCTGGTTGTCGATCTTGATGGTGCCGGCGGTCGGCACGGTGATCCGCGCCAGCACCTGGCCCAGCACGTCCTTGCCCGAGTTTGCCGTGCCGATCACCGCCAGCTTGGCATCAGTCGGCACCTTGAATGTGACGTTGTCCAGCGCCTTGACCTGGTCGTCCTCCGACACGGTGACGCCCGACAAGACGAGTTCGCGCCCGAGTTTGGCCGGCGCGCTATCCGGGACGGCCTGCAGCTCCTCCGGCATCATGCCTTCCGGCTGGAACTGGTCGATCACCTGCTCATACTTGATCTGCACGTCCTGGCGCTGCTGGTCCCAGTCGATCAACTCCTTGATCGGTCCGGGCAGGTCCTTGTAGGCGAGCAGCACGCCGACCACCGCACCGACATCCATGTGTCCGCTGATCGCGAAGTAGCCGCCGACCAGGTAGATCATGAACGGCGTCGCCTGCGACAGCACGTTGTTCCAGAACTTGGCGGCGAACTTCTTGTTGTAGAGGTCGAAACGGATCCGATAGATGACGCCCAGCCGCTCCGAGACGTCGGCGCGCTCGAAGTTGGCCGCACCGTGCACGTGGATCTCGCTCACTCCGTCGGCCGTCTCGGCGATGCGGCCGGCCAGCAGGCGGGCGGTCAGCTGGCGCTCGCGCCCGAGGATCAGCACCGGCCGGCGCAGCCGCGGGATGATCACCATCTGCGCGGCGAGCAGCAGGATCACGATGAGGCTCAGCCACACGTTCTGCATCATGATGAAGATGATGGCGGTCAGCGCCTGGCCGCCCAGGAACATCGGCTGCACGAAAGCGTCGCCGATGAAGCCGCCGAGAGGCTCGACCTCGTCTTTGATCATGGTGGCGAGCTCGGCCTGCTTGACCTTGCGGAAGTGCGTCGCCGGAAAGCGCAGGATGCGGTCGTAGAGCTCGTAGCGCAGGCGGCGCAGCATGCGCTCGCCCATGCGGCCTTTCTGGGTGTTGATGCTCTTCCTGAACTGGTTGTTCACCATCACGGCGGCCAGGAAGACGAAGCTCATGATGACCAGGTAGTGCAGCTGATCGACCGTGACGCCGTCGAACAGGTGCAGGCTTCCGCCGCCCAGGAAGCCCGGCACTGGAATGTCGATCGCCATCCACTGGATGGTCTTGGCCTTCTTGAAGGCAAGACCCGTGATGCCGTTGTTGACGATCGACTTCGGCACGCTGAGCGACAGGAAATAGAAGACCTGCGCCAGCACCACGAGTCCCAGGATCACCACCTGCTCGGGCCGGCTGTGCCGCCAGATATAGGAAAAGAGGTTACGCTGCATCGCGCCTGAGTTTAGCGACCGCCCGCTCCGCGTAAATGAGATCAGGGCATTGATTATATTCGACTTTTTGCCGGACGGGCGGGGGTTCCGCGCCGCCTAGGGCCTGTGGCATAGTCCGCCCATCAACCGGTCGGGGCAAACAGGCGCTTCCGGCGAAGGGGGAGATCGACCAATGCCGCCCACCAGCCGGTCCAGACGCGTGCTGATCTACAGCCACGATTCCTACGGTCTGGGCCATGTCAGCCGTTGTCGGACCATCGCCAATGCCATCGTCGCGGCCGACAGTTCGATCTCTGTACTGATCATCTCCGGTTCGCCGGTAATCGGTTCCTATGAGTTCCGTTCCGGTATTGATTTCGTGCGCATACCCGGCGTCGTCAAGCAGATCGAGACCGGAGAATACGACTCGGCCAATCTCCGCGTCGGCGTCGAGCATACGATGGATATCCGCACCCGGATCATCCGCGACACCGCCGACATCTACCGGCCGGACCTGTTCATCGTCGACAAGGAGCCGCTCGGCCTGCGCGGCGAAGTGCTGCCGACCTTGAAGCTCCTGAAGGGCCTGGGCACCCCCCTGGTGTTCGGCCTGCGCGATGTGGTCGACGATCCCACGCAGCTCGCCGCCGAATGGCAGCGCAAGAATGTCCTGCCCGCCCTGCGCGATCTCTACGACGAGATCTGGGCCTATGGACTGCCGCAGATCAACAAGCCGCTGGCCGGCCTCGACCTGCCGCCGTCGGTCCGGCACAAGACGGTCTACACCGGCTATCTGCGCCGCGAGCTGCCGCCGCATGCCGAGACGCCGCACGAAGCCGAGGAGGTCGGCGGTCCGTTCATCCTGGTCACCGCGGGCGGCGGCGGCGACGGCGACAATCTGGTCGATTGGGTGCTGTCGGCCTACGAGACCGACCGCCATATTCCCTACGGCGCGGTGATCGTGTTCGGCCCCTTCATGGCCGCCTCGGCGCGCGAGGCCTTCAAGGAGCGCGCCGCCCGCCTCGACAATATCCGCACGCTCACCTTCACCAGCAATCTCGGCACCTTGATGCAGCGCGCCGCGGGCGTCGTGGCGATGGGCGGCTACAACACCTTCTGCGAGATCCTGAGCTTCGACAAGCGCGCCGTCATCGTGCCGCGCACGCGGCCCAGGCTCGAGCAGTTCATCCGCACCCGCGCCGCGCGCAATCTTGGCTTGCTCGAAATGCTCAATGCCGACAACGGGCGCGACCCGCACGTCATGGCGACGGCGTTGCGCCAGCTGCCGCAGCAGGGCCTGCCGAGCGACGTCGTGGTGCCCGGCCTGCTCGACGGCCTGCCCAATGTCTGGCGGCTGGTGGCCAAGCAGCTCGCCCATCCCCATCGTGGCCCGGCGCCGATCGGCGTGGTCGATCACGGCGCCGATGCGCCGCAGTCGCTGGCTTGGCCCGAGCCGACGGCGCGCCAGGTCAATTGACCGGCGCCCATTGTTGCGGCGCGGGCCCTCGAATATCGGTGAGGCATGACGGACGGAACTGAACCCAGGATCGCGGTCGTGGTGAAATGCTGGCCGCGGCTGTCGGAGACTTTCATCGCCCAGGAGATGGCGGGGCTTGAGGCGCGCGGGCTCAAGCTTGCGATCTACTCGCTGCGCCTGCCGACCGATCCCGCGATCCATCCGGCGCACGCGCGCGTCAAGGCGCCGATCGTCTACCTGCCTGAGTATCTCAAGAACGATCCCTGGCGGGTGCTCAGGTCGTGGTGGAAGGTGCGGCGCCTGCCGGGCTATCGCACCGCGCGCAACCGCTTCCTGCGCGATCTCGTGCGTGACCGCACGCCCAACCGGGTGAGGCGCTTCGGCCAGGCGATGATCCTGGCCGCCGAGATGCCCGCCGGCATCGAGCGCATGTATGCGCATTTCATCCATACGCCGGCCTCGGCGACGCGCTACGCCGCCCTGATCCGCGACCTGCCGTGGAGCGCCTCGGCGCACGCCAAGGACATCTGGACCAGCCAGGAATGGGAGCTGCGCGCCAAGCTCGCCGATGTCGACTGGCTGATCACCTGCACGCAGTACGGGCTGGGTCGGCTCAAGCAGCTGGTGCCCGACCCGGCGCGTCTGCGCCTGGTCTATCACGGCCTCGACCTTGCGAACCTGCCGTCGCCTCCCGCCGAGCGCTCGCGCCGCGACGGGCGCGATCCCGCCCAGCCGGTGGTGATCCTTTCGGTGGGCCGCCGCGTTGCCAAGAAGGGCTATGACGATCTCCTGGCCGCTCTCGCCCGGCTGCCCAAGGACCTCAACTGGCGCTTCGAGCATATCGGCGCCGGCGTGCTGGGCGATTCCTTCGAGAATATGGCGGCTGAGCTCGGCATCGGCGAGCGCTGCACCTGGCATGGCGCCCTGCCGCAGGCCCGGGTGTTCGACGCCTACCGGCGCGCCGACGTCTTCGTGCTGGCGAGCAAGACCGCGGGCGACGGCGACCGCGAAGGCATGCCCAATGTCCTGCAGGAGGCGGGCTACCAGCGCCTGGCGATCGTCTCGACGCGCTCGGCGGCGATCGGCGAATTCATCGCCGACCAGGATAACGGTCTCCTGGCCGACCCCTCCCGGCCCGACCAGCTGGCCACGGCACTCGAGCGGCTGGCGCGCGACCCGGCGCTGCGGGCGAGCCTCGGGGCGCGTGCCAACGAGGTCGTGCGCACGCGCTTTTCCTACGAGGCCGGCGTCGACTGGATCGCCCGTGCGCTCGGCCAGCCGTTCGCCGCCAACCTTGCGCCGCAGATCGAGATTCCTGAGGCGCGCGCCGCGGAATAGCCGTCGATGCGTGTGCTGCTCCACACGCCGCTGAAGCCGCCCGACCATCCCGTGCCCTCGGGCGACCGCGAGATGGCGCGCGGTCTGGTGCGCGTCCTGAAGCGCCTCGGCCATCGCGTGGTCATGCCGACGGCGAGCCGGGTCGATCCGGGTGTGCCGGCACCCGAGGCCCATCTCGCCCGGGAAGGCCGCGCCCGGCGGCAGGCCGCCCGTCTGATCGCGCGTTGGCGCGCGCTGCCGAAGCGGCATCCCGAGCGCTTCGATCTCTGGTTCACCTACCATTGCTACTACCGGAAGCCCGACTGGCTGGGGCCCATCGTCAGCCGCGCGCTCGGCGTGCCCTATGTGATCGCCGAGGCCTCGCATTCGCCGCGCCGCGCGCAGGGGCCGACGCGGCTCGGTCATCGCGCCGTCGAGCGGGCGCTCGCCGCCGCCGACCTGGTTCTCACCCTGAACCCGCGCGACTGGCCCGGGGTAAGGGCGCGACTGCGGCCGGGGGCGCGCCAGGTCTGGCTGCCGCCGTTCATCGATGCGTCCTTGCCTGAGACGCGGCGTCGAGCGCGCAACGATCCGCCGGTGCTGCTGAGCGTCGGCATGATGCGCACCCGGGACAAGCTCGAGTCGTACAAGGTTCTGGCCAAGGCCTTAGGCCGGCTGGGCGACCGGCCCTGGCAGGCCGAACTGGTGGGCGACGGGCCGGCGCGCCCCGAGATCGAGGCCTTGATGGCGCCCTTAGGCGCGCGCGTGCGTTTCCTGGGCGCCCTGCCACGCGAGAAGCTGCCGGCGATTTATGCCGGATCGGACCTTTACCTCTGGCCGGCAATAAACGAAGCCTATGGCATGGCGTTCCTCGAAGCCCAGGCCGCCGGCCTGCCGGTGATCGCTGGCCGCACCGGCGGCGTGCCCGCGGTGGTGGCCGACGGCTCGTCGGGCCTGCTGACGCCGGTCGGCGATGCTGCGGCCTTTGCCTCCGCCATCGGCCGATTGCTGGACGATGGCCAGGAACGCGCGCGACTCGCCGAAGGCGCCCTGCGCAACGCCCAGTGTCACGACGATCGGGTCGCGGCGCGTGCCCTCGCTTCGGCGCTCCGGACGCTGCGATGAGCACCCCCTTCGCCATTTTGCGCCACGCCACGACCAGCTGGAACGTCGAACGGCGCTTGCAGGGCCAGACCGACATCCCGCTCAGCGCCGAAGGCGAAGCCGAGGCGGCAAGCTGGCGCCTGCCGCCGCCCGCCGATGGCTGGCGACGTGTCTGCAGTCCGCTCAGCCGCGCGCTGCGCACCGCCCGGCTGCTGCAGCCGCCGGCACCGGTCACGGTCGAGTCGCGCCTGCGCGAAATGAGCTTCGGCAGCTGGGAAGGCCGCACGCTGGCCGATTTGCGCGCCACCGTGGGCGAGGAATTCCTGCTCGCCGAACGGCGCGGCCTCGACTTCGAGGCGCCCAACGGCGAATCGCCGCGCAAGGTCATGGCCCGCATGGCCGACTGGACACGGGACATCGCCCGGTCGGGAACGCCGCTGGTCGCCGTCTCGCACAAGGCGGCGATCCGCGCCTTGCTCGCTCACGCGACCGGCTGGGACATGCAAAGCCGCCCGCCGGTGAAGCTCGACTGGCGCTGCCTGCACTATTTCTCGGTGACCTCCGGCGGCACGGTGACGCTCGATCAGCCGAACGTGCCGCTCCTCGCAAAAACCCTGGCAGGCGTCGCATGACGCGCGTCTTTTTCCATGTGCAGCATCTTTTGGGCATCGGCCATCTGCGCCGCGCCGCGACGCTGGCCCGGACCATGGCGGACGGCGGCTTCGATGTGCTGCTGGTCTCGGGCGGGGCGCCGACAGCGCTCGATCTCGGTCGCGCGCGCCTGCACCAGCTGCCGCCGCTCAGGGCCCGCGATCAGGACCTGCGCGAGCTGGCGCGGCTCGACGGTTCTCTGCCCGACGATGCCTTCTATGAAAAGCGTCGCGCCGGGCTCCTGGCGCTGTTCGCCGCCGAAGCGCCTGACGTGCTGATCACCGAGCAGTTTCCCTTTGGCCGCACGCGGCTGCGCTTCGAGCTGGTGCCGTTGGTCGAGGCGGCAGGCGCTCGCCGGCCGCGGCCGCTGATCGTGACCTCGGTGCGCGACGTCGTGCGGCGCACAGTGCGGGCCGAGCGCATCGCCGAGACGCTGGCTCTGTTCGAGGCCTTCGACCTCGCCTTGATCCATGCCGATCCCGCCCTCGTTCCCTTCGAGCGAAGTTTCATGGCGTTCGACAGGATCCGCGATCGCTGCCTCTACACCGGCTATGTCGCCGAGACCGACGGGACGCCGGCGGCGAGCGTCGACGGCGCCGGCGAGGTGATCGTTTCGGTGGGTGGCGGCGCAGTCGGCGCGCCGCTCCTGCAGGCGGCCATCGCCGCCCGGCCCTTGAGCAAGCTCGCCGACCGGCGCTGGCGTCTCCTGTTGGGCGCCAACCTGCCGTGCAGCGCGCGCACCGCGCTGGGCGCCGGCGACGGCATCATTGTCGAGCCGGCGCGCGCCGATTTTCCGGCTCTGCTCGGCCGCGCAGCGCTCTCGATCAGCCAGGCGGGCTACAACACCGTGGTCGAAACCCTGCGCTTCGCCGACCGCGCCGTGCTGGTGCCATTCGCGACCGAACGCGAAAGCGAGCAGACCGACCGCGCCCGCGCGCTGGAGGCGCAGGGCCTGGTGGCCGTCGTGCCGGGCGAGCAGCTCTCGCCCCGGACGCTCGCCCAGGCCATCGACCGCGCCTGGGCCGGGCCATCGCTCCGTAGCGTCGCGCAGTGCGACGCCAACGGTGCGGCAAAGACCGTCGCGATCCTGAAGGCGCGGCTGGCATGAGCCTGTGGCAGGCTTTCGACGAGGAGATCGCGCATTGGCGTGAGGCCGGCCGCGTCGCCTGCCTGTGGTGGCGCGATGACGATGCCGTCGAGCCGGGCAAGGCTCTCGACCGCCTGCTGGCGCTGCGCCAGGAGGCGGCAGCACCGCTGGCGCTCGCCGTCGTGCCGGCGCAGGCAAGCGAGGCGCTGGCCGGGCGACTGGCCGGCGAGAGCGAGCTGGACGTGCTGCAGCACGGCTATGGCCACGTCAATCACGCGCCCCCGTCGGAAAAGAAGATCGAGCTCGGCCCGCACCGGCCAATCATGCTGGTCGTGGGTGAGCTGGGCACCGGCTGGCTGGCCCTGGAGCGCCTGTTCGGCGGTGACAATGCCCGTCCGCAGGGCCCGCGCCTGCTGCCCGTCCTGGTGCCGCCCTGGAATCGCATTGCGCCTTCGCTGGTGCCGACCTTGCCGGAAATCGGCTTCCGCGGACTCTCGACCTTCGGCGCGCGGCCGCGCCGGCTGCCGGTGCGCGGGCTCGTCCAGGTCAACACGCATCTCGACCTGATCGACTGGCAGGGCAGCCGCGGCTTCGTCGGCGCCGAGAGGGCACTGCACAAACTGGTGACGAGCCTCGCGCAATCGCGCATTGACTCGGGCGAGCCGGTGGGTCTCCTCAGTCATCATCTTGAGATGGACGACGAGGCTTGGGAGTTCCTAAAGTCGTTGCTGGGCAAAGCAACTACGACGCCGGGCGTGGCCTTAAACCCGGCGCGCTCATTGTTCGCGTCACGGGAGGCGCGCGTTTGAGTTCGTCCGATCTGCGCTATCCGCGCCGCACGCTATGGGCCGACTATGCGCGTGCAGGCGCCGGCGTCGTGCTGTGCGGCGCGCCGCTCCTGCTGGCCGACGTCAACCGCTGGGTGGCGCTGATCCTGGGCGCCGGATTCGTGCTTTTTGCGCTTTTCCTGGGGCGTACCGCCCTGCGGCAGATGACAAGCTACCGGCTGGGCGCCGACACGCTGTGCGCCGACGGGCCGGGCGGCAGCATCGTCGAATGGGCGCGGCTCGACCGGCTGCGGCTCGGCTACTACTCGACCAAGCGCGACCGCACCTCGGGCTGGATGCAGCTCAGCGTCGGCTCGACCGGCAGCCGGCTGGTGCGCATCGATTCCTCGCTCGAAGGCTTCCACGAGATCGTCGAGCGGGCCGCCGAGGCGGCCGTGGCGCGCGACGTCGAGATGACGGCGGCCACCCGGGCCAATCTCAGGTCGATGGGCATCTCCGTCGCCGGCCAGGAAGCGCCGGCATGAGCGAGCTCCTGCGCGTCGAGAACCTGACCGTCGAGTTCGGCGTGCACGAGGGCATCCTGCGCGCCGTCGACAACGTCTCCTTCGCCATCCCGCCCGGCGGCACGCTGGCCCTGGTCGGCGAATCGGGCTCCGGCAAGTCGGTGTGCAGCCAGGCCATCATGGGCCTGCTGCCGCGCACCGCCCGGATCACCTCGGGCGCGATCCTGTTCGATGACCCGCGCGACGGCAACGGCGCCGTCGATATTGCGCGGCTCGACCGCACGGGCCCTCAGATGCGCGCCATCCGCGGCGGCGACATCTCGATCATCTTCCAGGAGCCGATGACCTCGCTCTCCGCCCTGCACACGGTGGGCGACCAGATCGGCGAGGCGGTCGAGCTGCATGGCGGCAGCAACGGCGGCAGCCTGAGCAACATCCATTCGATCGGCGACCAGATGCGCGAGGCGGCCGCCGAGCACTCCAAGCGGCGCATGAGCCGCGCCGAGATCGACGAGCTGACGCGCGACATGCTGCGCATGGTCGGCTTCCCCGACCCGCAGCGCGCGCTGCGCACCTATCCCTTCGAGCTGTCGGGCGGCCTGCGCCAGCGCGCCATGATCGCCATGGCGCTGGTCTGCCGGCCGGCGCTGCTGATCGCCGACGAGCCGACCACGGCGCTCGACGTCACCATCCAGGCCCAGATCCTGCGGCTGATGAAGGACCTGCAGAAGGAACTGGGCATGGCGCTGCTGATGATCACCCACGATCTCGGGGTGGTCGCCAACGTGGCCGACGACGTCGTCGTCATGTACCGCGGCAAGGTGGTCGAATCGGGCAACCTGCGCGATCTGTTCCGCGATCCGCAGCATCCCTACTTCGAGGCCCTGCTGCACGCCGTGCCGCGCTTCGACATGGCGCCCGGCGAGCGGCTCGAGCCGATCCGCGAGATCAAGGCGGCGACCGGCCATCTCCTGCAGGAGAAGCCGCAGGCCGAGCCGCTGCCCGGCTTCAACCGCGAAGCGCCGGTCCTCAAGGTCCGCCATCTCTCCAAGACCTTCAGGATCCGCAAGGCCGAGACGATCGTCGAGCAGCTGCTGGGCGGCGGCAAGGCGCGCAGCGTGCGCGCCGTCAACGACGTGAGCTTCGACGTGGTGCGCGGCGAGTGTCTCGGCCTGGTCGGCGAATCGGGCTGCGGCAAGACCACGCTCTCCAAGATGCTGATGCGCGGCATCAACGCCGACGAGGCGCGGGACCCGGTCCAATCGCGCGGCCGCATCGTGTTCGACGACTGGGGCCGCAAGATCGACGTCCTGTCGCTCGAAGGACCGGCGCTCGGCCATTTCCGCCAGAAGCTGCAGTTCATCTTCCAGGACCCGTTCGGCTCGCTGAACCCGCGCATGACGGTCTACGACATCCTGGTCGAGCCGCTGCTGATCCACGGCATCGGCGACGACGCCTATCGCCGCGAGATGGTGGGCGAGCTGATGGAGCTGGTCGGGCTCGATCGCCGCCAGCTCAGCCGCTACCCGCACTCCTTCTCGGGCGGCCAGCGCCAACGGATCGGCATCGCCCGCGCGCTGGCGTTGCGTCCCGACATGGTGATCTGCGACGAGCCGGTGTCGGCGCTCGACGTCTCGATCCAGGCGCAGATCCTCAACCTCCTGAAGGACCTGCAGCAGCAGCTCGGCCTCACCCTGATGTTCATCAGCCACAATCTCGCGGTGGTCGACTACATCGCCGACCGCATTGCCGTGATGTGCGCCGGCCGGCTGGTCGAGCTGGCGCCGGCCGGCGAATTGTTCAAGAACCCGCTGCATCCCTACACCCAGGCGCTGGTCTCGGCGGTGCCGGTGCCCGACCCCGGCCGCCGGCTCGACCTGCGCGCCCTGATGGAGGGCAAGGCCTCCGATCCCCGGGAGTGGCCCGCGCCCTATACCGACGGCGCCGCTTCGCCGACCTATTGGACCGAGGTCTCGCCCGGCCACTATGTGCGCATCATGCGGGGCCACGGATGAGACGGAGTGCGCACCAGCGCTTCTCCGGGATAAACTGACGGCGTCATGCTGAACTACGTCGCCCGCCGCATCCTGCTGATGATCCCGACGCTCTTCGTCATCAGCCTGCTGGTCTACATCATCATCGACCTGCCGCCGGGCGACTGCATCACCTCGCAGATCGACGAGCTGATCGCGCGCGGCGACGTCGACGCCCTGCACCGCGCCGACGAGCTGCGCGCGCTCTACGGCCTCGACCACGGCGTGATGTGGCGCTATTTCCACTGGCTGGGCGGCGTGTTCCGCTGGGACTTCGGGCTTTCCTGCCAGGACACCATGCCGGTCGCCGACCTTATCAGCGAGCGGCTGGTGCTCACCATCATCATGGAGAGCTGCACCATCCTCTTCATCTGGACGGTGTCGTTCGTGATCGGCGTCTATGCCGCCACCCACCAGTACCAGCTCGGCGACTACGTCGCCTCGTTCCTAGGCTTCATCGGGCTCGCCATCCCCAACTTCCTGCTGGCGCTGGTGCTGCTCTACATCGGCAAGGTCTATTTCGGCCTGTCGATCGGCGGCCTGATGGATCCCGAGTTCATGGACCAGCCGCTGAGCGGCGCCAAGGCGATGTCGGTGGCACGGCACCTGATCATCCCGGTGATCGTCATCGGCACCTCCGGCACCGCCGGCATGATCCGCCGGCTGCGCGCCAATCTCCTGGACGAGCTGCAGAAGCAGTACGTCGTCACCGGCCGCGCCAAGGGCCTGCCGTCCTTCCGCCTGCTGGTGAAGTATCCGCTGCGCCACGCCATCAACCCGTTCGTGGCCGACATCGGTCATCTCCTGCCCGAGGTCATCTCGGGCTCGGTGATCGTCTCGGTCGTGCTGTCGCTGCCGACCACCGGCCCGATGCTGTTGGGCGCGCTCAAGACCCAGGACATCAACCTCGCCGCCACCTTCCTGCTGATCGTGGCGGTGCTGACCGTGATCGGCATGCTGGTCTCCGACCTCTTGCTGGCGGCGCTCGATCCGCGCATCCGCTTCGGCGCGACGGCCGAGAAGTGAGGCGCGCGTGAGCGAGACCGCCACTCCCTCGAACGAACGGCCGGCAACGCCGCACTGGGTGAGCCGCGAGCCGTGGGACCCCTACGTCTCCGAGCAGCTGACCGCCGAGCAGGAACGCTTCTACATGGCCGGCCAGTGGAAGCTGATGTGGTGGCGCTTCCGCCGCCACCGGCCGGCCGTCGTCTCGGCGATCTTCCTGGCGATCGCTTACGTCTCGATCCTGATCTGCGAATGGCTGGCGCCCTACGATCTCGACCAGCGCCACATCGACTACATCTTCGCCCCGCCGCAGCCCGTGCATTTCTTCCACGAGGGCAAGTTCCTCGGCCCCTTCGTCTATGCCCTCGACATACGCCGCGACATGGACACCCTGCAGCGCATCTATGTCGCCAACACCAGCAAGCCCGAGCCGCTGCGCTTCTTCTGCTTCGGCGACAAGTACGAGTTCTGGGGCTGGGTGCCGGGCTCGTTCCACGTGTTCTGCGCCGCCAAGGGCGGCAAGGTCTTCCTGCTCGGCACCGACCGGCTGGGCCGCGACATGCTGAGCCGCATCATCTATGGCGCGCGCATCTCGCTCACCATCGGCCTGATCGGCATCACGCTCTCCTTCACCCTGGCGCTGATCCTGGGCGGGCTGGCCGGCTACTACGGCGGCTGGGTCGACCTCCTGGTGCAGCGCCTGATCGAGATCCTGAAGAGCTTCCCGCACCTGCCGCTGTGGCTCGCCCTGTCGGCGGCGCTGCCGATCACCTGGTCGCCGCTCCTGGTCTATTTCGGCATCACGCTGATCCTGGCGCTGCTCGACTGGCCGAGCCTGGGCCGCGCCGTGCGCTCCAAGCTCTTGGCGTTGCGCGAGGAGGACTATGCGCTGGCGGCGCAAATGATGGGCGCCCGGCCGGCGCGCATCATCGGCCGCCATCTCCTGCCGGGCTTCATGAGCCATCTCATCGCCTCGGCGACCCTCAGCATCCCCAGCATGATCCTGGCCGAGACCGCGCTCTCGTTCCTGGG
>JBPYDO010000149.1:0-8707 GCA_051985755.1 Reyranella sp. | reverse complement strand
GGCATCGTGCACGGCCGCAAGGTCGCCTGCCCGCTGCACAACTGGATCATCAACCTCGAGGACGGCCGGGCCACCGGCGCCGACAAGGGCTGCACACGTAGCTTCCCGGTGCGGCTCGACGCTGGCCGCATCTATCTCAACATGAGCGTGGCGGCGGCCCCGTGAGCACCCTCTGTCATCCCGAGCGAAGCGAAGCGAAGTCGAGGGATCTTCTCTCGACGGGTTGTTGCCAATTCGTTGAAGCAAGGTCCCTCCACGCGGCCCTTCGGGCCTTGGTCGGGATGACGGAAATTTAAGTAGAGGAGAGACGATGTCGTATCTGGCGCCTTCAGAGTTCGTGACCAAGATGGTGGACGCAGGCGAGTCCAAGATCTTCATGTCGACCAAGGACACGGTGATCCGGGCCTACATGGCCGGCGCCATCCTGACGCTCGGCGCCTACATGGCGGTCACCATCAACGTCCAGATCGGCATCCCGCTGGTCGGCGCCGCCTTCTTCCCGGTCGGCTTCTGCATGCTCTATCTGCTGGGTTTCGACCTCTTGACCGGCGTGTTCGTGCTCTGCCCGCTCGCGGTGTTCGACAAGCGGCCGGGCTGCACCTGGAGCGGCGTGGCGCGCAACTGGGCGCTGGTGTTCCTGGGCAACTTCGCGGGCGCGCTCACCGTGGCGTTCTTCGCGACAATCGTCTGCACCTTCGGTTTCTCGACCGAGCCCGACAAGGTTGGCCAGGCGCTGGGCAATATCGGTGTGGCGAGAACCCTGGGCTACGAGAAGTACGGCGCCGCCGGCATGCTGACGCTGTTCGTCCGCGGCATGCTGTGCAACTGGATGGTCTCGACCGGCGTCGTCGGCGCCATGATCTCGACCAACGTCACCGGCAAGGTGATCGCGATGTGGATGCCGATCATGCTGTTCTTCTTCATGGGGTTCGAGCATTCGGTCGTGAACATGTTCCTGTTCCCGGCGGCGCTGATGCTGCACGGCGCCTTCTCGATCAGCGACTACTTCATCTGGAACGAGATCCCGACCGCGCTCGGCAACCTGGTGGGCGGCCTCTCCTTCACCGGCCTCACCCTCTATGCCACGCACGTCAAGACCTCGCCCAAGCGCGTGCTTGTGCCGGCCGCGGCGCCGGCCGTGGCGCCTGCTGCCGCGGACTGACGGCCCCTGGCCGTCATCCCGAGCATTTGCGAGGGATCTCACGCCGCCCCCTCTCCTTGCCTCTCTTCTTAGCCTCTCCCCTTGGCGGGGGAGAGGGAGATACAGTGGGGCATGACCAAACAGCTCCGCATCCCCGCCGTCTATATGCGTGGCGGCACCAGCAAGGGCGTGTTCTTCCTGAAGGAGGACTTGCCTTCAGACCCCGCCGAGCGCGAGCGCTTGCTGGTCCGGGTGATCGGCAGTCCCGACCGCTACGGCAAGCACACCGATGGCATGGGCGGCGCCACCTCGAGCACCAGCAAGGTCGTGATCCTGTCCAAGTCGCAGCAGCCCGACTGCGACGTCGACTATCTGTTCGGCCAGGCGGCGATCGACCGGCCGGACATCGACTGGTCGGGCAACTGCGGCAACCTCTCGACCGCGGTCGGCCCGTTCGCCATCTCGAGCGGGCTCGTGGCGGCGCCGGCCGACGGCACGGCCACCGTGCGCATCTGGCAGGCCAACATCAAGAAGCGGATCATCGCCCGCGTGCCCATGAAGGGCGGCGAGGTGCAGGAGCTGGGCGACTTCGAGCTCGATGGCGTCGCCTTCCCGGCGGCCGAGGTGAAGCTCGAGTTCCTCGATCCCGCGGCGGATGAGGAGGGCGCAGATGGTTCCAACACCGGCGCCATGTTCCCGACCGGCAGCCGCCTCGACACGCTCGACGTGCCGGGGCTCGGCCGCCTCGACGCGACCTGCATCAACGCCGGCAACCCGACGATCTTCGTCGACGCCCAGGCGCTCGGGCTTAAGGGCACCGAGCTGCAGAAGGACGTCAACGGCGATGCCAAGATGCTGGCGCTCGCCGAGAAAGTGCGCGCGCACGGATCGCTCGCCATGGGCATGATCAAGACCCTGGAGGAGGCGGCGGTTCGACAGCACACGCCCAAGCTCGCCTTCGTCGCCAAGCCAGCCGCCTACGTCGCCTCCGACGGCAAGAAGGTCGAAGCCGCGTCGATCGACTTGCTGGCGCGCATCTTCTCGATGGGCGTGCTGCACCACGCCATGACCGGCACCGGTGCCGTCGCGATCGCGGCCGCGGCGGCGATCCCCGGCACCCTGGTGCATCGTGTGGCGCCGGCCGGCAAGGACGGCCGCGTGCGCTTCGGCCATTGCTCGGGCGTGCTGAGCGTTGGCGCCGAGGCCTGCGAGCAGGCCGGCCAGTGGTCGGTCAAGAAAGTGATGATGAGCCGCTCCGCCCGCCGCCTGATGGAAGGCTGGGTCCGGGTGCCGGCGGAATAAAGACGCGCCACTGGAGTGGCGCGCCCCCAGCGCATCGCCTCCTGCAACAAGCGGGACCTGAAACAGCGAAGACGACGATTGTCGATGCAGGACAAGGCGTGCTGGGGGCGCGCCACTCCAGTGGCGCGATCGTCCCCTCACAGTGAGCTTCAGCCCTTCGCGACTGCCGAGTGCAGTTCGCGGTGGAGCATGGCGGGCGGGAAGGGCTTGTGCATGATCTTGACGCCGGCACGGCGCAGGTCGTCGACATCGTCGCCGCCCTCGCGCACATGGCCGGTCATCAGGATGCACTTGCACAGGCCCTTGCAACGGGCGAGCACGGTGCGAATCAGGTCGATGCCGTTGCCGTCGGGCATGCGGGCGTCGGTGATGAGGGCGCCGATCTTGCGGCTGCGGTCGTCGAGGATGCGCAACGCCTCGGCGTACGATCCGGCGCCGATCACGCTTTCGCCGCGGCGCTTCAGGTAGTCGACGACTTCGGCGAGCAGGATCGGCTCGTCCTCGACGACCAGCAGGCTGGGGCGGACTTCGCCCGAGGTTTGCAGTGTACTCAACGCGACCAGCTCCCCGGCAACCATTGTAGGGCGCGCTTCGCTGCGCCCGAAAAAGAAGAGTGGATGAATATTGGCGACGATATTTTCCAACAGGTTAGAGGCCGATGGCACGTCGAACAAATTGCATGCGTGCATAGCTCGCCGACGCTTGGGTTCAGCCAGAATGTCGCCCTCCCTCTGAATCAATCCGGCGAACGTCACGGAAACTTCATCGACCGTAACGAGGCTGGAGGCCCAAGAAACATCGGTCCTATCGTAGTCTGACGGCGTTCGCGATGGTGAGCGGGGCATTGCCATCCCAGGAAGATGAGGCTCGCGGCGTCTGGGCCCGCTTGAGCGCGGCCTGGCAATGGCTGGGCGCCAGGCTCTTGCCGCGCGTGCGCCGCGACAGCCGGCTGATCGTGGCGCTGGGCGCGTCGGTGATCCTGCTGATCGTCGCCCTGTCGGCCTTCCTGATCGACCAGAGCCGCAGCTTTGCCCGCATGTCGGCTGAGACCCATGCCGGCCAGCTCAGCAAGACGGTCAGCCACCAGCTGACCACGACGCTCACCATGATCGAGCATGCCATGCGGTATCTCGACGACGATATCCGCAGCACCGGCCGGCCCGAGCGCGTCGCCGAGCTCGGCACGTCGGGGCAGCTGCCCAACTACGGCATCAGCAACTTCGCCTTCGTCGATCCGCAGGGTGTGGTGATCTACGACTCGCTGCACCGCGACCGGCTGTCGGCGCCGATCGATCCCGGCGAGCGCGCCTTCTTCGACATCCATCTCGGCAAGGCCGGCGACGAGAGCTACGTCACCCGCCCGGTCCAGAGCAGCCTGTCGCGCGACTACTTGCTGCCGGTGTCGCGCGCGGTGCGCGACAGCAAGGGCGAGCTGCTGGGCGTGCTGGTGGCGATGATCGACGTGCGCTCGCTCGACCGCATCTGGAGCGACCTTGGCCTTAACACCACCGATTCGATTGACCTGATCGGCCGTGACGGCAAGGTCTGGCTGCGCTGGCCGCGGCCGACGGCTGCCATCGCGCGCGACCTGCGGCCCAAGTTGGCCAGCGATCGGCCGATTGCCGTGCAGACCTTGCGCGACTGGGGCCTCAAGATCGCGGCCGGCATCGACCAGGCCGCGCTCGAGCGGCAGATGATTCCGGCGCAGGTCACGATCGTCGTCGCGGCGCTGGTCGCCGCCCTGCTGGTCGGCTGGTTCTTCGGAATCCTCGCCAAGCGCACCCAGCAGGCGGCCGATGAGCGAGACATCGCCACCGGGTTGCGGGCCAACCTGCAGACGGCGCTCACCGAGGTGAAGCAGCGCGAGGAACAGCTGGCGGCCGAGATGGAGCGGCTCACCTCGGTGTTCCAGTCGTCGGGCGCCGTCATCGTGATGCTCGACCGCGAGGCCCGCGTGGTGCTGGCCAACCAGCCGGCTCTCAGCCTGCACGGCGAGACCGGCGCCGGCCTGGTCGGCCGCTCCTATCACGACCTCAAGCTCGCTGGCCTCGATCCCGCCACCATCGCCGAGTGGCAGAAGGCCGCCGGCAACGCGCGGCTGGACCTGGCGGAATTCGAATGCCGCCTGGCCTCGGCCGACGGCAAGCGGCACCTGTTCCGCTTCACCGCCAACCCGGTGCAGGACGAGGCGGGAGAGCTCAGCTACATCGTGCTGATCGGCGTCGACGACACGCGCCGGCGCGCCGCCGAGGTGCGGCTGTTCGACGTGTCGCGGCTCGCCAATCTCGGCGAGATGGCGACCGGCATCGCGCACGAGATCAACCAGCCGCTGGCCATCATCCGCATCGCCGCCGACAGCGTGCGCGACGAGCTGAAGATGCCCGAGGCGCAGACCGTGCCAACCGAGCTCGTCGAATTCCTCGACCAGAAGCTGGAGCGCATCGCGAGCCAGACCGAGCGCGCCTCCAACATCATCCGCGACCTGCGCTCGGTGGCGCGCAAGCCGGTCGACGACCTGCAGCCGTTCGACCTTGGCGCCGCGGCGCGCGTCGCCTGCGACCTGATGGGCGAGCAGCTCAGGCTGCTGCGCATCGACTACCGGGTCGACGTCAGCGCGCCCGGGCCGCTGGTGGTGGGCGAAGCGAGCCGCATTCAGCAGGTCGTGATCAACCTGGTGCTGAACGCGCGCGATGCGCTGAGCGAGCATGCCGGTGCGGTGCCGACCGGACCGGAGCGGCCATCGCCTGGCCGCATCACCGTGCGCGTCGTCGCCGAGCCTTCGCGCAACCAGGCCGTCCTGACGGTCGAGGACAGCGGGCCGGGCATTCCGGCCGATGTCGTGCCGCGCCTATTCGAGCCCTTCTTCACCACCAAGCCGCTCGGCAAGGGAACCGGGCTCGGCCTCTCGATCAGCAACGAGATCGTGCGGCGCATGGGCGGCGAGATCTCGGCCGACAACCTGCCGCAAGGCGGCGCCTGCTTCCGCGTGGTGTTGCCGCTGGCGAATGAGGCTCACGCGACTGTGACGGAGCCTGGCGATGCCGCTGCCAACGCCGCTTCAAGCTGATGCGGCCCGTGTTCGCTCCCGCGCCCGATGCGGAATGTCATCGTCCTGTCATGACTTCGGCATTGAAGAAAAATATTGGGCACTTATCGGACTTCCCTACGGTGCGCCTGGAAGGGGCGATCACCCGGGGGCGGGGGATCATGCGACGTGACCGGTCGGCTTTGACCCGGTTTGGAGGGCTGCTGGCGACGCTGCTCGTGCCGGCGCTTGGCGTCGCGTCTCAGCCGGTGCGAGCCGGCGACATCTCAGGCGCCGGTGCTACCTTCCCCTATCCGCTCTATGCCAAATGGTCGGAGGCCTATAAGGCCGAGACCGGCACCGGCCTCAACTACCAGGCGGTCGGCTCGGGCAAAGGCATCGTCGAGATCAAGGCGCGCCGCGTGACGTTTGGCGCCAGCGACGCGCCGCTGCCGGGCCGCGAACTCGAGGAAGCGGGCCTCGTGCAGTTCCCCATGACGATGGGCGGCATCGTTCCGGTGGTTAACCTCTCGGGCTTCAAGCCCGGCGACCTGGTGATCGACGGCCCGACCCTGGCCAATGTTTTCCTCGGGCGCTGGCGGCGCTGGGACGATGCGGCGATGGCCCAGCTCAACCCCAACGTCAAGCTGCCCAACCGCGATATCACCCTGGTGCATCGCGCCGACGGCTCGGGCACGACCTACAACTTCACCTACTATCTCTCCGAGGTGAGCCGCGAGTGGAAGACCGGCGTCGGCACCAACACCGCCGTGCAGTGGCCGGGCGGGCTGGGCGCCGACGGCAATGGCGGGGTTGCGGCCACGGTCGGCAAGACGCCGGGCTCGATGGGCTATGTCGAGTACGCCTATGCCAAGCAGAACAAGCTCGCCTTCGCCAAAATGATCAACCGGGCGGGCAAGATGCTCTCGCCCACGATCGAGTCGTTCCAGGCCGCGGCGGCCAACGCCGACTGGAAATCGCAGCCCGGCTACGGCGTCATCCTGGCCAACCAGCCGGGCGCGGAATCCTGGCCGATGACGGCGGCGACCTGGATCCTGGTACCGGCCCATCCGAAGGACCCGGCGGCGACGCGCGAGGCGCTGAAATTCTTTGCCTGGGCCTATCAGAGCGGCGGCAGCATCGCGCTCAGCCTCGACTACGTGCCGATGCCCGAAAAAGTCGTGGCCGACATCGAGAAATCCTGGGCCGCCATCAAGGATCCGGCGGGCAAGCCGATCTTTTTGCATAAACCCTGAGAGATGCTATAAAGCCGCCCGCGTGGTTCCCCATATCCTCCTGGTCGAAGACGACGCGCTGCTGCGCAGCGAGATGAGCGAGTACTTGATGCGCCGCAACAACAGCGTGCGCGCCTGCGGCACCGTCGCCGAGGCGACCCAGGCGATCCGGGAGCGCCGGCCCGACGTGGTGGTGGCCGACGTCAACCTGCCCGATGGCGACGGCGCGGTGTTCTGCGTCGCGCACGCCCGCCAGCACCCCAAGACCAAGTGGCTGCTGATGTCGGGCGATCCCGCCCTGGTGAGCAAGAGCCGCAGGCTCAAGCGCGACCCCGACGCACCGCCCTTCTCGGTGATGGCCAAGCCGGTGCCCATGCACTACGTCGTCGAGTTCGTGCGGCTCGCCATGATGGCGAACGGCGGCGCCGCGACCTAACGACCCTTTGCTGGAAGCGCGCCACTCCAGTGGCGCCTCTTTGTCGTCCTGAGCGAAGCGAAGGACTTAGCGGCACGACCAGCGATTGTGTTGCTGGTGTGAGATCCTTCGCTGCGCTCAGAATGACAAGATATGAGCGCCACTGGAGTGGCGCGCTCCCAGCTATGAGTGCCCCATGATCGCCGCCATCGCCCCGCTGAGCGCCTTTGCCGGATCGTCGGGCTGGGTGCGCGAGCGCCAGCCGACATAGCCGTCGGGCCGCACCAGCACGGCGCCGCCTTCGTCGAGCTCGTAGGCGGCGGCGAAGTCGGCGTCGGCAATGGCGTGCGTCCTGACGCCATTGGCGGTCCAAGGCTTGACGCCGGCGCTTAGCAGAACGAAGCCGTTGCCGACCAGATCGATGGTCGAGATGCGGCCGTTCTCGATGCCGTCGCCATCGTCATCCAGCCAGACATGCGGGGCGCGGCCGCCGGGGCGTGCGGAGGGCGCGTAGTCGGTGACCGGGTCCTTGACCGGCACCGGCTTGGTGCCGTCGGGGACGACGGCGCGCGATGCGTACGAGGCGCCGAAGATCATGCCCTGCTCGTTGAGGTACTCCGGCCGCGCGCCGGCGCTCTTCGCTTCGGCCTGCAGGCGGCCCATCGAGACCGCATTGATCAGGCTCTGCTCGGTGATGGTACGGCCGACCGGCTGGCGCTCCTCGTGGTAGGTCGCGAGCAAAGCGGGCGCGGCGCGGCCCTCCAGCACCGCCGCCAGCTTCCAGCAGAGATTATGGGCGTCCTGCACGCCGGTGTTCAGCCCAAAGCCGCCGGTCGGCGGCATCTCGTGCGCCGCGTCGCCGACCAGGAAGATGCGGCCGTGGTCGTAGCGCTCGGCGACATGGGCCGAGGCGGTCCACGGCGCGATGCCCAGGACCTTGACGTTGAGATCGGGCACGCCGGCGGCGAGCTTCACCAGCTCGGCCGAGCGCTCTGGCGTGAAGTCGGCCGGGCCGTAGCCGTAGGCCTTGAGCGAATTGATCAGGAAGCCCCAGCGATCATGCGCGTTGATGGTGAGGAAGGTGCCCCTGAGCTTGGGGTTCTCGACGAAGTAGAGCGCCGCCGGCCGGTGCGCCGTCCACGGCCGAAGATCGGCATTGATCAAAATGTTGACGCTGTCATAGACGTCCTCCTGCCCCAGCATCCGGACGCCGAGCGCGCGCCGGACCCGACTTTGCGCGCCGTCGGCCGCGATCATGTAGTGGGCGCGGACCTCCTGGGTGACGCCGCTCTCGCTGTCTCTGAGCCGCGCGGTGACGCCCGCGTCGTCGGCGACGAACTGCGTCATCTCGGTGTTGAACCGGAGCTGCGCTGGCGTCTCCTGCGCCGCGAAATGCCGCAGCACCGGCTCGAGATCGTCCTGGGCGCAGAGGCAAGCCGGAACCGGGCTCACCTCGGCGCTTTGCGCGCGGCGGCTCCAGGGCACGCGGCGCTCGATCTCCTCGCCGGCGAGTGTCTTCGCCCAGACGATGAAGCCGGTATGAGCCGGCGGCAGGCCCGCCTTGCGGATGGCGGCGGCGACCCCCTTCT
>JBPYDO010000148.1:0-4672 GCA_051985755.1 Reyranella sp. | reverse complement strand
CCGCCCTTGACGATGACGCAGCGAAGGCCCTGCTGGCGCTCCTGAAGGAGAGCGCCCGGCGCGACGGCGCTGCCCTCGTGCTCGCCACCCACGACCGGCGCGTGCTCGAGGCCGTCGACGAGGTCGTGCCCATGAAGCCTGCGGCATGACTTTCGTCGCGCTCGCCTTGGCCTATCTGCGGCGCCGGCCGGGCCAGGCGCTGCTGTCGATCCTGGTCGGCGCGCTCGGCATCGCCGCGGCGGTGACGGCGGCGGTCGGCTTCGACGCCGTGCCGCGCGCGGCGCGCCAGGCCTGGGGCGGCGCCGACCTGGTGGTCGGGCCCAAGGGCTCGGCGCTCGACCTCGTGCTGTGCTGCGCGCTGCACGTCACCGATCCAACCGGGCTGATCTCGCAGAAGGCGGCCAACGAGGCCGTTGCCGGGCCGATGGTGCGCGCCGCCGCACCGATCGCGCTCGGCGACAACTACCAAGGCTGGCGCATCGTCGGCACGACGCCGACCATTCTCGATGTCTATCGCGCGCATATCGCTGAAGGGCAGATGTGGACCGACAAGCTGCAGGCGGTGGCGGGCGCCGGCGTGGCGCGGGCGCTCGGACTGCACCTCGGGCAGAGCTTCGTCGGCGCGCACGGGCTGGCGGCCGGGGGAGAGCTGCACGACAAGTTCCCCTACCGCCTGGTCGGCATCCTGGCGCCCACCGGCTCGGTGCTCGACCGGCTGGTGCTGACCGACATCCAGACCGTGCGCTACGTGCACATCGAGCAGGCGAGGATCGAGAAGGAGGAGACCGGCTCGACCGACGAAGACCCCAACGTCGCCCGCCTGCCTGACGCGGCCACGGCGGTGGTGGCGGCCTACCGCGTGCCGACGGCGGCGATCATGCTGCCGCGACAGATCGACGCCAGCGAGACGCTGAGCGCCGCCAGTCCCAGCTTCGAGATCGCCCGCCTGCTCGGCTTCCTGCGGCCGCTGACGGTCGCGGCGAGCGGGCTTGGCATCCTGCTGGTGCTGATTGCCGCGGTCGGCGCGGCGGTCGGCTTGACGGCGACCATGAACGCGCGCACGCGCGATCTCGCGCTGCTGCGCGCGCTCGGCGCCTCGCGCGCCAAGCTCGCCGGCGTGGCGCTCGCTGAGGCCGCGATGATCGCCGGCGCAGCCCTCGTGCTGGGCGCGCTGTTCGCATTCGGCCTGCTGGCGCTGGGCCGCAACCTCCTGTTGGACGAGACCGGCCTGCTGCTCCAGCCGCACATCGGCCTCGACCAGATCGCCCAGGTGATCGGCGGCACGATTTTGGTTACAATCGTCGCCGCCGCCTTTCCGGCCCTGCGGGCCAGTCACGCCGAAATCGAGGAGCTCCTGCTGTCATGACACAGAGACTCTTGGCCGCCTTCCTTGCTGCGCTGCTGCTGGCGCCGTCCACCCAAGCCATGCAGCCGACCGACCAGCCGCCCGACGAAGTCGCGATGCAGCGGGGCCTTCCGCGCGCCACCGACGCGGTGTGGACCAAGTTCATGAAGTGCAAGATCGACTACAATCAGGACAACGGCGTCTACAGCATCCGGATGACGCCCGAGGTCAAAGCGCTCAACGGCAAGACCGTCACGGTGCGGGGTTTCGTGCTGCCGATGGACGGCTCGGACCGCACCAAGCATTTCCTGTTGAGCCGCAACACGCCGGTCTGCATGTACTGCCCGCCCGGCGCGCCCAACGAGGTAATCGAGGTCCGCACGCCCAAAGCCTTCGCCTGGACCAACCGCATGGTCTCGGTCACCGGCCAGCTGAAGCTCGTCAATGACGGCGAGGCCGCGATCTTCTTCACGATGGTGAACGCCGCGGTGAAGTGAGGAGCCGCGCGCACGCCGAGACCAGGCTCTTTACCCGCCCTATCGTCAGGCCGCCGGACCAGCTGGCGCAGGCCTCGCCGCTTGAGCTCAATGTGCGCGCATAAGGCAGGATGCCGCGGGCATCGCCGGCCGCCCGCAGGGCATCGCCTGGCGACTGGCTGCCAGGGCTCTCGGCAACGGCGGCGAGCCCGGGCGAGACGGCGCTGAGCTCGCTGCGCGCCCGGTCTTCCTGGTCGAGGATGAAGATGCGCACCCGGACGTCTTGCTGGCCGGCGATGTGCGCGACCGCCGGCAACTCGAGCTGGCAGGGCGCGCAGCTCGGTGAATAGAAGACTTCGAGCACGGGCGGCGGCGCGTCGGGCGGCAGCGGCGGCATGCCGGAGCCTACTGCCGATCGGGTCGCTTGGCTCGGGTCTTCGTTGACCCACCGCCAGCGGGCCGCCAGACTTTGCGGCGGGGAGCTCAATGAATTTCGCCGTTCGCCGGCCTCTTTCAGTCATGGCGGCGGGTGCAGCGGCGGTCATGCCGTGGCCTCTGCAGGCACAGCAGCCGACCATCGTCATGCCCACGGTCGAGGTGATCGGGGCGTCGCCGCTGATCGGCTCGGGCATCGACCGCAGTACGGTGCCGGCGGCGACCCACGTGTTCGATCGCAGCGATCTCCAGCGCCTCGGTCCGGCTGACCTGGTGGGTTCGCTCGATCGCGAGGTCGGCGCCGTCAACCTCAATTCGGCGTCCGGCAATCCCTTCCAGCCGACTTTCAACTATCGCGGCTTTGCCGCCTCGCCGCTGCAGGGCACGCCGCAGGGCCTGGCGGTCTACGTCAACGGCATGCGCTTCAACCAGCCGTTCGGCGATACCGTCGACTGGGACCTGATCCCGAACAACGCCATCGACCGGTTGAACGTCGAAGGCTCGAACCCGGTGTTCGGGCTGAACGCCTTGGGCGGTTCGATCAACGTCCAGCTGAAGAACGGCTTCAGCTACAAAGGCGGCGAGCTCAGCCTGTCCGGCGGGTCGTTCGGGCAAAGGGAGGGCGAGTTCGAATGGGGCTACCGCGCCGGCTCGTTCGCGAGCTACTTCGCCGGCACGGTCCTGCACCAGGATGGCTGGCGAACGCTGCAGTCGACGGATCTGCAGAACAGCTACGGCGATATTGGTTGGCGCGGCTCGCACGGCGAGCTTCATCTCAACCTCACGGCGGCGCATTCCGACCTGAACGGTCCCGGTACAGCCCCCGTCCAGCTGCTGGCCGTCGACCGCTCGGCGCAATTCTCGGCGCCCAACTTCATCGGCAACAGCTACGCCGCGGCCAGCCTCAACGGCACGGTCGAGCTCAGCGATACGCTGTCGCTGCAGGCGTTGGCCTACTACCGCTATTTCCTGCAGAACGTGAGCAACGGCAACGCGCCCAACGACACGCCGTGCAACGACGGCTCGGGCCTGCTGTGCACGGAAACCGGAGGAGTCAGCACGACCTTCGGCGGCGTGCCGATCGTCGATTTCCTGAACGGCGCGCAGTACGGCGAGCTCGACGTGCAGCGCACCAGCACGCATGCCTACGGCGCCTCGCTGCAGGTCACCGACGTGCAGAAGAGGTTCGGGCTCGACAACCATTTCGTCGCCGGCCTCGCCTTCGATGGCGGACAGACCCAGTTCAACGCCGCCTCCTACATCGGCTCGTTGACGCCCGATACGCGCTTCTATCTCGGTCCCAGCACGGTCATCGTCGAGCCGGGGAAGAACACGCCGGTGAGCGTCGGCTTCGCCAACGCGACCTATGGCGTCTACCTCGCCGATTCGCTCAACCTCACCGACCGTCTTGTGGCGACCGTGTCGGGCCGCTTCAACGCCGCCTTCGTCAATTCGACGGATTTCAACGGCGGCGATCTCGGGGGCTCGCACAGCTACCTGCATTTCAATCCGGCGGCCGGCCTCACCTACGAGTTCGCGCCCTGGCTAACCGCCTATGCCGGCTACGCCATGGCAAACCGCGCGCCCACTCCGGCCGAGCTCTCCTGTGCCTCGCCCGCCAATTCCTGCAGCCTCGCCAACTTCTTCGTCGGTGACCCCGATCTCCGCCAGGTGGTGGCCGAGACCTTCGAGGCGGGGCTGCGCGGCAACCTGGTATGGGCCGACAAGGCGCGGCTGAGTTACACACTCGGCCTCTTTCACACCGACCTCACCGACGACATCGCCATGGTCAACAGCCCGACCCAGGGCCGCGCCTTTTTCACCAACATCGGCACGACGCGGCGCCAGGGCATCGAGGCGGATCTGCGGTACAGCGACGAGCGCTGGCACGCCTACCTTGCCTATGCCCTGGTCGATGCGACCTTCCAGTCGAGCTTCGTGGCGTCGTCGCTCCTCAACCCGGGCGCTGATGCCAACGGCAACATCACCGTGCAGCCCGGCAACCACCTGCCGGGCATCCCCACACACCAGCTGAAAGCCGGCGCCTATTACAAGGTGACCGATAAATGGACGGTAGGCGCCACGCTTCGCGCTGTGAGCAGCCAGTACCTGTTCGGCGATGCGGCCAACCTCAATGCGCCGATCGGCGGCTACGTGACCCTGGGCGCCAGCACGACCTACCAGCTGCTGCCCAACCTGCAGCTCTTCGCCTGGGCCGACAACATCACCAACGCCTACTACTACACCTTCGGCACCTTCTCGCCGACCAGCTCGGTATTCATCGCCCAGGCGCCGGGCGCCAGCCTGACCACGAGCCTCAGCCCGGCAGCGCCGTTCGCGATCTTTGGCGGCCTGCGCGCCAAGTTCTAGAGCGGCTTCTTCCGATCACGGGGCGGGAAACATCAGGCCGATGAAT
>JBPYDO010000147.1:0-16178 GCA_051985755.1 Reyranella sp. | reverse complement strand
GAAGGGATGACGTCAAGCAGCAACAGCGTCCATGTGGTGGGTGGCGGTCTCGCCGGCAGCGAGGCGGCCTGGCAGCTGGCACAAGCGGGCGTGCCGGTGGTGCTGCACGAGATGCGGCCGGTGCGCGGCACCGAGGCGCATCAGACCGACCAGCTGGCCGAGCTGGTCTGCTCCAACTCCTTCCGTTCCGACGATGCCGCCAACAATGCCGTCGGCCTGTTGCACGAGGAGATGCGCCGCGCCGGCTCGCTGATCATGCGCGCGGCCGACGCCCACAAGCTGCCGGCGGGCGGCGCGCTGGCGGTCGATCGCGTGGGCTTCGCCGCCGCCGTGCAGGCGGCGCTGATCGGGCATCCCCTCGTCGAGCTGCGACGCGAGGAGATCGCGGGCCTGCCGCCCGACGACTGGCAGAGCGTGATCGTCGCCACCGGCCCCCTCACCTCGCCGGCACTTGCCGCAGCGATCGGCCAGCTGACCGGCGAGGAGTCGCTCGCCTTCTTCGACGCCATCGCGCCCATCGTGCATGTCGACAGCATCGACCGGGCGATTGCCTGGAAGCAGTCGCGCTACGACAAGGGAGGCCCGGCGGGCGACGGCGCCGACTACCTCAACTGTCCGCTCGATAAAGAGCAGTACGAAGCCTTCGTCGCGCGCCTGCTGGCGGCGGAAAAGACCGAGTTCAAGGAGTGGGAGCAGAGCACGCCCTACTTCGACGGCTGCCTGCCGATCGAAGTGATGGCGGCGCGCGGGCCCGACACGCTGCGCTGGGGGCCGATGAAGCCGGTCGGCCTGCGCGACCCGCGCACAGGGCGGCGGCCGTGGGCCGTGGTGCAGCTGCGCCAGGACAATGCGCTCGGCACCTTGTGGAATATCGTGGGCTTCCAGACTAAGCTCAAGCACGGCGAACAGACGCGGCTGTTCCGCACCATCCCCGGGCTCGAGCGGGCCGAGTTCGCGCGCCTGGGCGGCCTGCACCGCAACACCTTCCTCAACAGCCCGCGCCTGCTCGACCAGACCTTGCGGCTCAGGGCGCTGCCCAGGCTGCGCTTTGCCGGGCAGATCACCGGCTGCGAAGGCTATGTCGAGAGCGCCGCCGTCGGCCTGTTGTGCGGCCGCTTCGCCGCCGCCGAGCGCTTCGGTCTCGAGATCAGCGCGCCGCCTGCGACCACGGCGATGGGCGCCCTCATCAGTCATATTACGGGCGGCCACATCACCGGCGGCGCCGATGCCCGGTCGTTCCAGCCGATGAACGTCAACTTCGGCCTCTTCCCGCCCATCGAGGGCAACGTGCGCGGCAAGGAGCGCAAGCAGGCGCTCGCCGCCCGTGCGCTCGACGATCTCGACCGCTGGCTCGCGCCCCTGCAACTCGCGGCAGAATAGAGCCCGAATTGACACGTCCAACGCACCCCGGCATGTAGCGAAGCCGTCATAACGGGGGGCTAGCGTCGTGACCATGATCACCGTGCCCGAACTCGCCGCCGAGGCGCTGGGCGAATTCCTTAGCACTTACATGCAGCGCCGATTCGGCTCGGCGCACGAGCGCCTGGTCGAGATGGTGCCGTCGATCGCGCGCATTGCGCTGGAATGCATCGGCAGCAGCGACGCGCTCTACCACAATGTCGAGCACACCATGCTGGTGACCTTGGCCGGCCACGACATCATGCGCGGCCGGGCGCTGCACACCCACATGCCGGCCGAGGACTATGCGCACGTGATCGTCGCCTGCCTTACGCACGACATCGGCTATGTCCGCGGCCTGTTCAAGGATGACGACCAGAAGGGCTACGTCGTCAATACACAGGGCCAGAAGGTGAGCCTGCCGCGCGGTTCATCCGACGCGTCGATGCTGCCCTACCATGTCGACCGCTCCAAGATGTTCGTCTGGGAGCGCATCGAAGGCACCGGGCTCTTGGATCCCGAGCGCATCGCGCGCGCCGTCGAGGGCACGCGCTTTCCGGCCAGCATCCCGGCGATCAGCGAGCAGTGCGACGAGGAGTCGGCGCTGTTGCGCGCCGCCGACCTGATCGGTCAGCTGGGCGACCCACACTACATTCGCAAGGCCAACGCGCTCTATGTCGAGTTCGAGGAGGCGGGGCTAAACCGGCAGTTCGGCTACAACTCGCCGGCCGACCTAGTGAACCTCTATCCGCAGTTCTACTGGAACTGCGTGGCGCCGCATGTGCAGACGGCGATCCGCTACCTCAACGTTACGGCGAGCGGCCGGCAGTGGATCGCCAACCTCTACAGCAACGTCTTCAGCGCCGAGCGCGACATGTCGCTGCTGGGCCCGCAGAGATAGCGCCCGACCTCACTCCACGACTTCGTTGGCGAGCGCCAGCACCGATTGCGGCACCGTGAGACCGAGCGCGGCGGCGGCCTTGCGGTTGACGACTAGCTCGAAGGCGGTCGGCTGCTCGACCGGCAGATCGCCGGGCTTGGCGCCCTTCAGGATGCGGTCGACGAACGACGCCGTGCGGCGGAACAGTTCCTCCTGGTCACTGACCAGCGAAAAGAGGCCGCCCAGTCGCGTCATGTCATGATCCCACGAGGCCACCGGCAGGCGGTATTTGGCGGCGTGGGCCAGCACGTCCTTGCGGTTGGGATTGAAGATCCCCTGGACGACGACAGCCTGCACCTTGGCCTCAGCCAGCTTGGCGAAGCCCCGGTCGAAGTCGGCCGGGCTGTCGATCAGCACCGGCACCAACGTCAGCTTGGATTCGTCCGTCGCCTGCTGCATGTAGCGCAGGAAGGGCTTGGTGAAGAGATCCTGGTTCGAGCCCAGGGCGCCGACGCGGGCCAAGCCCGGGATGATGTCCTCCAAGAGCTGGATGCGGCGGCCGCCCAGCTCGGCCGCCAGATCGGCGCATCCGGTGACGTTGCCGCCGGGATGCTTGAGGTTGGTGACGATGCCGGTCTCGAGCGGCGCCCCGGCGCCGGCCATGACGACCGGGATGGTCTTGGTCGCGTCGCGCGCCGCGCGCACCGCCGGCGTGTAGTGCGCGACGATGATGTCGACGGGGACCTTGACGAATTCGGCGGCAAGCGTGGCGGCGCGCGCCGCACTGCCGTTGGCATAACGGACGTCGTAGACGATGTCCTTGCCCTCGATGTAGCCCAGGCGCGTGAGCTCGGATCGCACGGCGTCGCGCACCGGATTGGGCGGCGCGCCGGTGATCAGGAAGCCGACGCGTGCCGGCTTATGTTCGGACTGTGCGCGCGCGCTGGCCGGCAGCAGCAGCGCCGCTGCCGCCACGACCAGTTGCCGGCGCGTTGGTCCGGCTTGGTTTTTTGCTGGCACTTCCCCCTCCCGTGAGCAAAGCCTATTGCGAGAATTTGACGGCAATTAGGCCTTCTGCTTCACGAAATCCGTCAGGTCGCAGGCCGGACACTTGGCCGGCACCTGGAAGAACTGCTCGGCGACCCAGCCGCGATGGAAACTGGCGTGGTTGACGACGTGCAGCAGCATCTCGCCACGGGTCATGCGGCTTTTCTCGCCGCTTATAAAGGTGAAAGGCACGACTTCATCGAGCGTCGCCTGGGTCTGCCGCTCGCTCCAGTCGATGTACAACTGGTTCATCGCCTGCTGCGCTTTCCGCAGCGCGTCGAGCTCGGAGTGCAGCACGAGGTTGCGCGCCTTGAGGCCGTGGTCGCGCCCCTCGAGATGGGCCTGCCAGATGAGGTCGATCACCAGGTTGTGGTTCAGGGTGCCGATGATGGATTTGAACAGCGTCTTGCGTTCCTTCGCCGCCTCGCCTGGCGGCAAGGCGGCGACGGCGTCGTAGGTGAGCCGGTCGGCCCACATGCGGTATTTGGCCATCATACGCACCTGGCCGGGAGTCGTCGTGGATTCCATGGTCCTGCGCTAGATTGCGGTTAACGAAACGGGGCAAGAGTGCCTCGACAACCGAGGAGACTCAAGATGAGCGACGCCAACACCGGCCTGCAGCTGCGCTCCCTGATCAAGGAGAGTGGCGATCTTGAAGTGTCATTGACGCGGATTGCCGTCCCCGAACCCGACGCCGATCAAGTTGTGGTGAAGATCGAGGCGACGCCGATCAATCCGTCCGATCTCGGCCTGCTGCTGGGTCCGGCCGACATTGGCGCGGCGACCTCCTCGGGCAGCGGCGAGAGCATCGTGGTCAAAGCCAAGGTGGCAGCAGCGGCCCTGCCCTTCCTGAAAGCGCGGCTCGACGAATCGATGCCGGTCGGCAACGAGGGCGCCGGGACGGTGATCAAGGCGGGCTCGTCGGACGCCGCGAAGGCGCTCATGGGCAAGGCGGTGTCGATGGTCGGCGGCGGCATGTACGCCCAGTATCGGCTGATCAAGGCGCGGGACTGCCAGCCGCTGCCGGCCGGCACCAGCGCCGCCGATGGCGCCTCGTGGTTCGTCAATCCGCTGACGGCGCTCGGCATGACCGAGACCATGAAGCTCGAGGGCCACAAGGCACTGGTGCACACGGCTGCGGCCTCGAACCTCGGCCAGATGCTGAACAAGATCTGCCTCAAGGACGGCATCGGGCTGGTGAACATCGTGCGCAGCGCCGAGCAGGCCAAGCTTCTGCGCAGCATCGGCGCCAAATATATCTGCGATTCGACCTCGTCCAAGTTCATGGACGAGCTCACTGAGGCGCTGGTCGAGACCGGCGCCACGATCGCCTTCGACGCGATCGGCGGCGGCAAGCTTGCGAGCCAGATCCTGACGGCCATGGAACTGGCCCTCAACAAGAGCGCCACGACCTACAGCCGCTACGGCTCGACCGTGCACAAGCAGGTCTACATCTATGGCGGCCTCAATACCGGCGCGATCGAGCTCACCCGCAACTACGGGCAGGCCTGGGGCGTCGGCGGCTGGCTGCTGACGCCGTTCCTGCAGAAGATCGGCCGCGAGGGCCAGACGCGGCTGCGCCAACGGGTCGTCTCCGAGCTCAAGACCACGTTCGCCAGCCACTACACCAAGGTGGTGTCGCTTCCGGAGGCGCTGCAGCTGTCCAACATCGCGGTCTACAACAAGCGCTCGACCGGCGAGAAGTTTTTGATCAACCCGAACAAGTAGGCGCTGCGCTTCGCGCAGCGTCCGGCGGGGTGTAGCGCTGAAGGGAGCGAAGCGACCGAAGCGCGGGCGCCGCACCTCGCAGAAAGAATCACGGTGGCGACTTCGGCGTTCTTGTCTTTTCTGCGCGGTGCGGGCTCTCGGCGTTGATTACAACGCCTGCCGCCCGCCGGACGCTACGCTGCGCGTAGCGCCTTAGCGCCTAAGGTAAAGGATTCTGATCCCAGTTCGGGTCGGTGCTGGGGCTGAGCGGAGGATCCTGTGCCAGCAGGCCTTGGCCGGGCACGAAGTTCACCTCCAGGCGGATGCCGTCGGGATCTTCGAAGACGAAGAAGTAGTAGCCCGGCGCCCACGAGCCCTCCGCCGGCCCGCGATCGATTTTGGCGCCCATCGATCGGAGCTTGGCCGCGACCTTGTCGACATCCTCGCGGCTGCGCGCCCTGAGGCAGAGATGGTGCAGGCCGACGCGGTTCTGGACGAACCTTTGCCCGGCATGCTCCTCGCCGGCGCGCTGGATACCGAGGGCTGTGCGGCCGCCCACGTGATAGACGAAATTGTTGCCGTCGTAGACCTTCTTCATGCCGAGAAACGGCAGCAGCTCACAATAGAAGGCGCGCGCCTTGTCCCACTGGCTCACCGTCAACATGACGTGCGCCATGCCGTTCACTTCGATCATGGCGCCATGCTTACCATGGCGAGCGCCGGCTCAAGCGAGATTTCGCGATGCCGCCATTAGCTGGCCGCTCAGGAGGCGGCTTGCGCCGCTGCGGCATCGTGCATGTAAAGCCAGCCGATATTGGCGATCGAGCGGTCGCCTGACTTCGCCATCAACTCGTCGCGCGCCTGCTGCTCGGGTCCGTCATGCAGATGGAAGCGCGTGCGGTTGGCGGAACTCGCCTGCTGCAGGCGCGTGGCGCGCGGCTTGCGCACTTCCTCATAGCGCCTGAGCGCGCCCTCGATGTCGCCCGACGTCGCCTTGAGCAGCGAGGCGAGCGCCGCGCCGTCTTCGATCGCTTGCGCGGCACCCTGGGCCATGAACGGCAGCATGGGATGGCAGGCGTCGCCCAGCAGGGTCACCCGGCCCGCCGTCCATTGCGGCAGCTCGCTGCGATCGTGCAGCGCCCACAGGAAAGTCTCGGGGAACGACGCGATGATGCCGCGCACCATGGGATGCCAGCCTTGGTAGCGCGCCAGCACGTCGGCCACGTCGCCCTTGTCGGTCCAGCTCTCGGAAGTCCAGTCGCCGTGCTCCTTGACGCAAACCACGTTCATGAAGCGCGCGGCCGAGACCCAGTAGTGCACGACATGACCATCCGGCCCCATCCAGTTGTGCGAGGCGATCTCGATACCGAGGTGCCAGACGCGCTCGGCCGGCACCAGCCCACGCCAGGCGACGCAGCCGGTGAAGCGCGGCTTTTCCGGCCCGAAACTGAGATGCCGCACGCGGCTATGGATGCCGTCGGCGCCGATCAGGATATCGGACTCGGCCGACGCGCCGTTCTCGAAGCGGGCGATCACGCGCTCGCCCTTCTGCTCGAGGTCGACGAGCCTGTGGCCGACATGCACGCGTTCGGCCGGCAGCGCGTCAGCCAGCAGGTTGGCGAGATCGGCGCGATGGAAGTGATAGTAAGGGGCGCCGAAGGTCTCTTCGACCTGCTTGCCGAGCGGCGCGTGCTGCAGGGTGCGGCCGTCGTCCCAGCGCCGCTGGTGCACGGCCTGCGGAAACACGCCGACCGTATCCATCGCCGGCTTGAGACCGAGGCGGATCAAGAGCCGCGACGCATTCGGGCTGATCTGGATGCCGGCGCCGATCTCGGTGACGCGCGGCGCCTGTTCGTAGACATGGACGTCGAAGCCCGCCTTCAGAAGATGCAGTGCCGCCGAGAGGCCGCCCAGGCCACCGCCTACGACCACAATTCTCATGGGAGCGCTCACCGCGGCACTCTCGGCACGTCAGGCCCGCTGCTTCGTCGCCGCTTCCTTCTCCGCCATCTTCTGCTTCAGCTGCTCGGGCGTCAGGCGCACGATGTGCTCGTTCTGGTGGCTGTAGATGTCGTAGCGGGTGACGTCGAGGTCCTCGAGCACGATCTCGCGCGCCAGCACCTTGCGCTTCCACTCAGTGTGCTCGGCTTCGGCGGCGTGAAACTCCGGCATCACTTCGCTGGCGAAGAGCTCGAGCGACTGGCAGATGTCCCTGTGGCTGGTCTTGCCGGCCTGGTTCAGCAGGATCACCTGGTCGACGCGGCTTTTCTGGAACTGGCGAAGCTTCCGGCGAATCGTCTCGGGCGAGCCGATCAGGCCGGACTCCAGTGCCTTGTTCTCCTCGGGCCCGCCCTTCCAGCTCTGATACTCCTTCCAGAGATCCGACGTGCCGGGTGCATCGACGCCTTTGCGGCCATAGTAGGAGAGCGCAAAGATGAAGAAGGTCCAGCCGGCGGCCTTGGCGCGCGCCTCCTCGTCGGTCGCCGCACACATGAAGCCCGAGACCATCGCCACGTTGGGATTGCTGGGATAGTCGGTGAGCTTGGCCGGATTGTTCAGGAGGTTGTTGTAGTACTTGTGCACCCAGGCGCGCGCCGCCTCGGGCGTCACGAAGGTGAAGCCGAGCGCGCCCATGCCCCATTCGCCCGCCTTGCCGATGGTCTGGATGTTGGAGCAGGCGACCCAGAGCGGCGGATGCGGCTTCTGGAACGGCTTGGGAATGACGTTGCGCGCCTCGAAGTCGTAGTAGTGGCCGTGGAACTCCCAGCTGTCGCGCGTGAACATCGGGATGATGGCCTTGACCGCCTCCTCCCAGCGCTCGCGCTTGTCGCGTACCCGGATGCCGAAGGGATGCAGCTCGGCCGGCCCGGCGGCCTCGCCCATGCCAAGATCGACGCGCCCGCCCGACAAGAGGTCGAGCGTGGCGATGCGTTCGGCCACGCGATGCGGCTGGTTGGTGGTGAGCTGCACCACGCCATGGCCGAGCCTGATGCGCTTGGTGCGCTGGCTGGCGGCGCCGAGAAACACCTCCGGCGCCGAGGAGTGCGAGTACTCCTCGAGGAAATGATGCTCGACCTCCCAGGCATAGTCGTAGCCCAGCCGGTCGGCGAGCTCGATCTCGGTGAGCGAATCCTGCATGAGCTGATACTCGCTCCCGGGCCCCCAGGGCCGCGGCAGCTGGTGTTCGTAGAAGATGCCGAATTTCATCGTCACTTCCCTCTGCAGAAGGTCGCGATCTTGTCGGCGATCATGGGCACGAGCTGCGGCGGGAAATCGTGACCCCAACCGGCATGGCTCCAGAACTCGGCGCCCGGCACCAGGCTCGCCACGTCGCGCCCGCAGGCGATCGGCAGCAATGGATCGTCTTCGCCGTGCATGACCAGGGTCGGCACCTTGACGGTCTTCAAGAGCTCGACCCGATCGCCGGAGGCGATGACCGCGAGGTACTGCCGCGCCGACCCTTCGGGATACCAGCTGCGGTCGACGTTCTTCTCGACGAAGGCGCGCAGCTCGGGCTCCGGCGTGGGGTAGCCCGGGCTGCCGATCGTGCGGCGCAGCTTCACGCCGTGCCTGACCAGCTGCTCGCGCGCCGGACCCTCGGGCTGCGCCGTGAGCATGGCCATCGCCTCGGGCTTGCCGACCGGCAGGCCCGGCCGGCTCGACGAGGAATACATCGACACCATCGAGCGCGCGCGTTGCGGGTACTTTGCGGCCACGATCTGCACGATCATGCCGCCCATCGAGGCGCCCACCATGTGCGCCTTGTCGATCCCAAGCGCATCGATGAGGCCGATTGCGTCGGCAGCCATGTCGGAGAGCAGGTACGGCGCGGCGACTTTCTCGCCCTTCATGGCCTTCTGCAGCGCCGCGCCGATGTCGGGCACGCCCCACGAGGCGAACTTCGTCGACAGCCCGACATCGCGATTGTCGAAACGAATCACGTAGAAGCCGCGGTCGGCCAGCCCGCTGAACAGCTTGTCGGGCCAGATGGTGAGCTGCGCGCCCAGCCCCATGTCCAGGAGAAGCGCCGGGTCGTTGCGGTTGCCCGTCGCCTCGTACTCGATCTCGATGCCGTTTGCCTTGACCTGCGCCACGCTCGCCCCTTCCGATCTGCCGAGAAGAGGCTCAACGATCTCCCACGGCTGCCTCAGCCGTCAAGGCAGCATCGCCGCCACGCAGATCGTACCCCATATCGCGATGCAGACGCCGAGCGGCCAGTCGCTCAGCAGCACGTCGGTCGGCGATTCGCCTTCGTCCTTGCTTTCGACCACGTACCAGTAGCGGAACAGCCCGAAGATGACGAAGGGAATGGTGGCGACCAGCCGGCTGTTGGTCGACATCACGAACAGGCTGTAGAAGACCAGCGCGCCGACCGCCGACATCTCGGCGTAGCGATCGACCAGCATCACGGAATAGGCCGAGAGCACGCCGCGCGCATCGGCGCCGCTGCCGCGCAACTCCTGCCGGCGCTTGATCGACGCGAGGTAGAGGGCAAGGCAGAGCGTCGTGATGGCCATCCAGCTCGACAGGGGAAAGGCGATCGCCGCCGTGCCGGCATAGATGCGCAGCACGAAGCCGGCGGCGATCGAGAAGATGTCGAACACCGGCTGGTCCTTCAGAACGTAGGTGTAGGCGATATTGAGCAGCAGGTAGCCGATGATCGGCAGCGTGAGCGCCGGAAGGACGATGATTCCCGCGACCAGCAGGCCGTAGAGAATGCCGAGCAGCGTCAGCGCCCATCGCATCGTGGCGGCGCCGGAAGCGAGCGCGCGCTTGTGTCTCTTCACCGGATGCCGGCGATCGCGCTCGACGTCGTGCATGTCGTTGACGATGTAGCTGGCCGAAGAGGCGACGCAGAACAGCACAAAGGCGAACGCCGCCCGCTTGACCGAGCCCACGTGCATGAACTCGTGGGAGAAGACGAGCGGGGCCAGGACGAAACTGTTCTTGATCCATTGCCTGGGACGCAACAGCCCAAGCAGCGCCCCGACTGACGGTTGAAGCGATATCTCTGCCATTCCCACCGATTGGCCTATACTATCAGAAGCAGGCAACGACCGATAGAAGTTGATGTCGCTGGCTCTTCGCTATCTCTTCTTCGCGCTCATCGCGACGGCGTCGAACGGGGCGAAGTACAACCTCGACAAGCGGTACGTCTTTCGCAGCCAGCCTTCATGAGGCCGCTCTCTTCGTGGGGCCGCTTGAGCGCCCTGCCCCATCACGTCGTCGACCTCACCGACCGCGATCGGATCGCGGCCGATCTGGCGCGCCACGGCCCGGGCATCGCCTATGGTCTCGGCCGCAGCTACGGCGACGCCTGCCTCAATCCCCAGGGAACCGTGTGGAGCACGGCGGGCCTCGATCGCTTCGTCGCCTTCGATCCGGCCTCGGGACGCCTCGTCTGCGAGGCTGGCGTCGTCCTGCGCGACATCCAGCGCCTCGCCTTGGCGCGCGGCTGGGGCTTGCCGGTCCTGCCGGGCACCCAGCTCGTCACGGTGGGAGGTGCTATCGCCAACGACGTGCACGGCAAGAACCATCACCGGATGGGCACCTTCGCCGAGCATGTGCGACGGTTGCGCCTGGTGCGCTGCGACGGCGAGGTCGTCGAGTGCGGACCCGACCTGCGGCCCGACTGGTTCGCGGCGACGGTCGGCGGGTTCGGGCTGACGGGCCTGATCGTCGAGGCCGAACTTCAGCTGCGTCCGGCCCACGGCCCCTGGCTCGAGGGCGAGACCCTGCCATTCGCCGGCCTTGCCGACTTCTTCGCGCTGTCGCGCGAATCGGAGGCGGCGTGGCAGCACACGGTGGCGTGGATCGACTGCACGTCCGGCGCCGAGCCGCGCGGCCTTTTCATGCGTGCCCGCCCCGCGCCAAAGGACGCCGGCGCGACGTGGCACGAGCGTCTGCGGTCGATGCCCGTGACGCCGCCGATCTCGCTGGTGAACCGGCTGTCGCTCGGCCCCTTCAATGCGCTCTACTATCGCCTGCAGCGCCGGCACCGCGGCGTCAGGATCGTTCACTACCAACCTTTTTTGTTCCCGCTCGATTCGCTGCTCAAGTGGAACCGCCTCTACGGCCCGAAAGGCTTCTTCCAATACCAGTGCGTCGTGCCGGGCGCGGCGGGACCGGACGCCATGCGCGACATCCTGCGCAGCATCGCCCGGTCGGGCGAAGGATCGGTGCTCGCCGTCCTGAAGACTTTCGCTGACCGGCCGGCCATGGGCCTGATGAGCTTCGTGCGCGAAGGCGTCACCCTCGCCCTCGACTTCCGCAATGTCCCGACGGTCGCCGAGCTGTTCGAGCGGATTGACGCGATCGTGCGCGCGGCGGGCGGGCGGATCTATCTTGCCAAGGATGCGCGCATGTCGCGCGCGCTGTTCGAAGCCACTTATCCCAACCTTGCCGCCTTCAAGCGCTTCCGCGATCCAGGCATGAGTTCGGCGATGTCCCGCCGGCTGCTCGGAAGTTGAGCCGCGTGAGCCAAGAGGAGACGCCATGAAGATTGTGATCGTTGGAGCCACGTCGGCGATCGCCGAGCAGTGCTGCCGCCAGTGGCTCGCCGCAGCACCGACGGAGCTGATCATGATCGCGCGCGACACCGCCAAGGCGGAACGGATTGCCGCCGACTTGGGCGTGCGCAGCCCGGCCTCGAGCGTCGCCGTGCAGGGTTGCGACTTCCTGGATGCCGATGCGATCGGCAAGTCTGCGGCGTCGCTCGCGGCGAGCGGTCCCATAGATGTGGTTCTAATCGCGCACGGCTGGCTCGCCGACCAGCAGGACTGCCAAGAAGACGTCGGGCTCGCGAAGCGGGTGCTCGAGATCAACGGCTTGTCGCCCGCGTTGTTTGCCGAAGCCTTTGCCCGGCAAATGGCAAAGACGGGGCGCGGCACCATTGCCATTTTGGGCTCGGTGGCCGGCGACCGGCCGCGCAAGGCCAACTATACCTATGGCGCCGCCAAGAGCTTCGTCGCGCATTATGCCGAAGGCATGGCGCACCGCTTTGCCGGCACGGGCGTCGGCATCGTGGTGATCAAGCCCGGCCCGACCGACACGCCGATGACCGCTCACTTCAAGGCGCAGGGCAGGAGGATGGCATCGGCCGAAAGCGTGGCACGGTGCTGCGTGGCAGCGATCGCGCGGCGGCGACCGGTCGCCTACGCCCCGCCGATCTGGCGACCGATCATGCTGGTCGTGCGCCACCTGCCGCGCTTCGTGTTCAATCGGCTGCCGATCTGATGCGGTTCGTGCTCGGAACGCGCCCTACCATCGGCCGCGTTTCGCCGCCCACCACAGAACAAGCGGACGACGCCATTCGCCCAGCCGGCGGTCGAGCAATCGCGCCGGCAGCAGGATCGGCAAGGCGGCGGGATCGACGTCGTGTCGAGCGGCGCGCGCCTCGGCGATCAGGCGGCTGCGTTCCGGTCCCTCATCCATCAACCAGGCGGCGCCGATGGCGCGGGCGGACTTACGGCTGGCGGGATCGGCGACCCCGAGAACGGCGAGCTGCAAATCGGCGAGCGCCTGCCCGGCGCGCCGCGCGTCGAGCGGACCGTCGATTGCCTCTTCGCGTGCGTCGATCAGGGCGATGAGCGCCGACGCTTGCAGGCCATGCTGCCGTGCCGTTTCGCTGAGCGATTCAACGACGGGTTGGGCGCGCGGCGTCGCCGTGCCCGCCGCCTCGGCCGCGGCCTCACGCCACCACTCCAGGCGGATGCGCGCCAGGGTGGGCTCGCGCGCGACCGAACGCGTGCGGGCCAGCTCATGGTCGAAGGCGAGTAGCGCCAATAGGCCGGCACGTGCCGGCTGCGGGGCAAACAGCGCCGCCAGGAAGCGGCCGCGGTCGGCGCTGCGCACCGCTTCGAGGACGTAGCGACGCGAGGCTTCGGGCGCCCGATAGGGTGAGCTCATCCGCCCGACTATGAGGGAACGTGCGCAGGTCTACGACCGTTGAACGTGGCCAGCGCCACGACTACAATCGACTGACTAAGATTCGCCAATACCTTCAACGACCTAGGGGGATTACCAGATGGGCGTCATATTCAATTCGCTGCAGCGAACTATCGTTGCCGGCGTCGTCCTCCTGATCATCATCGTCCTCATCGCCAGTGCGACGTCGGGCGACGTGATCCATTTCAATCACGCCTGGGGCACCTTCTTCATGCGCTGGCTGCACATCCTGAGCGGCGTCATGTGGATCGGGCTGCTGTGGTACTTCAATTTCGTGCAGACGCCGATGATGCCCAAGATCCAGCCGGTCGAGAGTCGCTCGGCGGTCAACAAGTTCATCGCGCCCGAGGCGCTGTTCTGGTTCCGCTATGGCGCGCTCGCCACGGTGATCACCGGGCTGCTGCTTGCCTGGATGAATGGCTACATCGGCGACGCCCTGTTGCTGCGCAAGCCCTTCTATCCGATCGGCATCGGCATGTGGCTGGCGCTGATCATGGCCTTCAACGTCTGGTTCCTGATCTGGCCGAACCAGAAGAAGATCCTCGGCATCGTGTCGGCGAGCGAGGCGGAGATCGCCAAGGCGCGCCCGATCGCAGGCTATGCCAGCCGCTTCAACACCCTGGCCTCGATCGCCATGCTCTACTGCATGGCCTCACAGAGCCACGGCGGCTTCGTGTCCTGATCAAAAGCGGCTTTTGCCGTGTGCAGCGGGGCCCAAACGGGCCCCGTTTCGCTGTGGGCTCTCTGGGGATTGTTCGCTCCCTACATCTTGCGACAAAGAGACGCCATTATTACAATTGATTGATGGGCATTCCGCATTGCGGCACTGCTCTAGGTGGCGTCCTGCGTGGTTGCGTGATCCCGCTTACGCGTTCGCTCTTCTCTCAACCAGTCACAAGTAAATCGCCTGAGGAAAGCATCCTCATCGGCAACCGGAGGAACAACCGATGGAACTGTTCGACAGGGCCAAGGCCTGGATCGCCAAGATCACGGAGTTGGGCCTCTTGCTGGTCGCCCTCGGCATCGTGTTGCAGATGCTGTTCGGCAACAACGTCGCTTTCTTCGGCGACATCGTCGGCAACGTCATGAAGCTGGTAACGACGTTGGGCAGCAACGGCGTCGTGGGATTGGTGGCAATCGCCGTCATTCTCTATCTGTTCAGTCGCAAGTAACCCCCTCGTACCGCACAAGACAAAGAAAAGGAGTGAGATATGGAATGGTTCGATCGCGCACGACAGATCGTGGTGAAATTCACCGAGATCGGCGTGTCGCTGCTGGCGTTGGGCATCATTCTGCAGCTTCTGTTCGGCAGCGCCACACCGCTGCTGGGCGCCGACATCGCCGGCAACATCATGGGCTTCATCAAGGGCCTGGGCGGCCAAGGCTTCGTCGGCCTGATCGCCATCGGCGTGGTGCTGTTCATCCTCAACCGCAAGTGACGGTGGCCGCCAAGCGCGGCCCGGCCTGGAGGAAGCCTCGCCGGCGACGGCGAGGCTTCCTTTTTTAGAGGCGCGCCGGGCTCAAGCGCGCCGGGCAAGCGCCAGGCCGAGCCCCGCACCGATCAGCAGGCCGCCGGTCAGCCGGTTGCAGGCGCGGCCGAAGCCGGCCAACAGGGCGCGCAAGCGGCCGGCCAGCACGGCCCACAGGCTGTCGAGCACGATCGCGACGACCAGGAAGGTCACGGCCAGCAGCCGCAACTGGTTGACCGCATCCGGTCCCGGCACGATGAACCGCGGCAGGAAAGCCGCGCAGATCGCCGAACGGGCAATCAACAGCCGAAAGAATGCTAGAAGGCAGGCGGTCAAGTTAGAGTGCGAGCTTCGTGATGAGCAAGGATCCGAACCGCTTCTGGTGGCTGTCGGTGGTTCTGGTCGTCGTTTGCACCGGCGGCTTCTGGCTCTTCGAGCGGCTGACTTTCCCCGCCGGCTCCGGACTGGTCGGCGCCATCATCGGATTTCTGCTGGGCGCCGGGCTGGCAGCCGTGCTCGAGGACTATTTCGACCAGAACCTGAAGTGACCCCTCAGACCGGGATCAAGGCCGCGGCAACCCTGCGGCCCTCGGCCAGCAGGACATTGTAGATGCGGCAAGCAGAGCCAGTGTCGACGACTTCGAGTGATAGCCCGGCCGACTTGAGCGCCGCCCGTACATCCGCCGCGATCGTAATCGCCCGAGCCCCGCATCCCAGCACCAGGATCTCGACCGAGGGCTCGCCCTCCTTGAGCGCGCCGAGGCTTTCAAGCGAAAGCTCACCCGCCTCCTTCACGCCCCAGGCGACCGTCGCCTGGGGTCGCACCAGCACCGGTCCCAGCCATTCGCGCTGGCCGATCAGGAAGTGGCCGGGTCCGTAGCTGCGGATCACCTGGACCGTCGCCGGATCGGGAGTCGGCAGGGTCTTGTCGCCGGGAACCCGTCCCGGCGGGATCATGCCTTGGCCTTCGCGGCCTCCTCGGCCTGCCGCAACTGCTCGGGCCGCAGCTTCATGTAGACCAGGCCCGCGCAGGCGATCCAGACCGAGGAATAAGTGCCGACGATGACGCCCCACAGCATGGCGATCGAGAAGCTGTAGAGCACCGGCCCGCCGAAGATCACCAGTGCCAGCACCGCCACGAACACGGTGCTCGAGGTCATCAGGGTGCGCGACAGCGTCTCGTTGATGCTGAAGTTCAGCAGCTCGACCAGGGTCATCTTCTTGTAGCGGCGCAGGTTTTCGCGCACGCGGTCGAACACCACGACCGTGTCGTTGATCGAGTAGCCGGCAATCGTCAGCACCGCAGCGAGCGCGGTCAGGCTGAAGTCGAGCTGGAACAGCACGAAGATGCCGAGGGTCGACACCACGTCGTGGATCATGGCGATCAACGCGCCGACACCGAACTGCCATTCGAAGCGGAACCACATGTAGACCGCGATCGCCGCCATGGTGATCACCACGGCAATGACGCCGGTATGCATCAGTTCCGAGCCGATCTTGGGGCCGACCGATTCGGTGCCGCGCAGGTCGTATTTGCCGCCGATCGCGTCGTCGACGACCTTGATCGCGACCTGCTGGCACCATTCGGCGCGCTGCTCGGGCGTCATGTCGATCTTGGCGACGTTGCTGTTGGCACGCGGCAGGTCGCGGTCGAGCACGGTGAGGCCGACGCGGCTCACCGCGTCGCGCCAGCCCGCCGAATCGAGCGGGCCGGGGGCCGTGAATTCGAC
>JBPYDO010000146.1:0-13504 GCA_051985755.1 Reyranella sp. | reverse complement strand
GCCTGAGAGTGGGCCCGCCTGAGAGCGGGCCCGCCTGAGACCCCGCCGCCCGAGGAGCAGCCCAATGCGCATCACTGAAATCCGCGACACGATCTCGCCGATCCGCTCCAACATCGCCAACGCCTACATCGACTTCAGCCAGATGACGGCCTCGGTGGTGGCGGTGGTCACCGACCTCAAGGTCGAGGGCAAGCCGGTGGTGGGCTACGGTTTCAACTCAAACGGCCGTTACGCCCAGCGTGGCCTCCTGGGCGAGCGCTTCATCCCGCGCCTGCGCGATGCCAAGGCGGACAGCCTGCTCGATGGCGAGGGCCTGCTCGATCCCGGCAAATGCTGGACGGCCATGATGGCCAACGAAAAGCCCGGCGGGCACGGCGAGCGCTCGGTCGCGGTGGGCGTGCTCGACATGGCGCTATGGGACGCTGTCGCCAAGGCGAAGCGACAGCCGCTGTGGAAGCTTCTGGCCGACCGCTACAACGGCGGGCGGTGTGACGACCATGCCTGGGTCTATGCCGCCGGCGGTTACTACTACCCGGGCAAGGACATCGAGCAGCTGCAGGACGAGATGAAGCACTATCTCGGCCTCGGCTACTCCTGCGTGAAGATGAAGGTGGGCGGCGTGCCGCTCGCCGACGACCTCCGGCGCATCGAGGCGGTGCTGAAGATCGTGGGCTCAGGCGAGCGGCTGGCGGTCGACGTCAACGGCAAGTTCGATCTCGGCACGGCAATCGCCTTCGGCAAGGCGATCGCGCCGTTCGGCTTGCGCTGGTACGAAGAGCCGCTCGATCCGCTCGACTACCTGGCGCACGCGGCCCTCGCCACCGAATACCGTCCGCCGATCGCCACCGGCGAGAACCTGTTTTCCATGCAGGACGCGCGCAACCTGATCCGCCATGGCGGGCTCAGGCCCGATCGCGACGTCCTGCAGTTCGATCCCGCGCTCTCCTATGGTCTTGTCGAGTACCTTCGTACGGTGGAGATGCTCAAGGCCAACGGCTGGTCGCCGCGCCGCTGCGTGCCGCACGGCGGGCACCAGTTCGCGCTCAATATCGCGGTCGGCCTGCAGCTCGGCGGCAACGAATCCTACCCGCAGGTCTTCGCGCCCTTCGGCGGCTTCGCCGACGACTGTCCCGTGGCCGACAGCCGCGTCAGGATGCCCGACGCACCCGGCATCGGCTTCGAGCGCAAGGCCGACCTGTGGGCGGTGATGAAGGAGCTGGCCTAGAGCAGTCGCCTGACGATGCAGAACGAAACGCGCTGGGAGCGCGCCACTCCAGTGGCGCTCGGCGCCGATGAAGGCGCTAGCGCAAGGCGTCGGCCGCCTTGGGATCTTCCAAACCGGCCGCAATACGCAGGAAGGTCGTGCCGCGCCGCTGATGCTCGGGCTCGCGGAACATGAATCCGGCCAGCGAGCGTTCGACCTGGCCGGGCGCGATGCGCGTTGCCTCCCCGAGCGCGGCGCGCGCCTTGGCGAGGTCGCCGAGGCCGACATAGTTGACGGCGAGATGGGCGTAGAGCGGGGCGAAGCCAGGCGCCTCCCAGAGGCCCTGCAGGGCGTAGGCGACGCCATCGGCGTAACGCCGGGCGCAACCGCACGCCATGGCCAGGTTCAGGAGCACGGTGGCACGCTGCGGATCGAGCGGGCTCAGCCGCAGCGCCTCGAGGAGATGGTCCATGGCGCTTTCCGGCTCGCCGGCCACCGTCTCGACGAACGACAGGGCGGACAGTGAGGACATGGTGTTGGGGTTCAGCCGGTAGCTGCGACGCACGCTCGCCAGGGCCTCCTCGATGCGGTCGGTACCAGGGGCGAAGGCGAGCAGCAGGCCGCGCATGCTGTGGCCGAAGCTGAGCGAGCGGTCGGCGGCGATCAGCCGCTCGGCCGCGTCCATGCCGTCCTTCCATGCGGCGACCCGGTCGGCAGCGGTCACGAACGCGATATGCTGCCATTGCGCGAAGGAGAGCGCGCCCAGCGCCACGGTGCTCGCGGGATCGATCGCCAACGCCGCGCGAGCGTCGGCGATCGCGGCGTCACGCAGCGCCTTGTCCGCCTTGTTCCACGCCTGCCAGGCCTTGGCGTTAGCGCGCACGGCGATCTCATAGGCGCCGAGGCTCTCCGGCCGTCGGCGCTGCACCATCGCCACCTCGGCATCGAGGATATGCGGCGCGATCTGCCGAACGATGCTGCGCGTCAGCTCCTCCTGCACGGCGAACACGTCGTGCAGCACGCGGTCGTACCGCTCGGCCCACAGATGGGCGCCGCTTTGCGCATCGATCAGGTCGCCGGTCACCCGGATCCGCTCGGCGGCCTTGCGGATGCTGCCTTCCAGAACGTAGCGGACGCCGAGCTCGCGTCCGACTTGCCGGATGTCGGGTGACTTGCCCTTGTAGGCGAAGCTCGAATTGCGCGCGATCACGAACAGCTCGTGAAAGCGCGCCAGCTGGGTGATGATGTCGGCAGTGATGCCGTCGGTGAAGTAGTCCTGGTCGGGATCGCCGCTCACGTTGCTGAAGGGCAGAACCGCAATCGACGGCTTGTCGGGAAGCGGCAGCTCGTCGCGGCGTACCGGCGCTGCCACGATCCGGCCGACCCAGCCGGGTTGCCACTGCCAGACGTGGACCGGCCGGGCGATGTTCTTCAGCTTGCGATCGCCGCCATCGGCAAACTGCGCAGCCAACCGATCGCGCACGTCCTGGTGCACGCGGTCCGACACGCACATGCCGCCGGCCGGCGCGATCTCCTGCAGGCGCGCCGCGACATTGACGCCGTCGCCGAAGATATCGTCGCCGCCCACGATGACGTCGCCGAGGTTGATGCCGACGCGAAAGGCGATGCGGCGTTCCTCAGGTTGGCCGGCGGCGCGCTTGGCGATCGCCGTCTGCACCTGCATGGCGCAACGCACCGCATCGACGACGCTGGGGAATTCCAGCAGCAGGCCGTCACCCGTCGTCTTGACGATGCGGCCGCCGTGAATCGAAATACCAGGGTCGATGATCTTGTGCCGCAAGCTCGTGATCGCGGCTAGCGTCCCGCTTTCGTCGCGTCCCATCAGACGCGAGTAACCCGCGACGTCAGCTGACACGATGGCGGCGAGGCGACGGATCTCTCGGGACATGTTCAGCCTCCCATAGAGTTCGCCGCAAACCTAGGAGACTCACCTCCGCCGCACTGTGAGGAAAATCACAAGTCTAATGTGAGGAAATCACAAAAGGTCGGCGACTGCTTTCCTGTAGCGCGTGATCGCTTCGAGATGGTCGGTGTAGCTCTTGCCGGCAATCCGCTTGTGATGGGCGCTGACATAGGTCGTGTGCACCGTGGCATGGGTGACGCCCGCCTTCTTCCAGAAAGCGATCTCGCGCCGCCAGTCTTCCTCTGCCCCGTTGCCGGGCGACACCCAGACTTCCAATCCCATCGACGCGGGATCGCGCCCGGCCTCGCGGATCATGCGACGCAGCTTGTCGAAGGCCTTCAACGCCTGATCGCCCGCCGGATAGGCCAATGGCATGAAGCCGTCGCCGTACTTGGCAGCGCGCCGGAAAGTCGCCTCGGCATGGCCGCCGAACCAGATCGGCACGCGACCCGACTTCGGCCGGGGATTGATGCCGCCGTCGTCGAGGCGGTGGAACTCGCCGGCGAACTTCACGTGCGGGTTCGCCCACAGTTCCTGCATGAAGTGCACCTGTTCTTCCGAGCGCCGGCCGCGCGTATGGAAGTCGGCACCCAGGCCCTGGAATTCGATCTCGTTCCAGCCGACGCCGACGCCGAGGCGAAAGCGTCCTTCGCAGAGGGCATCGAGGCAGGCGGCCTGCTTCGCAACCAGCGCTGCCTGGCGCTGCGCCAGGATCAGCACGCCGACGGCAAAGCCGATCTTGCGCGTACAGCCCGCGAGAAAGCCGAACACGACGAAGGGATCGTGGTAGGCGGTCGCCGTGGTGCCGACGCGCCGCCCGCCGTAGTCGACGGCCGGATTGCCGCCCAGCACGTGATCGGGCGCGACCAGATGGTCGAAGCCCAAACCCTCGGCCGCTTGCGCGTAGTCGCGCACAACGCTTGGACCCGTGCCGATATCGCCGACCGGCAGCGATGCACCCAGTTGCATGATCTCCTCCCCTCGAAATACCTGGCCTTGTGGCAAGTGTCGTTATGGCGCCGGGCAGGCCGCGCCGCTATCGATCCAGGCGCGCACCAGCTTGGCAAATTCCGCCTGCGTGCCGGGCGCCGGTGTGCGGCCTCCGCCCGGCGACCAAGCCCAGCTGACAAGGCTCGGCTCGCTGACATGGCGCAGCACGGCCGGCAGGTCGCGCCCGCCGTTGCGCGCCGGATCCTTGATCTGAGCGCAGATCGCGCCGATCGAGCGGCCCGCCCAACTCATCGACGCCGGCGCGAGCTGCCAACCCGGATATCCCGGCACATGGCTCGCCTGGTCGTTGGCATCGTGATGGCAGGTGCTGCACCTGAGACCGGGCGCGCCATGGCCGTCGGCACCGCGCACGACCAGCGGCTGGTGAGGGCGCCTGGCATCGGTCTGGGTCGGGCTGTCGCCGGCCGGATGGCAGTTGAGGCAGCGCGGATGCTGCAGCACCTTGGCAACGTCGCGGAACAAGGCCTGCGAGCGTTCGGTCTGCGCCTGGCCAAGGGCGCTGCCTCCGGCAAGGACCATGAAGGCGATTGCCACAATGAGACGAAGGACCGCCACGTCAGCCCTGCTTCTCGAGAGCGCGCGCCGCATCATGGATCGCCGCGCGGATGCGGACATAGGTGGCGCAGCGGCAAAGATTGCCGTTCATCGCGAGATCGATGTCGCGATCGGTCGGCCGGCGCACCGCCTTCAGGAGCGCGATCGCGCTCATGATCTGGCCGGACTGGCAGTAGCCGCACTGCGGCACGTCGCGCGCGATCCAGGCCCGTCGCACGGCCTCGGCCTCGCGCCCCGAGACGCCCTCGATGGTGGTGATCTCGCCTGCGACGCGCGACACCGCAAGCGAACACGAGCGCACCGGCTTGTCGTCGACGAAGACGGTGCAGGCCCCGCAATAGGCGGCACCGCAGCCGAACTTGGTGCCGGTCAGCTTGAGATGGTCGCGCAAGGCCCAGAGGAGCGGCGTCTCGCCGTCGATCTCGAGGCTCTGCGCGGTGCCGTTTATCTTGAGAGCGATCGTCGCCATGGCTACGCCACGAAGGCCTCGGACGGCAGCGGCATGACGCCGACCCGCCTGTTAGTCGCGTGCAGCAGCGCCTGCGTGATCGCCGGCGCGAGCGGCGCCAGCACGACTTCGCCGAAGCCCTGCGGCGGGCGATCGCTCGGCAGCACGACGGGAACCACCTCCGGCATCTCGTCGATGGCGAGCAGCCGGTAGCTGTCGAAGTTGGACTGCTCGGCGCCGCCCTTGGAAAAGGTGATGCGGCTCTTGAGTGCCGTCGTCATAGCAAAGCCGATGCCGCCCTCGATCTGCGCCTTCAGCGTGTTGGGATTGACCACCAGGCCGGCATCGACGGCGCAGAACACGCGCTTGACGGCCAGCCGATCGCCGACCCGCGCCAGCTCCACCACTTCGGCAACGTAGGTCTTGAAGCGGCCGCCGCGACCGACATAGCAGTTGTAGGCGATGCCGCGGATCGCACCGGGCGATGACCAGTCGGCCGCCTTCGCCACGGCATCGAGCACGCGGAGCGCCAAGGGCTCGTCGCCGAGCAGCGTCCGGCGATAGGCGTACTGGTCGATGCCGGCGCGATGCGCCAGTTCGGAGATGAAGCTCTCCCAGAAGAACACCGCGGCCGTCGAACCGACGGAGCGCATGAAATACACCGGGACCGGCAGCGGCGTGTCGACGGTCTCGACCAGGAAGTTCTTGAGCCGATAGTTCTGATTGTAGATGCCGTCGACCATGCTTTCGTCCCAGGCGCCCTCGGGGGTCTGGTCGAGCCAGCTCTTGCGCGTGGCGCCGAACAGCGATTGCCCCGCCACTCGCGCCGCGATCGCCAGCGGATAGCCCTTCCCGTCGAGCACCGCCCGCAGTCTCGCGCCGGCGTTGACGCGGAATATGCCGTGCCGCAGGTCCTCCTCGCGCGTGCGGATCAGCTTGACCGGGCGGCCGACCGCCTTCGAGGCCTGCACCGCCTGCACCACGTAGTCGGGCACGATCTTGCGGCCGAAGCTGCCGCCCAAGAACGTCACGTTCACCTTCACCTGGTCGGCTGGGCAGCCGACCGCCGACGCGATCGCTTCCTGGCAGGCGGCAACCGCCTGGATGGGGCCCCACACCTCGACGGCGCCGTCGCGGTACGAGGCCGTGGCGTTGACCGGCTCGAGCGGCGCATGGGCGATGTGCGGCACCACGAAGCGCCGCTCGATCACCGACTGGGCGCGTTCGCGCAGAATATCGCGCGGACGGCCGGTCTCGACCGCGGCGACAGCCTGCTCGCCGTCCAAGGCCGCAGCGAGCCGGGCCTCGATCATCCGCGTCGACAGCAGCTCCTCGGGCGCGCCCTTCGCCGTCGGCATTTCGGCGAAGACGAGGTGCAGGGCATCCGCGGCGCGCTTGGCCTGCCAGAAGTGATCGGCGACGACGCACACCGCATTGTGCCGCGCGAGGCGCTTCACGCCGGGATGCTGCGAGCCGGGCACCTCGTTGGCCACCGCGACCGCCGGCAGCTTCACGACCGAGCGAACCCCGGGCATCTTCAGGATGGCGGCCTCGTTGCGCACTTCCTGCAGGCTGGCGGTGAAGCTCGGCAGCGAGGCCACGGCGGCGTGCAGCATGCCCGGCACATCGACGTCGATGCCGAACACTGCCGCGCCGGTGCATTTCGCAACCGTGTCGAGGCGCGCCACGGGCTTGCCGATCAGGCTGAAGCGCTGGCGATCCTTGAGGGCGGGAGCAGGATCGAGCGGCAGCTTGGCGGCGTCCGCTGTCAGCGCGCCGTAGGAAAGCCGCTCGCCCTTCGGATGGATGACGAAGCCCTTCTCGGTCCGGCAATCGGCGGGCGCGATTTTCCAGCGCTGAGCTGCGGCACGGACCAGGACGCCACGCGCCGCGGCGCCGGCCGCGCGCAGCCGGCCGTACAGCGTCGTGGTCGACATCGAGGCGCCCTCTTTTTGCACCGGCGGCTCGTTCTTGAAGGCGATCTTGTAGGCGGCGCGTCCGGTCACGAAGCGAACCGCGACCCTCTGCCAGTCGGCATCGAGCTCGTCGGCCAGGATCTGCGGCAGCGCCGTGTAGGAGCCCTGGCCAACTTCGGGCTGCGACAGGCCGAGCGTGATCGCCCCATCAGGAGCAATCAGGATCCAGTCGGTGATCTCGTGGGCCGCGCCGTTGGCCAGCGACGACAGCGGCCCAAGCGGAACCAGCAACGAGGCGGTTCCGGCCAGGACACGACGGCGCGAGAGAAGCGGCATCCGCCGAACTTAGAGATACACGGCCTTCATCTGCGCTTCGGCATAGCGCGTGCCGGCGGCCGCGCCGGGCGGCAGGGCCGACGACAGCCGCGCGACCTCGTCGCTCGACAGCTTCACGTCGAGGGCAGCGAGATTCTCGTCGACCCGCTGAGGGCGCTTGGTGCCGGGAATCGGCACGATGTCGTCACCTTGGGCGAGCACCCAGGCGAGCGCCACCTGCCCCGGCGTGCAGCCCTTCGCCTTGGCGACCTGCTCGACCGCGCCAACGAGCTGCAGGTTGCGCGCCAGGTTGTCGCCGGCGAAGCGCGGATGGCGGCCGCGGCCGTCGCCCTGGGGAATATCGGACGCCTGGCGCACGGAGCCGGTGAGCAGACTGCGGCCGAGCGGCGAATAGGCGATATACGAGATGCCGAGCGCGCGCGTGGTCGCGAGCGTCTCCTCAGCGTCCTTGCGATAGAGCAGCGAGTACTCGCTCTGCACCGCCGCGATCGGATGGGTCTTGTGCGCACGCCGGATCGTCTGCGGGCTGGCTTCGCTCAACCCCAGCGCCTTCACCTTGCCGGCTTTCACCAGCTCGCCCATGGCGCCGACCGTGTCCTCGATCGGCACCGAGGGGTCGACGCGGTGCTGGAGGTAAAGGTCGATGACGTCGACGCCGAACCGCTTGAGGCTCGCCTCGCAGGCCGTCTTGACATATTCGGGGCGGCCGTCGACGCCGTTGGCGCCGCCGGGACGCTGCGTCTGACCGAACTTCGTGGCGAGCACCACCTTGTTGCGCCAGCCTCCCGCCAGAGCCTTGCCGAGCAGCGTCTCGTTGTGGCCCCAGCCATACATGTCGGAGCTGTCGAGGAAGGTGACGCCGTGGTCGACGGCGTGGTGGACGACATCGATGCCCTGAGCGTCTTCGCTCTTGCCGTACACGCCCGACAAAGACATGCAGCCGAGCCCGATGGGAAACACCGCAAGACCGCTCGAGCCGAACTTGCGCGGCGCCTTGGTGACGGTGACCGACATGGCAACTCCTCCCTTTCGTGGGAGGCTAGCATGACCCGGCAGCGCGCCCCAACTAGCGCACCACGAAGTGCAGGACGATGCCGAACACCGTCATGCCGATGGCGACGGCCGCGATGGGCACTATCGTCTCGACAGTGGCGGAAAGGCCCTTGATCGGGCCGGACCAGATCTGGACCTCGCGCGATGCCCAGTCGCCGAAGCCAATTCGCTCGGCGCTGGCGCCGCGGCGGCGCCGGGCGGTGCGACGCGTCAGGCCGAGCAACGCCGGCACACCTCCCATCACCAGGATCAGTCCGCTCGCCATGACGAGCAAAAGATCCGTCCGGCCGCCGCCCGCGAACAGCCAGGAGGCGATGACAAACCACGCCACCAGTCCCGCCAGCACCTTGTAGACCACGGGATGGAAGCGGCCGCCGCGTGACGCCGCCTCGTCCGGCCGGATCTCGGCTGGCCTGTGTTCGGACACTATTTCCTTATCCATGGCACGTTTCCGTCAACAACACCGCGGGCCCGTCATGGATCCCGCACGTGAATCAACGAAACGGTACGGCCCTGGGGCTGCGCTCCCGCGCCGCATGCGACCTTACGCAACCGCCGCCTCGCGCCGCCCTCTGGCCGCCATGAACGCCGCCAGCGACCGCTCGATGACGGCCGGGTCCAGGCCGTCGACGATGAACACCAGGCGCGAGCGCCGATCGGCGTCGGGCCAGGCGGCCATGTGCACCGGCGGATGGACGAGATGCTGCACGCCGTGCACCGCCACAGGCGCCTCGGATCCGGCGACGTTCAGCATGCCCTTCACGCGCAGCACCCGTTCGCCGTGACGATTGAGCAGCATGCTGAGCCAGATGCCGAACATGGTCCAATCGAGCGCCCCATCGAAGGTGAGCGCAAACGAACGAATGGTGTCGCGATGGCGGTTGCGGTCGTGATCGTGATGGCCATGCGGCGCCACCTCCTCGGCGAACCGGCGGCGCGCCTCGTGTCCCCCGTCGGCGAGGGCGAAGTGGTCGTGGCTCAGCAGGGCATCGACGTCCAGCGCCTCAGCGGCGGCACGCCACAGCCGGGCCGATGGATTGAGCCGGCGCAGCTCAGCCTGCAGGGCCTCGGTCGTCTCCCGATCGGCGAGATCGGTCTTGGTCAGCACCAGACGGTCGGCGACCGCCACCTGCTTAGCCCATTCCGGCTGCCGGCCGCTCTGCAGCGCGCCATTGACCGCATCGACCGTGGTGATGACGTTGCCCAGTCGGAAGTGATGGCGCAGCACCGGATCGGCCTGCACCGTCGACAGGATCGGGAAGGGATCGGCGAGCCCGGTACTCTCGACCACCAGGCGGCGGAAGGCCGGCACCTGCCTCCGCTCGCGGCGCGCATGGAGGTCCGCGATGGCGGCCGACAGCTCGCCGCGGATGGTGCAGCAAAGGCAGCCCGACTGCAGCAGCACCATGGTCTCGTCGATGCGCTCGAGCAGGTGGTGATCAAGGCCGACTTCGCCGAATTCGTTGATCAGCACCGCCGTGTCGGCCAGTCCGGGATCGGCCAGCAGGCGCTGCAGTAGCGTCGTCTTGCCCGACCCCAGGAAGCCGGTGATGAGATTGACCGGTGTGAAGTCAACCATCGGCCGCCTCCAGCCGACGGATCAGGCCGGCATCGAGCGGATCGCAGGGCCGGCCGATCAGCCTTTCAGCCGTCATCCACAGATGGCCAAGGCCGTCGACCAGCTCGGTCTTGCCGGTGGCGGTCGACAGCACGAACTGCGTGCCCTGCCAGTCGGACAAGGTGAGGCCATAAAAAGCAAGCACGCGCTGGGCGGCGGCGATGCGCCTCGTACGCTCGCGGCGCCGCTCGACCGCGTCGAGGTTGCGCGTGAAGATGCCGGGCCGCGGCGCCGCATCGGTCCAGTGGGCCGCGCTTCCCAGAACACCGCACAGCGCGCACATCGTTCACCTCTCTTGCGGCATCATTTCTTCCTCGGCGAGCGCTTGGCGAAGTCGTCGGCCATCTCGTTCATGGTGACGAATCTGACGCCGGGATGGCCGACCATGTGGTTGTACAGCCGCTCCAGCATCATCAGCACGTGCGGCCGGCCTGAGACGTCCGGATGAATGGTCATGGGAAACACCGCGTAGTCGTATTCGCGGTATACCCAGTCGAACTGGTCGCGCCACATCTGCTCGATGTCGCGCGGATTGACGAAGCCGTGGCTGTTCGGCGACTTCTTGATGAACATCATCGGCGGCAGATCGTCGAGGTACCAGCTGGCCGGGATCTCGATCAGGTCGGTCTCGTGCCCGCGCTTCAGCGGCACCATCCATTCCTGCGGCCGCTTCGCGTAGTCGATCTTGGTCCAGCTGTCGCCGACCCGCACGTAGTAGGGCTGGTGGTCGTGATGCATCAGGGAGTGGTCGTACTTGATGCCGCGCTCGAGCAGCAGTTCGTTGGTCACCGGCGAGAACTCCCACCACGGCGCCACGTAGCCGCTCGGGCGCTTGCCCGAGAGCTTGCTGACGAGATCGATGCACTTGTCGAGGATCTCCGTCTCCTGCGCTCGCGTCATGGCGATGGGATTCTCGTGGCTGTAGCCGTGGATGCCGATCTCGTGGCCGGCCTCCGCGACCGCCTTCATCTGGGCGGGAAAGGTCTCGATCGAATGGCCGGGAATGAACCAGGTCGTCTTGATGCCGAGCCGGTTGAACATGCGCAGCAAGCGCGGACTGCCGACCTCGCCCGAAAAAAGGCCGCGCGATATGTCGTCGGGCGAATCCTCGCCGCCATAGCTGCCGAGCCAGCCCGCGACCGCGTCCACGTCGATGCCGAAGCCGCACAGGATTTCCTTGGCCATGATGAGCGCTCCTCCTCCTTGCGTCGTCGTTGCGAACGCCGAACAACAAAAAGCGTTCCGGACCGAAGTCCGGAACGCTTTTGTCTCACTCGATTTTGACCGCGTCTATCGACGCCAGCGCTACCTCAGGCTCGAAGCCCGGGCTTTAGAGACCCGAGACGTGGATGTCCGAGTGCATCCGCTCGCGCGCCTGAACCGTGCGCTCCTTGAGCGCCGCAGGCTTCACCGCCGGCCGGGCCGCTTCGACGACCAAGGGTTCCGGCTGCGCGACGTGGGCGGTGGCGACACCCTGCAGCACGCTCGCCGTGCCGAAGGTGATGACCAGCGCGGTCACGATCATGGTCGTTGCTACGATGAGATGACGCATTCCACACCTTCCCCGAACTTTCAGCGCCGATCCCGCTTCCCAGGCGGGACCGTCGCCAAACCAATCCCCAAAAATATTGACCCTGCTAAATCCCACTCCCCAATATCCGATGCAGGCCCTCACCCAACTCTCTGCACCTCGGCGGCAGTAATATGCAATGCCATGCCCCAGGGCCAGCGGATTCGGCTCTTGCTAACCCATTTTGGGTATCAAGAATAAAGATGACGCCATCGTCATCCGCGAACTCCAGTTGCCTGAAAACATTGGCATTAACCCCTGATTCTAAGGTGAAGCGGCGGCCGGCGGCTGCTGTGATCAGGGCGACTGAGGGAGCGCCGCTGCTTTTTGACGGCACCGTGCAAAAGAACGACCAAAATGTCGCACCTGAAGTGCGGCAACCTTTTCCCGGCCGCGGCGCGGAGCGATGCGCCTGTCAACGGCCAGCGCTCGCGAGCGCTCGACGCGCGCTTTGGAATTGCGGGTGACCGACGCGCAACGCACGCAATTGCACGGCGCGATTGCACGATGCGAGTCGTTCGAGACGGTGTCGAGCAAGAAGAGAGCAACCGATATTTGCAGTGGCTTTGTCTCGCTCACAAAGCTTCCGAATGTTTGTAACAGTCCGCTCCTTGCGATCTCGCATTGTTGATGACAGTAGTTGCTCGTGAGAACATATAAGTCGAACCTAGAACGGGTGCAGGGGATCGTGGGCAGGGCAGCGCTTCGCGTGGCGTACTGATTAGAGTCGCCGCGAGAGTCGCCACGCTCCGAAACAAACTGATCGATGCCGAAGCGCAATCACCTTCGCTACCATTTGCCGATCCTGTCGATCGCCGCGATTTTTTCGGTGGCGACGGGTGCGCCCTCGCAGGCCCGAGCCGACACCGACGGCGCTGCGAAGGCCAAGGTCTCACGTGCAGGAACCATCAAGCCACCCACGCCGCCGGCGCCGGCGCAGAGCTATCGTGAGGACAATGGCGCCGCGCTGATCGAGCGCCGGCAAGTGGCGCAGCTCGCGCTGCCGCAGCAGGACAACAACCGACAACAGGGCAGCGATCAGCAGAACAACCAGGGCGGTGCGCAGCAAGGCGCCAGCCCGGGCCAAGGCGCCGGACCGCAACAGGGCAGCGGCCCCTTGCAAGGCGGCGGACCGCAGCAAGGCGCAGGTCCGACGCAGGGTGGCGGACCGCTCCAAGGCGGCGGACAGCAGGGCGCCGGGCCGACTCAAGGCGGCGGCCCTCTCCAGGGCGCCGGACCGGCTCAAGGCGGCGGTCCGCTTCAGGGCGCGGGACCCAGTCAAGGTGGTGGACCGCTGCAGGGCGCCGGACCCAATCAAGGTGGTGGCCCTCTCCAGGGTGCCGGCCCCAGTCAAGGTGGTGGACCGCTGCAAGGCGCCGGACCGCAGGGCGCCGGCCCTTTGCAAGGTGCAGGACCTCAGCAGGGCGCCGGCCCGCTCCAGGGTGGCGGCCCGCTCCAGGGTGCCGGACCATTGCAGGGTGCTGGACCTTTGCAGGGCGGAGGGCCGCTGCAGGGTGCGGGACCGCTTCAAGGTGCGGGACCATTGCAGGGAGCAGGCCCCTTGCAGGGCGCCGGACCACTCCTCGGCGCCGGCCCGCTGCAGGGCACCGGACCCATCTTGGGCGCCGGACCCTTGCAGGGAGCGCCACCGCTGCTGGCCGGTGGTGCGCTGACCGGCGCGCCGCCAATTCTGGTCATTCCCAACACGCCAACCCCGACCGCGCCGCCGCTCATCGTGCAGCTGCCGCCGCAAGTGGCACAGCAGATCGCGGCGACTCCGCCACCGCCGGCCCCGCCGCCGCCTCCACCGGCCCCACCGCCGCCGCCGCCGCCCCCCCCGCCACCACCGCCGCCGCCGCCGCCGCCGCC
>JBPYDO010000145.1:0-7558 GCA_051985755.1 Reyranella sp. | reverse complement strand
ATAAACGCCGCGGCGCAGTACAAGGTCGACTTCCTGACGTCGGTGCCGACCATGATCGCGATGATGCTGCGCGAGAAGGAGGTCCTGGCCAAGAGCGACCTCTCCTCGGTGCGCGTCGTGCGCATGGGCTCGGCGCCGGTCAGCCAGGCACTGGTCGACCAGGCGCAGAAGGTGTTCCCCAAGGCGCTGGTCGCCAACGTCTACGGCACGACGGAAGCGGGGCCGGTCGTGTTCGGCCCGCACCCCAAGGGAACCAAGCAGCCAGCATTGTCGGTCGGCTATCCGCACGCGGCCGTCGAGCTGCGCCTGGTGCGCGACGGCAAGGTGGTCGAGGGCAGCGATCCTGAAGGCGGCGTGCTCGAGATGAAGTGCGGCGGGCTGATGACCCGCTATCACAAGCTCAGCGAGGCGACCGCCAAGGTGATGACGCCGGACGGCTACTACCGCACGGGCGACGTGTTCCGCCGCGACACAGAAGGCTTCTTCTACTTCGTCGGCCGCGCCGACGACATGTTCGTGTGCGGCGGCGAGAACATCTATCCCGGCGAGGTCGAGAAGATGCTGGAACGCCATCCCGGCATCCATCAGGCCGCCGTCATCCCGGTGCCCGACGAGCTCAAGGGCCACAAGCCGATCGCCTTCGTGGTGAAGAGCCAGGGTGCCGAGCTCGACGAGCAGGCGGTGAAGCAGTTCGCGCTTGCCAATGCGCCGGCCTACCAGCATCCCAGGCGCGTCATCTTCATCGACGAGATGCCGCTTGCCAGCACCAACAAGATCGACAAGCGCGTGCTGGCGAAACAGATTCCTGCCGAACCTGTCATCCCGAGCGCAGCGAGGGATCCCTCGCTGCGCTCGGGATGACACAAAACTTGGAATAGAGGGTACCGGTATGAAAGCCGCAGTCGTCCGCGAGCATGGCGGGCCCGACCGCCTCAATTTCGAGAAGGACTTCCCCGATCCTCGCCCACGCGATGGCGACGTGATCGTGGCGGTCAAGGCGAGCTCGCTCAACTACCACGACGTGTTCACGCGGCGCGGCATGCCCGGCATCAAGGTGCCGATGCCGGCCATCATGGGGCTCGACGTGGCGGGCGAAATCGCCGAGCTGGGGGCCGGCGTCAGCGGCTGGAAGAAGGGCGACCGCGTGCTGGTCGATCCGATCAACCGGGTCGAGGGCGGGCTGATGGGCGAGACCGTGCATGGCGGGCTGGCCGAGCTCTGCCGGGCGCGCGCCCACCAGCTGATCAAGATCCCGGACGGCGTCTCGTTCGCCGAGGCGGCGGCGCTGCCGGTGGCCTATGGCACGGCGCTGCGCATGATGACCACCAACGGCCATATCGCGAGGGCTGAGAAGGTGCTGATCCTGGGCGCCTCGGGCGGCGTCGGCGTGTGCTGCCTGCAACTCGCCAAGCTCGCCGGCTGCGAGGTGATCGCCTGCGCCGGCACCGACGCCAAGGCCAAGCGCCTGATCGAGCTCGGCGCCGACAAGACGATCAACTACATCACCCACGACTTCCAGGACGAGGTCTACAAGCTCTACGGCAAGCCGACGCGGCGCGGCGGCGGCACCGACCGTGGCGTCGACGTGGTGGTGAACTACACCGGCGGCGACACCTGGGTGAAGTCGTTGAAGGTGCTGAAGGTGGGCGGCCGGCTGCTGACCTGCGGCGCCACTGCCGGCTTCGATCCGAAGGAAGACATCCGCTTCATCTGGACCTTCGAGCTGAAGGTGCTGGGCTCCAACGGCTGGGCGCGCTCCGACATCGAGACGCTCCTGAAGTACGTGCAGGAGGGCAAGCTGAAGGTGCTGGTCGACAAGACCTTCAGGCTCGAGGAGGCGCGGGAAGCCTTGCGGGTGATCGAGGACCGCGAGGTGTTCGGCAAGATCGTGGTGGCGCCATGAACGATGCCGCCGCCAAGCCGCCGTTCACGGGCGCCGAGCTGCAGAAGATGCTCGACGGCTCGCCGTTCATCCATTTCCTGGGGCTGAAGGTCACCGAAGCCGATCCCGCCAAGGAGCGGGTCACCATGACCTGCGAGATGAAGCCCGAGTTCGAGCGCGGGCCCGGGTCCGGCCAGTGGCACGGTGGGCCGATCGCGGCCATCATCGACACGGTCGGCGACTATGCCCTGATCATGACGCTCCGCCGGCCGCTGCCGACGGTGAACTTCCGCGTCGACTACCTCCGGCCCGCGATCAAGACCAAGCTGATCACCACCGCGACCGTGCGCCGCGCCGGCAAGAGCGTGGGCGTCGTCGATGTCGACGTATTCAACGAGCAAAAGGCGCTGGTCGCCGTAGGCCGCGCGACGTATTCGACGCTTACGGGTTAGTCATCGCTGGGAGCGCGCCAGCAAAGAAGGGAAGACCGCGATGAGCAATTATCCGATCGGACGCCGCACTTTCGGCGCCGGCGCGCTGGCGGCCGGGCTGCTCCGGCCAGCCTGGGCCGATGAACCGCGGCGCGGCGGCACGATCGTCGCGACCTGGGGCGGCGGCGAGCCGCAGGCGGCCTACCTGCCGACGGGCGGCGGCTCGAGCCCGATCTTCACCTCGTCCAAGGTGCTCGAGCGGCTGGGCACGCGGCTGCAGGACGGCAGCTTCAAGGGCCTGCTGGCCGAGAGCTGGAAGGCCGCGCCCGACTTCAAGTCCTACACCATCAAGGTGCGCAAGGGCATCAAGTGGCATGACGGCAAGGACTTCACGGTCGACGACGTCGTCTTTTCGATCGACGAGATCTGGAAGAAGTACGCCGTCACGGCCGCGCTTGGCGACTATGCCGGCGTCGAGGCCAGCGACGGCGACACGGTGACGGTGAAGTTCACCGAGCCGGTGCCGGAATTCTTCTTCTCCTCCGTGGTGTGCGGCGTCATCAGCTACATAGTCCCGAAGCACATCTATGCCGGCAGCAATCCCATCACCAACGCCGCCAACAACGCGCCGATCGGCACCGGCCCGTGGAAGTTCAAGCAGTGGGTGCGCGGCAGCCACTTCGAGTTCGTCAAGAACGAGGCCTACTGGCGCCAGGGCTTCCCCTACATGGACCGCCTGATCATCCGCTACCTGCGCGATCCGGCGAGCCGCGCCGCGGCGATGGAGGCGGGCGAGATCCAGATCGGCGTCTTCAATCCGGTGGCGCCGCCCGACATCAAGCGGCTGGTCGACACCGGCAAGTTCGCCGCCACGCCCAAGGGCTACGAGGAGAGCGTGTGGTCGACCTCGCTCGAGTGCAACACGCGCAATCCGATCTTCCAGAAGCGCGAGGTGCGGCAGGCGATGTTCTTCGCCGTCGACCGCAACCTGATCGCCAAGACGGTCTACTACGGCTACGCCCGGCCGGGCACCAGCCCGATCTTCTCGCCCAACAAGGAGTTCTATTCGCCCGACACTTTCTCGACGCAGTACGATCCCAAGAGGGCGGCGGCTCTGTTGGACCGGGCGGGCCACAAGAAGAAGCCCGACGGCAAGCGCTTCACGGTCAACCTGCTGGCGGCCGGCTGGTTCACCGAGAACGCCAAGGTGGGCACCATCGTCAAGCAGGGGCTGGAGGATGTCGGCGTCGGCGTGAACCTCACCGTTCCCGACCGCCCGACCTCGATCAAGCGCATCTATACCGACTACGACTTCGACCTCGCGATCTCCAACCAGTCCAACCCGTCGGAGCCGGTGCCGGCCACCACGCAGTACTACACGAGCTCGGGCATCAAGAAGGGCGTGCCGTTCCGCAACGCCTCGGGCTTCCACACCGACGAGGTCGACCAGCTTGTCGACAAGATTAAGGTCGAGACCGATCCCGCGAAGCGCCGCAGCATGGTGGTCGAGTTCCAGAAGATCATCACCCGCGAGGCGCCCAATCTGCCGCTGCTCGAGCTGGAATCGATCACCCTCGCCAGCGTCAAGGTGCAGAACCATTCCAACAAGCCCGACTACCTCGCCTCGAGCTGGTACGACATATGGATGACAGCGTAAGTGTGTCATCCCGAGCGCAGCGAGGGACCTTTAGGGCTGCAGTAAAGTTCCCTCGGCCTTTGGCCTCGGGATGACACGCTTGGCTTCGTCGGCAACAACTTCACGCAAAACCGCCGCGCTCCGCCTGCTGCGGCGACGGCTGATCCAGGCGGTGCCGCTGATCCTGGGCGTGGTGCTGATCAACTTCACGCTGATCCATCTGGCGCCGGGCAGCTTCCTCGACCTGATGACGGCCGAGAACCAGGTGAGCGATCCGGCCACCATCGAGCTGCTGCGCAAGACCTACGGCATGGCCGATCCGCTGTGGCTGCAGCTCCTGAAATACATCTGGGCGCTGGCGCATTTCGACTTCGGATTCTCCTACCGGCAGAACATGCCGGTGATCGACGCGATCGCCATCAACCTGCCGGCGACCTTGCTGCTCATGATCTCGAGCATCACGCTCGCCTTCGCGGTCGGCGTGGCGGCGGGCGTCGTGGCCTCGGCCAAGGTGCGCACCTTGTGGGACACCGCGGTCTCGGTGGCGGCCATGTTCTTCTTCGCCGCGCCCTCGTTCTGGCTCGGCATCATGATGATCGTGCTGTTCGGCGTGAAGCTGGGCTGGCTGCCGGTCGGCGACATGCAGACCATCGGCGGCGCTGGCGGCGGGCTCGCCGACGTGTTCGACATCTTGCGCCATCTGCTGCTGCCGACCCTGGCGCTGGGTTTGTTTTATGCCGCGATCTACGCCCGCGTCATGCGCTCCTCGATGCTGGAAGTGTCGCAGCTCGATTTCGTGCGCACGGCGCGCGCCAAGGGGCTGAGCCACACGCGCGTCACCCTGAGCCACGTCCTGCGCAATGCGCTCCTGCCGGTGGTGACCATCCTCGGCCTGCAGATGGGCACGGTGCTGGCGGGCAGCGTCGTGATCGAGAGCGTGTTCAGCTGGCCGGGCATCGGTTCGCTCCTGTTCGACAGCGTGAGCTCGCGCAACTACCCGGTGGTGCTGGGCATCCTGGTGCTGGGCTCGCTGGTGGTGATCGCCGCCAACATCCTGGTCGACCTTCTGTACATGTGGCTCGACCCCCGGATCGAAGTGAGGTGATCGAAGTGCGATGAGACGCTTCGACTTCCTGGCCCGCTTTGCGCGCAATCGCGGCGCGCTCCTGGGCGCGGTCGTGATCCTGGTCGTGGCGCTCGCCGCCGTGCTGGCGCCGGTGCTGTTCCCGGTCGATCCGCTGCGCATTGTCGGCCAGCCCGAAGAGTGGCCGGGCACGGACTCCGACTTTCTGCTGGGCACCGATTCGATCGGCCGCAATATCCTGGCCCAGCTGGTCTGGGGCGCGCGCGCCACCTTGGCTATCGGCCTGTTCGCCTCGGCCATGGCGACGCTCATCGGCGTGAGCGTGGGAGCGACCGCCGGTTATTTCGGCGGCTGGATCGACGAGATCGCCATGCGCTTGAGCGAGCTCTTCCAGACCATTCCCAACCTGATCTTCGTGCTGACCATCGTGGTGATCCTGGGCTCGACCCTGCACAACATCGTGATCGCGATCGGCGTGGTGAGCTGGACGCCGATCGCGCGCCTGACGCGCGCCGAGTTCCTGGCGCTGCGCGACCGCGAGTTTGTGCAGGCCTGCCGCGCCATGGGCATGGGCGACCTCGCCATCATCGCCAGGGAGATTCTCCCCAATGCGCTGCCGCCGGTGATCGTGCTCTCTTCGCTGGTCGTGGCGGGTGCCATCCTGTTCGAATCGGCCGTGTCGTTCCTGGGGCTGGGCGATCCCAATGTTGCGAGCTGGGGCCGGCTGGTCGGCGATGGCCGCCAGCTGATCCGCAGCTCCTGGTACATCTCGGCCATCCCCGGCGTGGCGATCATGCTGACGGTGCTCTGCCTCAACCTGATCGGCGATGGCCTGAACGACGCGCTCAATCCCCGGCTCAGGGACCGCTGATGTCGCTGCCGCTGGAAGTGCGCGACCTCTCGACCACGCTGTTCACGCGCGCCGGCGAGATGAAGGCGGTCGATGGGCTGAGCCTCTCGGTCGAGGCCGGCCAGACCGTGGCGCTGGTGGGCGAGTCGGGCTGCGGCAAGTCGATGTCGGCGCTTTCCATCATGCGGCTGCTGCCCGAGCCGCCGGCCAGGCTGGTCGGCGGCACGGTGCGGCTGAACGGCCGGGACATCGTGCCACTGCCCGAGCAGTCCATGCTCGATATCCGGGGCAAGGAGATCGGCATGATCTTCCAGGACCCGATGAGCTCGCTCAATCCGGTGACGACCGTCGAGCACCAGATCGTCGAGGTGCTGCGTACCCACACCGATCTCGACGGCAAAACCGCTCGTGAGCGCGCGTTGGAGCTGCTCGAGCTGGTTGGCATGCCCGACGCGGCGCGCCGGCGCAGCGCCTATCCGCACCAGCTGTCGGGCGGCATGTGCCAGCGCGTGATGATCGCCATGGCGATCGCCTGCGAGCCCTCGGTGCTGATCGCCGACGAACCGACCACGGCGCTCGACGTCACGGTGCAGGCGCAGGTGCTGGCGCTGCTCAAGCGCCTGCAGGCCGAGGCCGGCATGGCCATGATCTTCATCACCCACGACCTCGGCGTCGTCGCCGAGACGGCCGACCGCGTGGTGGTGATGTATGCCGGCCGCAAGGTCGAGGAGGCCGACGTCGACCAGCTGTTCGAACGGCCATTGCACCCGTACACCGCGGGACTCATTGGTGCGACCCCAGTACCGGGAGCGGAGCGCGCGGCGCGACTGGCCGACATTCCCGGCATGGTGCCGCCGCTCAACGAGCTGCCCAAGGGCTGCGCCTTCGCCGCGCGCTGTCCCAAGGTGATGGAGCGCTGCCGCACCGAACGGCCGCAGCTCACCGAGCCCGCGCCCGGCCGACTGGTCGCCTGCTTCGCCGCCGAGCAGGGCCAATGAACGCGCTGCTCTCCCTGCGCGATCTCAGGGTGCAGTTCCACACCGCCGCCGGCACGGTGCGCGCCGTCAACGGCGTCAGCCTCGACATCGCGGTCGGCGAGACCCTGGGGCTGGTGGGCGAGTCCGGTTGCGGCAAGAGCACGCTGGCCAAGGCGATCATGCGCCTGGTGCCGGTCGCCGGCGGCGAGATCCTGGTCGACGGCAGCGACATCACCCATCTCGCTCGCGCCGAGCTCGGCCATGTCCGGCGCAAGGTGCAGATGATCTTCCAGGATCCCTACGGGTCCTTGAACCCGCGCTCGACGGTGGGCCGCAGCGTGGCGCAACCGCTCGCAATCGCCGGCTGGAAGCCCGACGCCACCGCCGAGCGGGTCGACGCCTTGCTCGCCCAGGTCGGCCTGCCGGCCGACGCCAAGCAGCGCTTCCCGCACGAATTCTCCGGTGGCCAGCGCCAGCGGATCGGCATCGCCCGCGCGCTGGCGCTCAATCCCCGGCTGATCATCTGCGATGAGCCGGTGTCGGCGCTCGACGTTTCGGTGCGCGCCCAGGTGATCAACCTTCTCGAGGACCTGAAAGCCAAGTTTGGCGTCTCGTACCTCTTCATCAGCCACGATTTGAGCGTGGTCGAGCACATCGCCGACCGAGTCGCGGTGATGTATCTCGGCGGCATTGTCGAG
>JBPYDO010000144.1:0-3277 GCA_051985755.1 Reyranella sp. | reverse complement strand
GGCGAGCCACAGGACAAGAGTGAGAGCCGGCCGGATCATTCCGGCAGGCGCGCACGCCGCTCGAGCTCGGCCAGGCAGGCGGCGCGATCGGCCGCGAAGTCGCCGGCGATCCACCAGTCCTCGACCGCAGCCAGCACCGCGCCGACCTTGGGACCGGGCCTGAGGCCGAGCCCGAGCGCATCGGCGCCGCTCACCGGCAGCTCGGGCGGGGCCCACGAGCGCGCCAAAGCCAGCGCGCCACGCCAGTCGCCGGGCGCGTCGACCGCCAGCAACAAGCGATCGATATAGAGACCGTTGCCCTGGCGGTAGATGCCGGCGCGCCAGGCGCGCGGGCCGCCTTGCAAATCGAGCGCCGGTTCGCGCGCCAGCATGACGTCGAGCCTGAGCGTCTCCTGGGTCGAAAGCTTCAGCCGTCTGCCGATGGCCGCCGTGTCGATTGTCGTGCCGACACCGGAGGGGAGCAGCGCCGCCAGCCGGCGTAGCGCGTCGGGTCTGTCCTCGCGAGCGATCAGCGCGCGCAGGCGTGCCGCTCCTGTCTGCTCGGGCAACCAGTGATCAAGCGCACCGGCCTCGATCATGGCCTCGACGGCATCGGCCGGCTGCGGCGCTTGCAGAAGGCGTCGCAGCTCCTTGGCGACGCGCTCGCCCGACAGCGCGCTAAGCGTGCCGGCATTGCGCCGGCAGGCGTCGAAGCCCGCGCCGTCGATGGGCGGCCGCCCGTACCAGGCATGGAAGCGGAAGAAGCGCAGCACGCGCAGGCGATCCTCGGCGATGCGCCGGTCGGGATCGCCGATGAAGCGCACCCGGCCGGCGGCCAGGTCGGCGCGGCCGGCGAAGGAATCGTAGAGCGCGCCGTCGGGATCGGCGTAGAGCGCGTTGAACGTGAAGTCGCGCCGCTCGGCGTCCGCCAGCCAGTCGTCGGTGTAGGCGACGACGGCGCGGCGGCCGTCGGTCTCGACGTCGCGGCGCAAGGTCGTGATCTCGAAGGTCCGACTGTCGACGATCGCCGTCACGGTGCCATGCTTGAGCCCGGTCGGGATCACTTTGACATCGGCCGCCTCGAGCGCGCGCATCACCGTGTCCGGTGGCTTGTCGACCGCAAGGTCGACATCGTCGATCGGCCGGCCGAGCACGGCGTTGCGCACGCAGCCGCCGACAAAGCGCGCGGCGATGCCGGCCGACGTCAGGACGGCGAACAGCCGGCGCGACGGCGGGTCGGTCATCCAGCCGGGCGGATCGATGCGGCCGCTTGGCGTCATGGGCAGGCTGTTGTTTTCGCTAGCGGGCGAACAGCCCGCCATAGCCCTGGTTCTGGGTGAAGAACAACACCACGAAGCCCGCAGCGGCGCAGGCGAGGCCCACGATGGCGAGCCAGGTCATCGGCATGTCCTGCCACGCCGGCAGGGTGCCGGCGAGCTTGCGCTCCTCCTTGATCTTCACCAGCCACGCCCAGAGGAAGAAGGCGGCGGTCGGCGCCGTCACGAGCAGCAGGATGAACAACACGACGCGCATGGACGCTTCTCCAACCGGCTTCAGCCGGCGGTCAGGATGTGCTGCAGATTTTTGAGCATACCGGCGGTGGCGCCCCAGATGTAGCGCTCGCCGTACGGCATGGCGTAGTAGGGGCGCCTGAGGCCGGCAGCCGAGGTCCGGCTGTCGATCTTGTGGTTCTTCTCGTCGAGGAAGTGGTCGAGCGGCACTTCGAAGACGTCGGCGACCTCACGCGGATCAGCACGCGTCGTGAACCCCGGTGTCACCAGGCCGACCACCGGCGTGATCTCGAAGCCGGTGCCGGTGACATAGTGATCGACTGCCCCGATGATTTTGACGAAACGCGGCTCCAGCCCGATCTCCTCGAAGGCTTCACGCAACGCGGTGGCGGCTTCGTCGGCGTCGCCCTTCTGCCGCCGCCCGCCGGGAAAGGCGATCTGGCCGGCATGGCTCGGCATGTCCTCGGTGCGCTGGGTGAGCAGCACCGTCACGCCGGTGTCACGGGTGACCAGCGGAACCAGCACGGCGGCCGGTCTGAACTCCGTCGGCCGCGGCTCGACCCCGCTCAGCGAGAAGTCGCTGTCGACGGGGAGCTGTTCCACTGGCAATCCTGATGCCAAACGGTCACTGCGCGCGCGCACACGCCGCACGATTTCGTCAACCGTCATGCCCTTGTTCCGGCCGCAATTCTGGGCTTCCCTCGTTCATAATCCCCCGACAACAGGAGCATCTGGTGGCCCCCGACACCTCCACTGCAAATGACGCCGACGCAAGGGCAGCCTTGGCCGACATCGAACGGCTGGGCGGCCAACTGCGTGCCGCGCGCGGCGCCATCGGCAAGGTCATTTATGGCCAGCAGGACGTCATCGATCAAACCCTTGTTGCCCTGCTTTCGGGCGGCCACCTTCTGCTGATCGGCGTCCCCGGTCTCGCCAAGACCAAACTGGTTGAGACCCTGGGCATCGTGCTGGGGCTGGAAGCCAAGCGCATCCAGTTCACGCCCGACCTGATGCCGGCCGACATCCTGGGCTCGGAGGTGCTGGAGGAGAGCGACGCCGGCCGGCGCTCGTTCCGCTTCATCCAGGGGCCGGTGTTCGCCCAGCTGCTGATGGCCGACGAGATCAACCGCGCGAGCCCGCGCACCCAGTCGGCGCTGCTGCAGAGCATGCAGGAGAAGCACGTCACCGTGGCGGGGCGGCGCTATGAACTGCCGGCGCCCTTCCACGTGCTGGCGACCCAGAACCCGCTCGAGCAGGAAGGCACCTATCCCCTGCCCGAGGCGCAGCTCGACCGCTTCCTGCTGCAGGTCGATGTCGGCTATCCGGACGAGGCGGCCGAGCGCCAGATCATGATCGCCACCACCGGCGCCGACGTGCCGACGGCGAGCCAGGCGCTCACCCCCAACGACCTGATGGCGGCGCAGGCGCTGGTGCGACGCCTGCCGATCGGCCAGAGCGTGGTCGATGCCATCGTGAAGCTGGTGCGCGCCGGCCGGCCCGACAGCACCGATCTCGACGTGGTGCGCCAGCGCGTCGCCTGGGGCCCCGGGCCGCGCGCCAGCCAGGCTTTCATGCTGGCCTGCCGCTCGCGCTCCATCATCCAGGGCCGATTGGCGCCCTCGGTCGACGACGTGGTGGCACTGGCCGGGCCCATCCTGCGTCATCGCATGGCGGTCAACTTCTCGGCGCGCGCCGAGGGCATCACGGTCGAGTCGGTGATCGGCCAGATGTGCGCCCGGATCGCCTAGCCTCCCTGGCCCAGTCATTGCACCATTGGAGCATGGCCC
>JBPYDO010000143.1:0-14942 GCA_051985755.1 Reyranella sp. | reverse complement strand
GACGGCTTTCGGCAACGCCCACAGCCTGTTGTAGGTCGGAATGATGATGGAAAGATCGGTCAAGCGGCGACCCCGGGGTCCGCAGCGGGCGCAGGCCTCGTCCGCCGTCGCGGCGCCCGCAGGGCCGACACGATGCGTCGCCTCAGATCAAGCAGCAACGTCGTGCGGCGAAATCCCAGGTTGCGATAGATCGTAGGCAGGAGTCCGTCGCCGGGGACCTCGAAGTGGGGCTCCAGCTCGTAGATCCAGTGAACCAGCTCGGCCGCTGCATCGACGTCATATCGCGCCAGACGATGGGCCAGCGGCCAGAGTCGATAGGTCAGCGGGGCACGCCGTCGGCGCGGCGTGAGTTCGCCGCGCGCGGCGAGAAGCGACATGAACTTTCGATACATCCTGAGCTCGTCGCACTGCTGCAGGCGAACGTCGGCGGGACGCGGCGCCTGCAGGCGCGACCGGGTGTGTTGCAGGTGGACGAACGCCGGCTTGTCGTAGACGGCGAGCTTGGGCCCGCGCAACGCCACCTCCAGCAGGAACATGCGGTCGTCGTTCGCGCCAAATTCCTGTCGGTGCGGGATGCCTGCGATAAAGGAGCGCTTGAAGATGAAAGCCGAATAGTGCGAGCCCTCGCATTCGCCGAGTTGCTGCGAGACGAAGTCGTCGCACGGCACCCAATCGGTGCGGCTCCAGGCGCGGTCCGGTTCGTTGTAGGTCCGGTAGCCGGCGACGACGACGTCTGCGGCAGTCCGCCGCGCGATTTCGAGCTGGTCGTCGCTGGCGCTCGCTTCCAGCCAGTCGTCAGAGTCGAGAAACCGCAGGTAGGTGCCGCGCGCGCTGGCCAGCGCCGCGTTGACCGCCCAATCCTTTCCCCAGTTGTCCGTGCGTAACTTGACCAGGTCCGGTTGCCGGGCGAGCCACTCCGCCGTCCCGTCACGGCTGCCATCGTCGACGACGATGATTTCATGGGAGCTGTTGGTGGCCCGGCACGAGTCGACGGCCTTCGGCAGCGCCCACAGCCTGTCATGGGCCGGGATGATGATGGAGAGATCGATCAAGCAGGGCTTTCCCGCCGCTCATACAAGCGCATTTCGCCGCGCCGGCGCAACAAGGCCTCGCGGCTATAATGGCTCCCAGGCCTCATTCGGCGGCTTGGGTCAGCACGTCGGGATGGCGCCACTGGCCGAGAAGTTCCGCCTCCTTGCGCCGAGCCTTGGCGAGGTGGGCTTCCTTGATGTGTCCATAGCCCCTGATCTCGTCGGGTATCGAGGCCAGCTTGACCGCGAGGTCGTGGTTGGCCGCGCCGAGACCCTGCAGCAGCTCGTCGACCAGGCTCTCGTACTCGGGGATCAGCGCTCGTTCCTGCCGGCGCTCGGCGGTGCGGCCAAACGGATCGAGCGCGGTGCCGCGCAGCAATTTCAGCCTGGCGAGGACCTTGAAGAACGGCAGCATCCAGGGACCGAATTCCTGTTTGATCAAGTGCCCGGTCGCTGGATCACGGCGCGCCAGCAGCGGCGGAGCGAGGTGGAATTTCAGACGGTAGTCGCCTTCGAACTGTTCGCCGAGCTGGGCGGCGAATGCCTGCTCGGCGTACAGCCGCGCTACTTCGTACTCGTCCTTGTAGGCAAGCAGCTTGGCGTAGTTGCGCGCCACGGCTTCGGCCAGCGACGTCTGGCCGGGCACCACCCGCTGTTCGGCGGCGCGTACGCGCTCGACCAGGTCGGTGTAGCGACGGGCGAGGGAAGCATTCTGATAGGAAGTCAGAAGCTTCACCCGCGACGCCACAAGATCGTCGAGCCCACGCACCGGCCGAGGGAAGGGCACGATATTGTCGGCCGGCGTCAGCAGCTTTTCGACCGCGGCGAGATCGTGCGCGGCCCGACGGCCCCAGCGGAAGGCGCCGAGATTCATTGGCACGGCCGTGCCGTTCAGCTCGATCGCCTGCTCGATTGCCTCATGCCCGATCGGGATCAGTCCTTTCTGGTAGGCGTAGCCCAGCAGGAAGAGGTTGGTGGCGATCGAATCGCCCAGCAGACCTGTCGCCAGTCGGGTCGCCTCCAGGAAGTCGCAGGCAGCGGCGCCGGCAGCAGCTTCGATCGAGAGCCGCAGCGTGTGCGAGGGAAAGGCGAGGTCGGGATGGCGGGTGAACTCGCCGGTGATGGTCTCGTGAGTGTTGACGATGACGCGCGAATGGCCGGGTTCGAGTCGCATCAGGGCGTCGGGACCGGCGCTGACGACGAGATCGCACCCCAGCAGCAAGTCGGCGCCGCCAGCGCCGAGGCGAACCGCGTGCAGCGCTTCGGGGTTCCTGCCGACGCGCACGTGGCTGACGACCGCGCCGCCCTTTTGGGCCATGCCCAGCTGGTCGAGCACGCTCACACCCTTGCCCTCGATATGGGCGGCCGTGCCCATGATGGCGCCGATCGTAACGACGCCGGTGCCGCCGATGCCGGTGATCAGCATGCCAAAAGGCTTGTCGGCAAGCGATGGCTGGGCGGGAATGGGCGGCAGTGCGAGTTCATCGGCCGCAGAAGGCGCCTTCCTGGCCATCGCCTTGCCTTTGCGTAGGCTGCCGCCTTCGACCGTGACAAAGCTCGGGCAGAAGCCGTTCAGGCAGGAGAAATCCTTGTTGCACGACGACTGGTCGATGGCGCGCTTGGTGCCAAACTCGGTCTCGACCGGAGTCACCGAAAGGCAGTTGGACTGCACCGAACAATCGCCGCAGCCTTCGCAGACCGCTTGGTTGATGAACACCCGCTTCTGCGGATCGGGATAGGTGCCGCGCTTGCGCCGCCGGCGCTTTTCGGCGGCGCAAGTCTGGTCGTAGATCAGGACGGAGACGCCCTTCCACTCGCGCAGCTCGCGCTGGACCCGGTCGAGTTCGCTACGATGATGGAAGGTGACGCCCGGCGCCCAGTCGGTGCCGACCGGATACTTGTCAGGCTCGTCGCTGACCAGCGCGATGCGACGCGCGCCCTCGGCATAGACCTGCTGGCTGATCGTCCAGGGATGGACGTCGCCGTCGTGCGGCTGGCCGCCGGTCATCGCGACGGCGTCGTTGTAGAGGATCTTGTAGGTGATGTTGGTGTTGGTCGCGATCGCTTGGCGGATCGCGAGGTAGCCGGAGTGAAAGTAGGTGCCGTCGCCCAGGTTCTGGAAGACGTGCGGCATGTCGGTGAAGTGGCTGGCACCGACCCAAGGCGCGCCTTCGGCGCCCATATGGGTGAAGGTCTTGGTGTTGCGCTCCATGCCGATGGCGAGCGTATGGCAGCCGATGCCGGCCATTGCCATCGAACCGTCCGGCACCTTGGTCGACGAGTTGTGCGGACAGCCGGAGCAGAAGTAGGGCACGCGCGCCATGCCGGCTTCGTTGCGCAGCTGGCGGCCGGCCTGCTGCTTCAATGACTCGAAGCGCTGCCACGTGCGCTCGCCGAGCGCCTCCAAGCCTAGACGGCCCACGATCGCCGAGGCGATTTCGAAAGGTGTCAGCTCGCCGTCGCTCTTCAGCAGCGGCTGGCCGTGCTCGTCGGCCTTGCCGACCACCAGCGGCCGGCGGTCGGCGGGCGCATTGAACAGAGCGTCCTTGAGCTGCGGCTCGATGATCGGCCGCTTCTCCTCGACCACCAGGATCTCGCGCTTGCCTTCGCAGAACGCCGCGGCGCCCTCGGTCTCGAGCGGCCACACCAGGCCCACCTTGTAGACTGCAAGCCCGAGGCGTTGGGCCTCGCGATCGTCGATGCCGAGCTCGTCCAGCGCCTGGCGTACATCGAGGTAGGATTTGCCGACCGTGACGATGCCCAGGCGCGCGTCGGGGGCTCCGAGCATCATGCGATCGAGCCGGTTGGCGCGCCAATAGGCGAGCGCCGCCGGGTGCTTCAGGGTGACCAGCCGTTTTTCTTGCCCCAGCCACTCGTCGGGCCAGCGAATGTGCGGGCCTTCCGGCGGCATCGCGAAATCGGTGGGCGTGTGAATCTCGATCCGGTGCGGATCGACATGGACCGATGCTGAGGAATCGACGGTCTCGCTCAACACCTTGAAGGCCACCCAGAGGCCCGAATAGCGCGACAGGCCAAAGGCATGCAGGCCGAAATCTAGATACTCCTGGACCGACGCCGGATGAATGATCGGCATGCCGGCCGCCACGAAGGCAGGCTCGCTCTGGTGCGGCAGAGTCGAGGATTTCGCCATGTGGTCGTCGCCGCCCAGCGCGATCACGCCGCCATGCTTGGAGGTCCCGGCATGGTTGGCGTGCTTGAACACGTCGCCGCAGCGATCGACGCCGGGGCCCTTGCCATACCACATGCCGAACACGCCATCGTAGCGCGCGCCGGGATAGAGATGGATCTGCTGGGTACCCCACAGCGCCGTCGCAGCCAGATCCTCATTGACGCCTGGCTGGAATTCGATGTGGTTGTTCTTGATGAAGCGCTTGGCTTGCCAGAGCGCCTGGTCGAAGCCGCCGAGCGGCGAGCCGCGATAGCCCGATATGTAGCCTGCCGTATTGAGACCCGCGGCCTGATCGCGCTGGCGCTGCATCATGGGCAGTCGGACCAGAGCCTGGGTGCCGGTTAGGTAGACCCGCCCGGTCTCCAGCACATATTTATCGTCCAGGGTTACCGTCTGGGGCATGGCAACCTCCCTGTTCCGCAATATAGGCACGGTAGCGACAGATTGTTGCGCTCTCAAACTGGAACGCCGAAGCATCCCCAAAAAGACGTTTTGCTAGCAGGGGCTTAGGTCGGTCGGGACCACAGTTTCACCGTTTCGTCCGGCCGTGAAACGTTGTAATCAGCGCCGGCCCCCGACCATTTCGACCCCGCGATACTTTAGTCTTTTGCCCCAATGACCATTCTGATTACCGGCGTCGCCGGCTTCATCGGCAGCCAAGTCGCGCGTGCGTTGCAGGCTAGGGGCGAGGAGATCGTCGGCGTCGACAATTTCAGCCCGTTCTACGACCCGGCCCTGAAATTCGCCCGTCTGAAGCCGTTGCGCGGCGCCAAGGGCTTCACCTTCATCGAGGCCGATATTGCCGACCGAGAGGTCATGCTGGGGTTGGCGGAACAGCATCGGGGCATCGACCGCATCATCCACCTCGCAGCGCAGCCCAGCGTGCGGCATGCCATCGTCGATCCCTTCATTTATGCCCATACCAACGTCATGGGCCACCTCGTAGTGCTCGAACTGGCACATAGGCTGAACGGACTGAAGCACTTTCTCTATGCCTCCTCGTCGTCGGTCTATGGCGGCAACCACAAACAGCCCTTTTCGACTGCCGATCGGGTCGATCATCCCGTCTCGCTCTACGGCGCGTCCAAGCGCTCGGGTGAGCTGCTGACCGAGACCTATGCCCATCTCTACAAGCTCAAGGCCACCGGTTTGCGCTTCTTCACGGTCTATGGCCCGTGGGGCCGGCCCGACATGTCGCCCTATATCTTCGCCAAGGCGATCCACGAGGGCAGCACGATCACGCTCTATCATCTAGGCTTCGTGAAGCGCGACTTCAGCTACATCGACGACATAGTAGCCGGGACCGTGGCAGCGCTCGACAAGCCTGCGGCTGAGCCCGGCCATCGCCTGTACAATCTCGGCGCCTCGCATCCGGAAGATATCGTCAAGGTCGTCGAACTGTTCGAGAGGGCGCTGGGCAGGAAGGCCGTCGTCGAGCTCAAGCCCGGCGAACCTGGCGACATGCTGGAAACCGCCGCTGATATCGCCGAGACGACGCGCGAATTCGGTTGGACGCCCAAGGTCAGGGTGGAGGAGGGCATCCCCAAGTACGTCGAGTGGTTCAAGGCGTACTATCGGCTCTGATCGGGATACGCCGCCCGGATGTCCGAACAACCGCTTCTCGAGGTCAAAGACCTGCGTCGGGCGTTCTACGGCCTCGAAGTCCTGCGCGGCGTCGACTTCGCGGTGCAACCCGGCCGCATCACGGGACTGATCGGGCCGAACGGGGCCGGCAAGACCACTCTGTTCAACGTCGTGTCCGGCCTGGTGCCGGCCGACGCGGGCTCGATTCGCTTTGACGGCCGCGAGATCGCCAACCTTCCCGCCGACGCCGTCAGCCGCGCCGGCCTGGTGCGTACCTTCCAGGTGGCGCGTGGCTTTCCCAAGCTCTCGGTGTTCCAGCATCTGATGCTCTATGGCCGCGACCAGCCGGGCGAGACCCTGTGGCAGGCGTTGATCGGTACTGCTGCCGCGCGACGGCGCGAGGCCGAACTTGCCGAACGGGCATGGCAGACGGCGCGCTTCCTGAAGCTCGAACACTTGATCGACAATCCCGCCACCGCGCTTTCCGGTGGCCAGAAGAAGCTCCTGGAGATCGGCCGCGCGTTGATGGCCGCGCCGAAGCTGGTGCTGCTCGACGAGCCGACCGCCGGCGTCAATCCAACCCTGCAGAACGAGATCGGCGAGCGGTTGGCCGACCTGCCGCGGCGTGGCATCAGCGTCCTGCTGATCGAGCACGACATGGGCTTCATCGCCCATCTCTGCAATCCGGTGATCGTCATGGCCGAAGGCCGGGTGCTGACCCAGGGCACGTTCGACGAAGTGCGCGCCGATCACGCCGTACGCGAAGCCTATCTCGGACGGAGAGCGGCATGAGGGGGGCCGCATGAGCCTGTTGCGCCTCAGCGGCCTGCGCGGCGGCTATGCCGCGGCCGACGACATCGTCAAAGGGATCGAGTTGCACGTGGAGCCGGGCGAGATCGTGGCGCTGATCGGCCCCAATGGGGCAGGCAAGTCGACGCTACTAAAGCTGATTGCCGGCCTGCTGCGGCCGAGCGCCGGCAAAGTCCTCTTCAAGGACCACGACATCGCGGGCCTCGGCGCGCCCGAGATCAGCCGGCTCGGCCTGTCCTTCGTGCCGCAGGAACGCAACGTGTTCGGCGCCATGAGCGTCGCCGAGAACCTCGAGATCGGCGGCTATCTCGATGGCGCGCACGCCAGGCAACGCATGGCCGACCTGTACCGGCGCTTCCCTATGCTGGCCGACAAGCGCCGGGCGGCCGCCCGCACCCTGAGCGGCGGCCAGCGCCAGGTCCTCGCCATGGCGATCGCGCTCATGAACGCGCCGGACTTGCTGCTGCTCGACGAGCCGACAGCGGGCCTCAGCCCGCGCGCGGCGGAGGAGCTGTTCGCCACGATCATCGCCTTGAACCAGTCGGGCGTGGCCATTCTGATGGTCGAGCAGAACGCCTTGGAGGCGCTGGCCGTATCGGCGCGGGCCTACGTGCTGGTGCAGGGCCGTGCCGAGCGGGAAGGGCGGGCCGAGGAGCTCGCGTCGGATCCCACCGTGCGCGATCTCTTTCTCGGTGGCGAGGTGCAGCCTATGCTGCAGTCACGTTGAGGGGAACTGTAAGGGGTCAACAATGAGCCGTATCGCTTTTGGCCGCCGCGCGGCACTTCTGGGCGGCGTCGCCGCTTTCACAAGCCCTGCCATCGTTCGCGCCCAGGCAGAACCCATCAAGCTCGCGACGCTGACGCCGCTCACGGGATCGGGCGGGCCCTACGGCCCACCCATGGCCAAGGTGGCGGCGGCTGTAATCGCCGAAGTGAACGCCGCGGGAGGTGTGCTGGGCCGCCAGATCCAGCTGTTCAGTGAAGACGACCAGACCAATCCGGATGAGGGAGTGCGCGCCGCCCGCAAGCTGATCGACGTCGACAAGGTCTCGGCCATCATGGGCACCTGGGCATCGGCCGTGACGACGGCCGTGGCGCCGCTTTGCTGGGAGAGCAAGACCTTCCTCACCACTGTGTCTGGCTCGGACTCGATCACGCTCCTGCCGCACCAGGGCTATCTCATCCGCACGCAGCCCAACTCGCACCTGCAGATCACCGCGCTTGCTCAATTCATGTTGTCGCTCGGCGCCAAGCGGATGTTCACAATGATCCCGCAGACGCCGTTCACCAAGGTCACGATCGAGATAATGGATGACGTCGCGGCCAAGGGCGGCGCAACGCACAAGAGCCTGATCTACGACGACAAGAAGAACACGTTCCGCACCGAGGTCGACGAGGCGCTGCGCGACAAGCCGGATTTCATCTTCGCCGCGGGCTACACGCCGGACTGCGTGGTGCTGCTGAAGGACATCTATCGCGCGGGCTACAAGGGCAAGATCATCGGCGAGGCCTATGCCATCAACGCCAAGCTGTTGAGCCAGATCGGCCAGCCCGAGGTCGTCGAAGGTGTCTATACCTTCGCGCCGTCGCCGGCTGAAGGCAGCGACGCCTATCAGCGCGTCAAGAAGCTGAGCGGGCTCGCCGAGCCCGATCCCTATACCAGCCAGGTCTACGATCACACCAACATGGTGCTGATGGCGATGGCGCAGGCGAAAGCCGCGAGCGGCACGGCGATCAAGGACAACATCCGCAAGATCTGCCAGGGCGGCGGCAAGTCGGTCGACAACGCGCTCGACGGGCTGAAGGCGATCGCAGCGGGCGAGAAGGTTGACTACACCGGCGCGTCCGGCCCGTGCGACTTCGACAACAAGGGCGACATCCTCACCTGCAAGTTCCGCTACGAGCAGATCAAGGGTGGCAAGTTCAACCTGCTGAAGATCGCCTGATCAGCGCCGGATGGCCTTTGTCCTCCAGGCGCTGATCAACGGACTGGTCTCGGGCACGCTGCTCGCCGTGCCTGCGATCGGCTTCACGGCGATGTTCGCCGTGCTGCGCTTCCCCAACTTTTCGATCTCGGGCGTCGCCACGCTCGGGGCCTTCGCGGGCTATCTCGCCTATGGCGCCGGCTTCCAGATGGTGGGATCGCTGGCTGTCGCCTTCCTTGCAGCGGGCCTGGTCGGCCTGTTCTTCGATCGCGTGGCGCATCTGCCGTTGGTGAAGCAGGGCGCGCTGCCGGCCGCCATCGCCTCCATCGCGTCCGGGCTGGTCCTGGAGAATGTCATTCGGCTGGGTTTCGGCAACGATATGCGCGGTTACGACCGGCCGATCGCCCGCGACGTCCATCTCGGCGACATCCGCGTGAGCCCACAGCAGCTCGAGACGATGGGCATCGCGCTTGCCATCATGCTGTTGGTGTTCGCCGGGCTCGCCTTCACCCGGATTGGCAAGGCGATGCGCGCCTCCGCCGACAATCCGGAGCTGGCAGCGCTCAAGGGCATTCGGCCGCAACGCGTCGCCATGGCAGCGAGCTTCGTCGGCATGGGACTGGTCGGCGTGGGCGGCATGCTGCTCGGGCTCGACAGCGCGATCGATCCGCTCACGGGCACGCGTATCCTGCTCTCGATTTTTGCCGCCGCCGTGCTGGGCGGTCTCGGCAGTCCGCCGGGCGCCGTACTGGGCGCTTTCCTGATCGGCATTGCCGAGGAGCTATCGGTGCTGGTCGTCGGCTCGCCCTACCGCTCGGCGGTCGGCTTCTTCGCCATCCTGATTGTGCTGACGCTGCGCCCGCGCGGGCTTCTCGGCGAAAGGGCCTACTAGCGTGGCGAGCTACCTTCTGTTCATCGCCACCATCGGCGGCATCTACGCCATGCTGGCGCTCAGCCTCAACCTAATCTGGGGCGGGGCAGGCATGGTCAATCTCGGCCTGGCAGGCTTCTTCGCTTTGGGCGCCTACGCATCGGCCCTCCTGACGACGGCCGGCCACGGGCCGATCCTGGGCGGCTGGGTCCTGGCGCTGCTGGTGGGCGGCGCGGCAGGACTGATCGTGACGCTATCCACCACGCGCCTGCGCGCGGATTACCTCGCCATCGTCACCCTTGGGTTTGCCGAGGTGATCCGGCTGGTGGCGTCCAACGAGATCTGGCTGACCCAAGGCACCGAGGGCATTTCCGGCATCCCAGGCCCCTGGAAAGCCGCACTGGGCCGCGACTTCAACGCGGCCTACTTTGCGATCGTTCTCGGCGTGCTCGTCGTCGTGCTCGTCCTGGTGCGCCGCATCGACCGCTCGCCCTACGGCCGCGCCCTGCGCGCCATCCGCGAGGATGCCCAGGTGGCGCAGGTGGCGGGCAAGCCGGTCCTGCGCTTCAAGGCTGAGGCCTTCGCGCTCTCGGCATCGATCGCCGGTCTGGCCGGCGCGCTCTACGGTCACTTCACCTCGTACATCGCGCCCGATCTCTTCCTGCCGCTGATCACGGTCTACATTTTCCTCGCCGTCGCCGCGGGCGGGGTCGGCAGCCCGGTCGGCGCGCTGGTCGGCGCCTATCTGCTCGTGACACTGCTCGAGTCGGCGCGCTTCTTCGTCGAGCTCATTCCAGCGGTTACGGCGGTGCAACGCGCGGCGATCAAGGAACTCCTGATCGCCGTCACCCTTATCCTGGTGCTGCGCCTGATGCCGGCCGGCGTCCTGCCCGAGCGCATCCCGCGCGCGCCGCGCCCGAATACCGGAGGCCCCTCATGACTTCTTTCGCAGCCTGCATCGATGCTCTCAAGCAGCCGGGACGCCCGGAGATTTTGTTCAGGGCCATCGACCGCGCCCTGGCCGGGACGGTCGGTCACAAGCTGTTCACACTCCTCTACGTCGCGCCCAACAGACTGCGGGTGAAGCGGCTCTACACCAACACGCCCAAGGAATATCCCGTGGGCGGCTACAAGGAGATAAAGTCCACGCCCTGGCACAAACGGGTGGTCGAAGAACGCCGCGCCTGGGTCGGCTACGACGCCAAGGACATCGAATGGGCCTACTTCGACCACGAGCTGATCAAGTCGCTGGGCTGTGAATCAGCCATGAACGTGCCGGTGGTCTATGCCGGACGCCTGTTGGGGACAATGAACCTGCTCGACGCGGCCGGGCACTACCAGGAAAGCGATGTGGCGAAATGTGAACCCTATGCCGCGCTGTTGATTGGTCCTTTCCTTGACGCCATCGCCGCCGACCCCGATATCGAGGGCCGATCAAGGAGCGCGTAATGAATGCCATACTGGGCGAGCTGCCGACCTGGAAGCTGTCCGATCTCTATTCCAGCCCCTCCGGCTCGGACCTCGAAGCCGACCTGAAGCAGGCCGCCCGGGATGCCGAGGCCTTCGCCCGCGACTATGAAGGAAAGGTTGCGTCCCTCGAGGGCCAGGCGCTAGGCGGCGCCGTGGCGCGCTACGAGGCGCTGCAGGATCGCATGGGGCGCGTCGGCTCCTACGCATCGCTCTACTATGCGCAGGATCAGGCGGATCCGGAGCGCGGACGCTTCTCCCAGAATATTTCCGAAAGATTGACCGATATCGGCGCGAAGCTGGTGTTCTTTCGCCTTGAGATCAACAAGCTCGAGGACGACGACCTCGCCGCCAAGCAAAAGGATGCGGCGCTGGCCAAGTATGCGCCCTGGCTGCGCGATCTGCGCGTCTTTCGCCCGCACCAGCTCTCAGACGAGATGGAAAAGGCGCTGCACGAGAAATACGTCGTCGGCCGCGCCGCCTGGTCGCGGCTGTTCGACGAGACCATCGCGCGGCTGCGCTATCCCTTCCGCAACGAAATGCTGAGCGAGCCGCAAATCCTCGACAGGCTCTCCAGCAAGGACGCCGCGGTGCGCAAGGAAGCCGCCAAGTCCTTCGGCAAGGTGCAGGGCGACAATATCGCGATCTTCTCGCTGGTGACCAATACGCTCGCCAAGGACAAGGAGATCGAGGACCGCTGGCGCAAATACCCTCGTCCACAGTCGTCGATGAATCTCGCCAACGTGGTCGAGGACGAAGTGGTGGACGCACTGGCCTCGGCCGTGAAGGCGGCCTATCCGCGGCTGGCCCACCGCTACTACGCGCTCAAGGCCAAATGGTTCGGCGTCGACCGGATGCCGTACTGGGATCGCAATGCACCGCTTCCCGAGCACGACGACCGGGTCATCCCCTGGCCCGAGGCGGAGAAGATCGTGCTCGAGGCCTACAACGCCTTCTCGCCGGAACTCGCTTCGGTCGGACGGAAATTCTTCGGGACGGGTTGGATCGACGCGCCGGCGCGGCCCGGCAAGTCGCCCGGCGCCTTCGCCCACCCGACGGTGCCGTCGGCGCATCCCTATCTCCTGCTGAACTACCAGGGCAAGGTGCGGGACGTGATGACCTTGGCACATGAGCTGGGGCATGGCGTGCACCAGGTCCTGTCGGCGCGGCAGGGCGCGCTGATGGCCGATACGCCGCTCACTCTGGCCGAGACAGCGTCGGTGTTCGGCGAGATGCTGACCTTCCAGTCGCTGCTGAAGACGGCCCCCGACAAGTCGGCGCGCAAGGCCATGCTGGCCGGCAAGGTCGAGGACATGCTGAACACCGTCGTGCGCCAGATCGCCTTCTACGATTTCGAATCGCGTCTGCACATGAAGCGCCGCGAGGGCGAGCTGACACCGGACGGGATCGGCGAGATCTGGATGTCGGTGCAGGGCGAGAGCCTGGGACCGGGATTCATCTTTGACGAGGAGTACAAGTTCTACTGGTCGTACATCGGCCACTTCATCCACTCGCCGTTCTACGTCTACGCCTATGCGTTCGGCGATTGCCTGGTGAATTCGCTCTACGCCGTCTACCAGTCGGGCCTGCCCGACTTCGAGAGCAAATACCTCGACATGCTGAAGGCCGGCGGCATCAAGCGGCACAAGGAACTCCTGGCGCCGTTCGGCCTTGACGCCTCCGACCCTACCTTCTGGAACAAGGGGCTGGGCGTAATCTCGGGCTTTGTCGACGAACTGGAGAAGCTGTGAGCCCTCTCTGTCGTCCTGAGCGAAGCGAAGGACCTAACGGAACGATCAACGATTCTGCTGCCAGCGTGAGATCCTTCGCTGCGCTCAGGATGACAGGCTGCGATGACGGATGAAGGCGATTCCCTCGGCGGCCGGCTCGGCCGCTACGCCCGGGTCGGCGCCTCGGTGGGCGGGCTGGCGGCGCGGCTTGCGGGCGAGCGTTACCTCGGCTGGAACCTCGATCGGGACAAGCACGCGGCGGAGCTGAAGGCAGCGCTCGGCGGCCTGAAGGGCCCGCTGATGAAGGCGGCGCAGTTGCTTGCCACCATTCCCGACGCCTTGCCGCCGGAATATGCCCGTGAGCTCGCCCAGCTGCAGGCCAATGCGCCGGCGATGGGCTGGGCTTTCGTGCGCCGCCGCATGGCGACCGAGCTCGGGCCCGACTGGCAGGCGAAGTTCCGCGCCTTCCACAAGGAGGCCGCCTTTGCCGCCTCGCTCGGCCAGGTCCATCGCGCGACCTTGCCGGATGGCCGCGAGGTAGCGGCCAAGCTGCAGTATCCCGACATGGCGTCGGCAATGGAGGCCGACCTCAACCAGCTGAAGCTCGTGTTCGCGATCGGCCAGCGCTTCGATCCGGCGATCCGCACCGACGAGATCCATGCCGAGATCACGACGCGGCTGCGCGAGGAGCTCGACTATCAACGCGAGGCGAGGCACGTCGGGCTCTACCGACATATGCTGCGCGATGAGGCGGCGGTGCATGTGCCCGAGGTCGTGCCCGACTATTCGACCGACCGACTGCTCACCATGACCTGGCTCGATGGCGACAAGCTCCTGGACTGGAAGCAGAAGCCCCAGGAGGACAAGGACCGGCTGGCCGTCAACATGTTCCGTGCCTGGTACGTGCCATTCTACTTCTACGGCGTCATCCACGGCGATCCGCATCTCGGCAACTACACGGTGCGGCCCGGCGCCGACGTGAACCTGATGGACTTCGGCTGCGTGCGGATCTTTCCGCCGCGCTTCGTGCGCGGCTCGATCGAGCTCTATCGCGCCCTGATGACCGACAACCTCGACCGCGCCGTGGCAGCCTACGAGGATTGGGGCTTCACGGGCCTCACCCGCGAGATGATCGCGGTCCTGAACCGCTGGGCGGCTTTCCTCTATGGCCCCTTGATGGACGATCGGCCACGCCGCCTGACCGAGGGCCTGGCCGAGGGCTTCGGGCGCGACATGGCCCAGAACGTGTTCGGCGAGCTGCGTCGCATGGGCGGCGTGCGGCCGCCGCGCGAGTTCGTGTTCATGGATCGCGCCGCCATCGGCCTCGGCGCCGTGTTCATCCATCTTCGCGCCTCGATCAACTGGCACCGCCTGTTCGAAAGCCTGATCGGCGATTTCGAGCTTGAAGCGCTGGCGGCCCGCCAGCGGGAGGCGCTCACCCAAGCGGGCCTGTGATGCGCATCCTGGTGACGGGCTCGTCGGGCTGGCTCGGCCAGACCCTCGTGCCGCGGCTTTGCCGCGCCGGGCACACGGTGATCGGGCTCGACCCCGAACCAGGTGCGACGACCGCGGTCGTGGGCACGGTGGTCGACCGCGCCCTGGTCCGCAGGGTCATCCGCGATCACGGCATCACGGCCATCATCCATGCGGCGGCCCGGCACAAGCCGCATATCGAGACGCACGACAACTCGGAATTCGTCGCGGTCAACGTCCAGGGCACGCTCAATCTCCTCGAAGAGGCGATCGAGGCCGAGGTCGACCGCTTCGTCTTCACCTCGACCACATCCCTGATGATCTCGCAGAAGATCCGCGACGGTCACGCCGGCGGCGCCAAGGAGGCGGCGTGGATCGACGAGACTCTGGCGCCCCTGCAGCCGCGCAACATCTACGGTGTCACCAAGTTCGCGGCCGAGGAGCTGTGCCGGCTGTTCCATCACCTGCACAAGCTGCCGATCCTGGTGCTGCGGACGGCCCGGTTCTTTCCGGAAGAGGACGACATGGCGCACGCCATCGTCCAGTCGGGCGAGAACACCAAGGCCAACGAGTTCCTGTTCCGTCGGCTGACGGTGGAAGATTGCGCCGAAGCCCACGTCGTTGCCCTGGCCAAGGCACCCGGGCTGGGATTCGATACCTTCATCATCTCATCGATGACGCCGTTCTCCCCCGCCGATTGCCGCGAGCTCCTGGCCAACGCGCCGGCGGTCGTCGCGCGCTATTTCCCCGACTACCGCGCGAGATATGAAAAGCGCGGCTGGACGATGTTCGACTCCGTCGACCGGGTCTACGACGCCTCCAAGGCCAGACGCGTGCTGGGTTTTCAGTGCCGGACCGGCT
>JBPYDO010000142.1:0-6478 GCA_051985755.1 Reyranella sp. | reverse complement strand
GGTCGTCGACCTGCTTATCGACCGGCCGCACGAGCACCGTCGGGTCTATGAGGCCGGTCGGGCGAATCACCTGCTCGATGAAGATGCCCTGCGTGCGCTCCATCTCCCATGGTCCGGGCGTGGCACTGACGAATGCCGTCTGCGGCCTGAGCGCCTCCCATTCCTCGAACTTCAGCGGCCGATTGTCGATCGCCGAGGGGAGACGGAAGCCGAACTCGGCCAGCACACTCTTGCGGTTGAAGTCGCCCCTGAACATGCCGCCGATCTGCGGCACCGTGACGTGGCTTTCATCGACGATCAGCAGCGAGTTCTCGGGAAAGTACTCGAACAGGGTGGGTGGCGGTTCGCCCGGGCGGCGGCCGGTGAGGTAACGCGAATAGTTCTCGATGCCGGCGCAGGAACCGGTGGTCTCGAGCATCTCGATGTCGAACAACGTGCGCTGCTCGAGACGCTGCGCCTCCAGGAGCCGGCCGGCGCGGTTGAACTCGTCGAGCCGTTGCCGCAGATCGTTCTTTATCTGCTGGATGGCGTGCTGCATGGTCGGTCGCGGCGTCACATAGTGGCTGTTGGCGTAGACCACGATGTCGGAGAGCGTCGCCGACTTCTCGCCGGTCAGCGGGTCGAATTCGGTGATCGAATCGATCTCGTCGCCGAAGAGCTCTATGCGCCACGCCTTGTCCTCGTAGTGCGCGGGGAAGAGGTCGACGGTGTCGCCGCGCACCCGAAAGGTACCGCGCTGGAAGGCATTGTCGTTGCGCTTGTATTGCTGCTCGACCAGGCGGCGCAGCAGCGCGCTGCGCTCCGCCTTCTGGCCCTTGTGCAAGCGGGAGGTCATCGCCTGGTAGTTCTCCAGGGGACCGATGCCGTAGATGCACGAGACCGACGCCACGATCACGACGTCGTCGCGCTCCATCAGGGCGCGCGTTGCCGAATGGCGCATGCGGTCGATCTGTTCGTTGATCGACGAATCCTTCTCGATATAGGTGTCGGTCCGCGGCACGTAGGCTTCGGGCTGGTAGTAGTCGTAGTAGGAGACGAAGTACTCGACCGCGTTGTCGGGAAAGAAGCCCTTCATTTCGCCGTAGAGCTGCGCCGCCAGGGTCTTGTTCGGTGCCAGGACCAGCGCCGGCCGCTGCTGGTTTGCAATGACATTGGCCATGGTGAAGGTCTTGCCCGAGCCGGTAACGCCCAACAGCACCTGGTCGCGTTCGCCCGTGCTAAGGCCGTCGATCAGCTGGCGAATCGCCTCAGGCTGGTCGCCGGCCGCCTTGTAGTCCGACACCAGGTTGAACGGCTTGCCGCCGACATTCTCTGGCCGCCGCTGCACGAACGGCATGTCGAGCGGCACCTTCGAAACAGCCAAATTCTTCGAGGGCATGGTCTGCATTATATGATGACCGGGTCGGGCCCGGGCAATGCTAGCTTGATCGCCTGCCGCGCGATGCCCGACCTTCTTTCGACGTCCTTCCTGATCGCCGCCGCGGTGGCGGTCATGGCCGGCATGGTGCGCGGATTCACGGGCTTTGGCGCGGCTATGGTCATGACTCCGGCGTTCTCCGCGGTCTACGGCCCGACCATCGGCATCGCGCTCTGCCTGATGCTCGAGGTGGCTGTTGTACTGCCGCTCTTGCCAAAAGTTGTCAGCATGGTGGATTGGCGGCGCATCGGCCTCTTTCTGCTGGCCGCCGTGGTCGGCGTCCCTCTCGGAAACCTGGTGCTGACGCATATCGACCCGCGGCCGATGCGCTGGACGATCTCGGCGATTGTGCTGGGCGCCGTCGTGCTGCTGGCGAGCGGCTGGCGCTACCACGGCAAACCTCATCTCTCGGCGACGCTCGGCACCGGCGCGGCGAGCGGCTTTCTCAACGGCCTCTCCGGCATGGCCGGCCCGCCGATCGTGTTCTATTACCTCGCCGGCAAGGATCCGGCGGCGCAAACGCGCGCCAACCTCACCACCTACTTCCTGTTCGTCGATGTGGCGGCGCTGTCGGTCTTTGCCGGGCGCGGCCTGGTCGGCTGGGAAACCGGCCTGCTTGGCCTCTGCCTCGCGCCGGCGGTCATGATCGGCGGCCTGCTCGGCCAGCAGTTGTTTCCCCTGGCGAGCGAGCGGTTTTACCGATGGCTGGCCCTGGTCCTGCTGACCGCAGTGGCGATCGGCGCCTTGATCCTGTAACTGGGCGCGGGTAGCGATTCGGCATGAAGATCTGGGGCAAGATCGTGGGCGGCACGGCGGGCTTCGCAATGGGCGGCCCGATTGCCGGCCTGCTGGGCGTGATGGCCGGGCACGCGGTCGACCGCTACGTGCTCGACGAACGCGCCAGCGCCGAGACCATGCCGACCGTGCGCGACCCCAACGCGCCGATCGAGGACCACCCCGGGCTTCGCGAGATCGCCTTCACGATCGGCGTGATCGCGCTCGGCGCGAAGATGGCCAAGGTCGACGGCGAGGTGACGCGCGATGAGGTCGAGGCTTTCCGCTTCTTCTTCCAGGTGCCGCCCGGCGACGAGCGCAACGTCGAACGCTTCTTCAATCTCGCCAAGCGCGATGCGGCGGGATTCGAGCCCTACGCGCGCCAGGTCGCCGCGCTTTTCCCCGACGCGCCCGAGATCCTCGAGCATGTGCTGGAAGGCCTGTTCGACATCGCCAAGGCCGACGGCAAGGTGACGGCCCAGGAGGCGGATTACCTCGCCGAGGTCGCGCGCATCTTCGGCCTCGACAGCAATCGCTTCGAGCGGGCCAAGGCGGCGGCGCTCGGCGTCATGGAGTGCGAGCCCTGCGTGATCCTCGGCATCGATCCGCTGGCGACCGACGAGCAGATCCGCGAGGCCTGGTTGCGGCAGGTGCGCGCCAACCATCCCGACCGGCTGATCGCCCAGGGTCTGCCCGAGGAGGCGATCGCCGTCGCCAACCGCAAGCTCGCGCTGATCAACGACGCCTACGACCGGTTGCGGCGCGAACGCGGGCTGGCCGCCGCGTGAACATGCACGACTGGCCGTCGCCCAATCAGGCGGCGCGTCCGGCCGACGCCGGCATCGACCTGCTGGTGCTGCACTATACCGAATTGCCGCTCGAAGAATCGCTGGCCGTGCTGACCGACGCGACGCGCCCGTTGCGCGTCAGCGCCCACTATGTGCTGGCCGAAGATGGCACGATCTATCGCCTGGTGCCCGAGGAGCGCGTCGCCTGGCATGCCGGCCGTTCTCACTGGCGCGGCCGCGAGGGGCTGAACGCCAACTCGATCGGCGTCGAGATCGTCAACCTGCACGGCGATCGGCACGACTTTCCGGCGCGGCAGGTCGAGGCTCTGATCGAGCTCTGTCGCGGCATCCTCGGTCGTCATTCGGCGATCGAGCCGCGCAATGTCGTCGGCCATTCCGATATCGCGCCGCGGCGCAAGGTCGATCCCGGCCTGCGCTTTCCCTGGACCGCGTTGGCCAAAGCCGGCATCGGGCTGTGGCCGCGGCCGGGCGCGGCGCCGCTCAAGGGCGATGTTCAGCCAGCCCTGCAGCGGTACGGCTATGCGCCGCCGGGCGAGGTCGCGGCAGAGGACATCGTGCGGGCGTTCCAGCGCCATTTCCGGCCATCCAAGGAGGATGGCGTGGCCGATCCCGAGACACGGGTGAGGCTCGCCGACCTGCTTGACCAGGTGGGGGCCGAGGCCTAGCTAACCGCTTCAGGTCAGACGGCCGGATGGCTGCGCTTGGCTGGGCAACCGGTCAGGGGAGGAAAGTCCGGGCTCCACGGAGACACGGTGCCGGCTAACGGCCGGCGGGGGCGACCCCAGGGAAAGTGCCACAGAGAACAGACCGCCGGTCCGGTTTACCGGGCAGGCAAGGGTGAAACGGTGGGGTAAGAGCCCACCGCGCGACCGGCAACGGAAGCGGCACGGCAAACCCCACCGGGAGCAAGACCAAATAGGGGCGACACGCCGGGCAACCGGCACGCGCGTTTCCGCGCCGTCGCCCGGGTCGGTCGCGCGAGGCGTTCGGCAACGGACGTCCCAGAGGAATGGCCATCTCCCGCTTCCAAGGCGGGAACAGAACCCGGCTTACAGGCCGTCTGACCTGTTCTGCGTACTCTTTGTCCAGCCAAGAAATGCCGATGTCATCGACATTTCAGGGGACTCAGGCAGTTGGGCCCGAGGCCGAGTCCAACTATTCCTTGCGGCCGAATCCCGAAGGCGCACAATAGATGTTGTGGCTAATGCCTTCAGATTCCTGAGGGAATCGGTGCCTTAACCATTGCACCCCGGAATTTCCCATGCTATCCCATTTCGTCCCGTTGATAAGAATACGCAGGGGCGTGGGGCACCGGCGGCGGGATGGGGGACGGGGTCGTGGCCTTCCGGTCCGAAATCCTGCTCAAGCTCGACAAGAAGGGACGGGTGCTGCTGCCCGCGGCCTTTCGCGATGAGCTCCCTGTCGATGACCGCGGCGCCTTCGTCCTCTATCACTCGCCCAACGCACCCGGAGTCGTGAACGGCAACAGCCGCGCCGGCTTCGACGCCATGCTGGCGCGCCTGCGCGCCGAGGCGCTGGGTGCCAAGGGTTCGCTGAAGGTCGCGCTCGATGACGAGGCGTTCGACCCGGCGGGCTATCTCTCGGCCAGCGCCCGCACCATCGCCATGGAACCCGACGGCCGCTTCAGCCTGCCGGCCGAATTCGCCGAGGTGCTCGACACGTCCGCGGGCGTGATGCTGGTCGGCAAGGGCGAGAAGTTCCAGTTGTGGAATCCCAAGCGCTGGCAGGCGCGCCGCGAGTCCGACCGCGCCAAGATGCTGGCCTTCGTCCAACGCCTCGACGGCGGTGAGTCATGAACGCAGGCCACATCCCGGTGATGGCCCGCGAAGTGGTCGAGGCCCTGGGGCCGCGCGACGGCGGCCGCTATCTCGACGGCACGTTCGGCGCCGGCGGCTACGCGAGCGCAATTCTCGACCGGGCCGATTGCCGCGTGATCGCGCTCGATCGCGATCCCGATGCCATCGCGCAAGGCCGCGCGCTGGCCGAGCGCTATGCGCCACGGCTCACTTTGATCGAAGGCCGCTTCGGCGACATGACCGGGCTGCTCGCGGCCGAAGGCGTGCCGGAAGTCGACGGCGTGGCGCTCGATCTCGGCGTTTCCTCCCCGCAGTTCGATCAGGCCGAGCGCGGCTTTTCCTTCCGAGTCTCCGGCCCGCTCGACATGCGCATGGAAAGGCGCGGCGCGTCGGCCGCCGACCTGGTGAACGATGGCGACGAGAAGGAACTGGCCGACATCATCTGGCGCTACGGTGAGGAACGCAAAAGCCGCCGCGTGGCGCGCGCCATCGTCGAACGCCGCCAACAGAAGCGCATCGAAACCACGAGCGAGCTGGCCGATATCGTTCGCCGCGCCGTCGGCCCCGCAGCGCGCGACGAGAGCGACCCGGCGACGCGAACTTTCCAGGCGCTGCGCATCGCAGTGAACGACGAGCTGGGCGAGCTCGAACGCGGCCTGGCGGCGGCCGAGCAGGTGCTGGCGCCGGGCGGGCGGCTCGCCGTCGTCTCCTTCCATTCGCTGGAGGACCGTGCGGTCAAGGAATTCGTGCGCGCTCGCTCGGGTCGCACGCCGCTCCCCTCGCGGCACGCGCCACCCGGTGCGGCGCCGCGCGCGGCGACGTGGCGTGACCTGACGCGCCGGCCGGTGCTGCCCTCGGACGAGGAAGTCGCCGCCAACCCGCGTGCCCGCTCGGCGAGGCTCAGGGTCGCGGAAAAGCTGCAGGCACCGAAAGGCGGCCGCGCATGATCCATCGCGGATTGCTCTTCTGGTCGGTCGCCGCCGTCGCCACGGCGGTCGGCCTGTTCGCCGTCAAATACAAGGTGCAGGACCTCGAGGAGAGGCTCGACCGCACCAACGAGAAGATCCTCGAGAGCCAGGAAGCCACACACATGCTGCGTATCGAATGGGCGCACCTGAACGAGGCCGAGCGCATCGAGCATCTGGCGCAAAAGTACCTGAAGCTTCAGCAGGCCTCGATCGGGCAGGTGATCCGGCTCGATTCCCTCAACACAAATTCCCCGACGCGACGCGAACCACCACTCCCTTCCCCCCCACGAACGGGCAGCGACGTCCCCTCGTCGAACGTGCCCGGTGGTGGCCGCGTCGCCGCGGAGGCCGGCAGCCCCTCGCCGGCCTCCGCACCCCATCCAGGGCGTTCGACCGGACCCACGACGCCCCCTCGACCGGCCAGTGTTCAAGAGCCGGCAACCTCGGGTCCGGTTGGCGTCCGCGGGACCGCCGCCGCTTCCATCGACGAGATCCTCTCGAGAAACGAAGGGGGCCATCGGTGAAGGCGTGGCGGAATTCCGCGTCGCCCGAACCGGCCGCCGCGCCTCGCGCGGCGGCCGGCGTGCGTTACGGGACGGCGCAGGAACGCCACGACCTGCGCCAGCGGTTGCACGGCGATGTGCAGGAGACGGCGCGGCAGCGCCTGGTCATCGCCTCGGCGCTCCTGTCGAT
>JBPYDO010000141.1:0-5682 GCA_051985755.1 Reyranella sp. | reverse complement strand
CCGCCGGTCCCGCGCAGTGCCAGGAGACGATCCGCACGGCGCTCGCCATGGGCGCCGATCGCGGCGTGCTGGTGCAGACCGACGCCGAGTTGCAACCGCTGGCCGTCGCCAAGCTGTTGAAGGCCGTCGTCGACAAGGAGCAGCCCGGCCTGGTGATCGTCGGCAAGCAGGCGATCGACGACGATTCCAACCAGACCGGCCAGATGCTGGCGGCCCTGCTCGGCTGGTCGCAGGGCACCTTCGCCAACAAGCTCAACATGGCCGACGGCTCGCTCGAGGTGAAGCGCGAGGTCGACGGCGGTCTCGAGAACATCAAGATCAAGCTGCCGGCGGTGATCACCACCGACCTCAGGCTGAACGAGCCGCGCTACGCTTCGCTGCCCAACATCATGAAGGCCAAGAAGAAGCCGATCGAGACGCTGGCGCCCGATGCGCTCAAGGTCGACATCGCGCCCAGGCTCAAGGTGCTGAAGGTCGAGGAGCCGCCCAAGCGCAAGGCCGGCGTCAAGGTGAAGACGGTGGCGGAGCTCGTCGACAAGCTGCGCAACGAAGCGGGAGTGATCTGATATGGCCGTGCTCGTTGTCGCCGCGCATGACGGCAAGACGGTTCGCAGCAACGTCGCCAACGCCGTGACCGCGGCGGGCCAGATGGGGTCGCCCGTCGAAGTGCTGGTGGCCGGCAGCAATGCCGGCGAGGCCGCCAAGTCGGCCGCCGCCATCCAGGGCGTTGCCAAGGTCCTGCAGGCCGAGGACGCGGCCTACGCCAACTGGGTCGCCGAGGATATCGCGCCGCTGGTGGTGAAGCTCGCCCCCAACTACAGCCATGTCGTGATGGCGGCCGACTCGGTCGGCAAGAACGTGGCGCCGCGCGTCGCAGCGGTGCTCGACGTGGCGCAGGTCTCCGAGGCGATCCAGGTGGTGTCGCCCGACACGTTCGTGCGGCCGATCTATGCCGGTAACGCCATGGCGACCGTGCAGTCGGCCGACAAGATCAAGGTCGTCACCATCCGGCCGACCAACTTCAAGGCGGCGGCCGGCGGTGGCTCGGCGGCGATCGAGCAGATCGGCGGCGAGGGCGCCAAGGGGCTTTCGTCCTACGTCGGCGCCGAACTTTCCAAGAGCGAGCGGCCCGAACTCACCTCGGCCAAGATCGTGGTGTCGGGCGGCCGCGGCCTGGCCAGCGGCGAGAACTTCAAACTGCTCGAGACGTTGGCCGACAAGCTCGGCGCCGGCCTCGGCGCCAGCCGCGCCGCGGTCGACGCGGGCTACGTGCCCAACGACTACCAGGTCGGCCAGACCGGCAAGGTGGTGGCGCCGGATCTCTATATCGCCGTCGGCATTTCCGGCGCCATCCAGCATCTCGCGGGCATGAAGGACAGCAAGACCATCGTGGCGATCAACAAGGACGAGGAGGCGCCGATTTTCCAGGTAGCCGACTACGGCATCGTGGGCGACCTGTTCCAGATCGTGCCCGAGCTGACCGCCGCGGTGGAAAAGAAGTAGCGCGGAGCATCGCGTCATGATCAAGCGCATCGGAGTCATCGGTGCTGGCCAGATGGGCAGCGGCATCGCCCATGTTTGCGCCCTGAAGGGCTTCGACATCCGGCTGAATGATGTCGACCAGGCGCGCCTCACCGGCGGCATGGAGACGATCGGCCGCAACATGGACCGGCAGATCGGCCGCGGCATGATCCGGCCCGAGGACAAGGAGGCGGCGCTCAAGCGCATCGCACCCGCCCTCGACTACAAGGCGTTCGCCGACTGCGACCTGGTCGTCGAGGCGGCGACCGAGAACGAGGCGATCAAGCGCGAGATCTTCAAGAAGCTGTGCCTCGGCCTGCCGCCCAACGTCCTGCTGGCCACCAACACTTCGTCGATCTCGGTGACGCGGCTCGCCTCGGTGACCGACCGGCCCGGCAAGTTCATGGGCATGCATTTCATGAACCCGGTGCCGATGATGGGGCTGGTGGAGCTGATCCGCGGCATCGCCACCGAGGAGGAGACCTTCCGCAGCGTGCGCGACGTCGTCGTGCAGCTCGAGAAGAAGCCGGTCAATGCCGAGGACTTCCCGGCCTTCATTGTCAACCGCATCCTGCTGCCGATGATCAACGAGGCGGTCTATGCGCTCTACGAGGGCGTCGGCAATGTCGAGGCGATCGACACCGGCATGAAGCTCGGCGCCAACCATCCGATGGGCCCGCTCGAGCTCGCCGACTTCATCGGGCTCGATACCTGCCTCTCGGTGATGCAGGTGCTGCACGAAGGGCTGGCCGATTCGAAGTACCGGCCGTGCCCGCTGCTGGTGAAATACGTCGAGGCCGGCTGGATCGGCCGCAAGGTCAAGCGCGGCTTCTATGATTATTCGGGCGAGCGCCCGGTCCCGACGCGCTAGCGGTTGCTGCCCACACCGTGTCATCCCGAGCGCAGCGAGGGACCCTTCGCGGCGCCCACCAAAGGTCCCTCGTTTCGCTCGGGATGACACCGAGTGGCTGACCCGACTCAACTCGGCGGGCCGATCGTCATCACGGGAGCGGCGGGACTCGTCGGCCAGAACCTCGTGCCGCGCCTGAAGGCGCCGCACTTCGGTCGCCTGATCGCGATCGACAAGCACACGGTCAATCTCAGGATACTGGCGCGGCTTCATCCCGAGGTGCAGCTGGTCGAGGCCGACCTCGCCGTGCCCGGCCGCTGGCAGGAGGCTTTCGCGGGGGCGCGGGCCGTGGTGATCAACCACGCGCAGATCGGCGCGCTGAGCGAAGCGCCGTTCGTCGCCAACAACGTCAGCGCGACGCGCCACGTGCTGGAGGCGGCACGCGACGGCGGCGTCCGCTACCTCGTGCATGTCAGCTCCTCGGTGGTGAACTCGACGGCGCGCGACTACTATGCCGAGACCAAGAAGGCCCAGGAGGCGCTCGTCCTCGCCAGCTCGATTCCCTGCTGCATCCTGCGCCCGACCTTGATGTTCGGCTGGTTCGACCGCAAGCACTTGGGCTGGCTGGCGCGCTTCATGGCGCACACGCCGGTCTTCCCGGTCCCCGGCGACGGCCGCTATCTGCGCCAGCCGCTCTATGCCGGCGACTTCTGCGACATCATCGCCGCCTGTCTCGCGAGCCCGCGTCCGGGGCAGGCCTACAACATCTCCGGCCAGGAGCGGATCAACTTCATCGACCGGGTGCGCGCGCTCAAGCAGGCGAGCGGTGCGCGGTCGCTGATCCTGCCGATCCCCTACGGCGTCTTCCGCGCGCTGCTTGGCCTCTACTCGCTGTTCGACCGCAATCCACCCTTCACGACCAGCCAGCTCGAGGCGCTGGCGCTGCCGGAGACCTTCGAGGTCATCGACTGGCCCAAGCTGTTCGGCGTCAAGGCGACGCCGCTTGTCGAGGCGCTCAGGGCGACGTTCCAGGATCCCGTCTACTCGAAAGTGGTCCTGGAGTTCTAGGCATGGCGCGCGTGGCGGTCGTGGGCGCCGGCGCCATGGGATTGGCGGCGGCCTACCACGCTCTCGGGTCCGGCCACCAGGTCACGGTGTTCGAGGCCGACCGCGCGCCGGGCGGCATGGCGGCGCATTTCAACTTCGATGGCCTGTCGATCGAGCGCTTCTACCATTTCGTCTGCAAGTCCGATCACGCCACCTTCGAGCTCATGGCCGAGCTCGGCATGGCGCACAAGTTGGTCTGGCGCGACACTTCGATGGGCTACTTTATCGACGGCCGGCACTATCGCTGGGGCGATCCGCTGGCCCTGCTGGCCTTTCCCAGGCTGGGGCCCATCGCCAAGCTGCGGTATGGCCTGCACATGCTGCTGGCGACCCGTCGCAAGGACGGGTCGCAACTCGAGCGGCTGAGCGCCCGCGACTGGATCGTGAAGTGGGACGGCGCGCATGCCTACGACGTGCTGTGGCGGCGGCTCTTCGAGTTGAAGTTCTTCGAGTATGCCGACGACATCTCGGCCGCCTGGGTGTGGGCGCGCATCAAGCGCGTCGGCACGTCGCGCGCCTCGATGATGCGCGAGCAGCTCGGCTATATCGACGGCGGCTCGCAGGCCCTGATCGATGCATTGGTCGCGGCGATCGGCCGGCGGGGCGGCGGCCTCAAGCTCGGCGCCCGGGTGAGCGAGATCACCAGCGAGCAGGGACGGGTCACCGGCCTGGTCGCCGACGGGCAGCGGCTGGCCTTCGACGCGGTTATATCGACCGTGCCGACGCCTTTCGTGCCGGCGCTGGTGCCCGGCCTGTCCGACGCCGCCAAGGCCCGCTACGAGGCGATCCGCAATATCGGCGTGGTCTGCGTGGTCCTGAAGCTCAGCCGGTCGGTGTCGCGGCACTTCTGGCTGAACGTCAGCGATCGGGCCATCGACATTCCAGGCATCGTCGAATTCTCCAACCTGCGCCGGCTGCCCGACACCGTCGTGTACGTGCCCTATTACATGCCGCAGACGCATCCCAAGTTCGAACGCTCGTCGGATGAATTCGTGGCCGAGGCGTTCGCTTACCTGCAGCGGATCAATCCGGCGCTGCAGCCGGGCGACCTCAAGGCGAGCCAGGTCGGCCGCCTGCGCCATGCCCAGCCGGTCTGCCCGCCGGGCTTCGCGGCCAAGCTGCCCGGGATCCAGACCGAGATCGCCGGTCTGCAGATCGCCGACACCTGCTTCTACTATCCCGAGGATCGCGGCATCTCGGAGAGCGTGCGCTACGGCAAATTGCTGGCCCGGGCGCTCAGCGAGCCGGGCGTGTGGCAGGCCGAAGGACGATGACCGCAGCCCGCCCTAGCGGCGCATACCCTTGATCTCCTCGGTCGGGCTGGGCGCGATCAGCAAGCCCTGGCCCGTCTGCACTGCCGGCCCGAAGCGGTAGTCGCGCGAGATATAGCCGTTGGGCGGCATGAAGCTGCCGGGAAAGCCCAGCTCGGCGAGGCTCTGGCTCTGTTGCCGGGCAGCCCACGAGGCGGTCCAGTAGAGCGTGGGCAGGGTCACGAGAACGGCGGCCAGGGTGGCCAGTCGCGGCGCCATCGGCCAGGCGGTCAGGTAGACGAGCGGCACCAGGATCAGCGGCACGAACAGCACGAAGCGGCCGACGATCTCGGGGAACACCCAGGAGAGATTGAACAGGGCGAACAGCACGGCGAGCGACGTCGCCACCACCACGATGCCGAAGCGCAGTCCGCTTGCCTTGGGAAAGCCAACCATCGCAAGCGCGGCGCCCCACAACAGCAGGATCGCGATGTACTGCGCCCTGAACTTCGCCGGCACGAGCAATGAACCCGGGCCGTCGAGCAGCTGCAAGGCGTACGCGAGGGGGCTGTAGCGCCCTTGGCCGAAGCCGATCGGCTGGCTGCCCATTTGGCCCAGGGCAACATGCACGATGCCGCCCAGCACGACCGGTATTGCGACCAGGGGCACAGCCAGCAGCCACGCGTCACGCGCCCAGCGCCTGCCCGATAGCAGCGCCAGCGCCGCGGCTGCCACGAAAGCGACAGCCGAGGTGTGGGTCAATACCAGGCAGGACGCCAGCGCGATCAGCACGGCAGCCTTTGCTGCGGTGATCGCCCGCGGCTCGGGCGAGACCAGCCGCCAGACGCCCAGAAGAAACACCGGCAGGACCGCATAGACCAGATTGTGCGAGAAGACCGACTGCTCGTTCACGGCGACGAACAAGCCAATGAAGATCGAAACCGCGATCGACTG
>JBPYDO010000140.1:0-7033 GCA_051985755.1 Reyranella sp. | reverse complement strand
CAGGCAGGACGCCGCGCCGCTCATCCGCGACTATGTCGTTGATGCGGAACGCGGAGTCGTCGCTGCCCGCTCGCTGGCGGCGGAGTAGCGCACAAAGTTGTTCTAATCCCCTGTGGGGAACTTTATTCTAGGTGGCTTCTACCCCTCGCCACTCTTTAAAGGCTCTGCGATGGAGCCCAAACAAGATCCTTCGAATGTCGCCCGCTTTCCGGGCGTCGATGAACCGCCGCTTCGCTTGCCGCCCGAGAATCTCGAGGCGGAGCAGGCCCTGCTGGGGTCGATCCTGGTCAACAACGCCGCCTACCACCGGGTAAGCGACTTCCTGCGCGGCGAGCACTTCGCCAATGCGCTGCACGGCAAGCTCTACGACTCGATCGCGCGCCTGATCGAGAAGGGCCAGCTGGTGAGCGTCATCACGCTCAAGACCTACCTCGAGCAGGACGAGGCCATGAAGGAGGCGGGCGGCGCCGCCTATCTCGCCGGCCTCGCCGCGGCGTCGGTGCACGTGATCGATGCCGAGCAGTTCGGCCGGGTGGTCCACGATCTCTTCCTGCGCCGTCAGCTGATCGCGCTTGGCCACGACGTGGTGAACGGCGCGTTCCGGCCGACCATCGAAGAAAGCGCGATGGAGCAGATCGAGACGGCCGAAAAGCAGCTCTACGACCTCGCCAGCACCGGCCAGATCGAAGGCGGCTTCAAGCCCTTCCGGGCGGCGTTGACCGAGGCCACGGTAGCGGCCGAGGCTGCCTACCACCGGGTCGGCCAGCTCACCGGCGTCGCCACAGGCCTCGCCCAGCTCGACCAGCTGCTGGGCGGCCTGCACAAGTCGGATCTGGTCATCCTGGCCGGCCGTCCGTCGATGGGCAAAAGCTCGCTGGCGACCAATATCGGTTTCAACGCGGCCAAGGCCTATCGCGAGGAGATGGGCGAGGATGGGCGGCCCAAGGTGGTGGACGGCTCTGTCGTGGGGTTCTTCTCGCTCGAGATGTCGGCCGAACAGCTCGCCACCCGCATGATCTCGGAGCAGGCCACCATCCCCTCGGAGAAGATCCGCAAGGGCGAGCTGATCAGCGCCGATTTCGACCGCGTGCTGTCGGTCAGCCAGGAGCTCGAGCACCTTAACTTCTTCATCGACGACACGCCGGCGCTTTCGATCGCGGCCCTGCGCACGCGGGCGCGGCGACTGAAGCGCACGCACGGGCTCGGCCTGATCATCATCGACTACCTCCAGCTGCTGGCGCCATCGGGCAGAGCGCGGCAGGAGAACCGCGTGCAGGAGGTCTCGGAGATCACCCGCGGGCTGAAGACCCTGGCCAAGGAGCTCGACGTGCCGGTGCTGGCGCTCAGCCAGCTGAGCCGCGCCGTCGAGCAGCGCGAGGACAAGCGGCCGCAGCTTGCGGACCTGAGGGAATCCGGCTCGATCGAGCAGGACGCCGACGTCGTGATGTTCATCTATCGCGACGAGTATTACCTGATGCGCGAGGAGCCCAAGCGCCGCACCGACGAGAGCGACCAGCGCTATAATGAGCGCCATGAGGCTTGGCGCCAGCGCTGCGAGCAGATGTACGGCAAGGCCGAGGTGATCGTCGCCAAGCAGCGCCATGGGCCGACCGGCATCGTACGGCTCGCCTTCGAAGGCCAGTACACCAAGTTCGACAATCTGCCGGCCGACGGGGATCTGCCGGGCCCGACCTTCTGATTCCGCCGATGCCGGTTCCCGCCGACGACGATGAGGCCGTGTCTGACGCGGCCCAGACGCGCCGAGCGGGCGCGATCCTGACGGTCGATCTCGGTGCCATCGCCGCCAACTGGCGGGGCTTGCGCGATGCGGGACAGGCTGGCGGCCGGCCGGTCGATTGCGCGGCGGTGCTCAAAGCCGACGCCTACGGCACAGGCGCCACCGCCGTCGGTCCGCGTCTCGCCGCCGAGGGCTGCCGGCACTTCTTCGTCGCCCATATCGAGGAAGGCATCGCGCTCCGCCAGGCGCTGCCCGAACTGCCGATCTACGTCCTGAACGGGCTCTTGTCCGGCACCGAGGCCGACTTCGTCGAGCATGGGCTGACGCCGGTGCTCAACCACCTCGGCCAGTTGAACGCCTGGCGCGCTGCTGCGCAGCGCTTCAACCGGCCGCTCGATGCGGTGATCCACATCGATACCGGCATGCATCGCCTGGGCTTCGGCCCCGAGGAAAGCCAGGCGCTGATCAGCGAGCGCGGCCGCCTGCGCGGGCTCAGGCTCGCCCTCCTGATGAGCCATCTCGTGGTGTCGGAGGAGCCGGCCAACCCCATCAACAGCGAGCAGCTCGCCCGCTTCCGCACCTTCCTGAGGGCCATGCCGGGCGCTCCGGCCTCGCTCGCCAATTCATCGGGCATATTCCTCGGGCCCGACTACCACTTCGACCTGATGCGTCCCGGGGCGGCGCTCTATGGCATCAATCCCTTGCCCGGCCAGACCAATCCCATGCTACCGACGGTGACGCTTGTCGCGCGCATTCTGCAAACCCGGCGAATTGACGCTCTGCAGACCGTTGGATACGGTGCCGCCTGGCGGTCCGCACGGCCAAGTCGCGTGGCTACGATCGCGCTGGGATATGCCGACGGCTACTTCCGCACCCTCATCAACCGGACCCATGTGCAACTTGCGGGGCATCGTGTACCTGTGATCGGCCGCATCTCCATGGACCTGGTGACCATCGACGTAACCGACGTGCCGGAGGCCGACAGCCAGCCCGGTGCGATCGTCGAGATACTGGGACCGCACATGACGGCCGACGACCTCGCCGAGCATGCGCGCACCAATGCCTACGAGATCATGACATCGCTCGGCCGGCGCTATGCGCGCCTTTACGTCGATCACCCGCCCGCAGGCGAGGAAAAGCAGCAGGAGACGGCAGCGTGAACATCCCGATCGTCACCCTGCTCGGCCGCATGACGCTCGCCTCGCTCGAGCTTGCCGGTGCGATCACCTTGTTTGCCTTCGAGGCGCTGCGGGCCGTCGTGCAGCCGCCCTACTACCGTCGCCAGATCGTGCGGCAGATGCTGGAGATCGGCTACTACTCGCTGCCGGTGGTCGGTCTGACCGCGATCTTCACCGGCATGGTGCTGGCGCTGCAGAGCTACACCGGTTTCTCCCGCTTCTCGGCGGAAAGCGCCATCCCCAACGTCGTCGTCGTGTCGCTGACCCGTGAGCTGGGGCCGGTGCTGGCCGCTCTGATGGTGGCCGGCCGCGTCGGCGCCGCTATGGCGGCCGAGATCGGCACCATGCGGGTCACCGAGCAGATCGATGCGCTCACCACGCTTTCGACCGATCCCTTCAAATACCTGGTGGCGCCGCGGGTGCTGGCGGGCATCATCACCATGCCGATCCTGGTGCTGGTCGACGACATCGTGGGTGTGATGGGCGGCTATATCGTCGGCGTCTACAAGCTCGACTTCAACGACGTGGCGTATCTCCGCAACACTATCGACTTCCTGCAATTCCAGGACGTGTTCTCGGGCCTGGTCAAGGCCGCGGTGTTCGGCTTCTTGATCACGCTGATGGGCTGCTATCACGGTTACACGTCCAAGGGCGGCGCACAGGGCGTCGGCATGGCAACCACCAACGCCGTGGTCTCTGCCTCGATGCTGATCCTCACCTTCAACTACTTCATCACTGAGGCGTTCTTCGCTCGCTAGATGGCCGAACCAAAGATCTCCCTGCGCGGCGTTACCAAGTCCTTCGGCAGCAACCATGTGCTGCGCGGCATCGATCTCGATGTCGGGGTGGCCGAATCGGTCGTGGTGATCGGCGGCTCCGGCAGCGGCAAGTCGGTGCTGCTGAAGTGCATCCTCGGCCTCATGCGGCCCGACTCGGGATCGATCAAGATCGACGGCCAGGAGACGGTTGGCATGAACGGCCGCCGCCGCGAAGAGGTCATGCGCAAGTTCGGCATGCTGTTCCAGGGCGGGGCGTTGTTCGACTCCCTCAAGGTCTGGGAGAATGTCGCCTTCGGCCCGATCCAAAGCGACGGCATGGCGCCGGCCAAGGCCAAGGAAGTCGCCATCGCCAAGCTGGGCGCGGTCGGGCTGGCGCCTGACATCGGCGAGCTGTCGCCGGCCGAGCTGTCGGGCGGCATGCAGAAGCGCGTGGCGCTCGCCCGCGCTATTGCCCGCGAACCCGAGATCATCTTCTTCGACGAGCCGACCACCGGGCTCGACCCGATCATGGCCGATGTGATCAACGAGCTGATCAAGAAATGCGTCGGCGACCTCGGCGCTACCGCGGTGTCGATCACCCACGACATCGCTTCGGCGCGCAAGATCGGTCATCGCATCGGCATGCTCTATGAGGGCAAACTGATCTGGCAGGGCCCGGTCGCCGATATCGACCGTTCCGGCAGCGCCCATGTCGACCAGTTCATCCACGGCCGCGCCGAAGGCCCGATCCAGATGCAGGTGCGGAATCTCTGACCATGCCCCGGGCGCCGACCCTCGAGCAGGCGCGGCGCTGGTTCGCCGAGGAGCTGCGCGCGGTCTGCCACCTCGGTGATCAGCGGGTCGTCGACGCCTTCGCCAGCGTGCGGCGCGAGGACTTCGTCGGTCCCGGTCCCTGGCGCATCCGCCATCTGTTCGATGGCTATTGGACGACGCCCGATGATGATCCGCGCCGGCTCTATCACAACGTGCTGGTGGCGCTCGACGAAGCGCGCGGCCTGAATACCGGCGAGCCCGGACTGTGGGCGCGTTTCTTCGACCGGTTGGCCATCACACCCGGCAGCCGCGTGCTGCAGATCGGCACCGGCTCGGGCTACTTCACCGCGATCCTGGCCGAGCTCGCCGGGCCGCACGGCCATGTCGATGGATTCGAGATCGACGCGCCGCTGGCGACCGCCGCTCAGCACAATCTGGCACGCTGGCCCAACGTCCGCGTCCATGCCGCCGACGCCAGCGCAGCCATGCCCGGCCAGTGGGACGTCGTCGTGGCCTTCGCCGGCGCAACCAAGCCGCATGACTGGTGGCTCGACGCCCTCGCCGACAACGGCCGCCTGCTGCTGCCGATAACGGTCAGCATGCAACGCGGCGGCTTCATGCTGAGCGTCCGCCGCAAGGGCAACGGATACGCCGCCCGCTCGGCCGGCTGGGTGGGCTTCTATCCCTGTGCAGGCGCGCGCAGCGATGCCGACGCAGCGGCGCTCGATCGGGCCTTGAACGACAAGGCGGGCCAGGAGGCCGTGCGCAGCCTGCGCCGCGATCCGCACGACGCGAATGACTCGTGCTGGCTGCATGGCGACGGTTGGTGCCTCTCCAAGCACGAGCTCCATTGATGGCCCGCCCCATCAAGCGCTTCGTTTGCCAGTCGTGCGGCGCCGTCACCAGCAAGTGGAGCGGCCGCTGCGAAAGCTGCGGCGAATGGAACACCATCGTCGAGGAGGCGGCGCCGACCGCCGGACCGGTCGGCGGCCTGGCCCGCGGCGGCAAGGGACGCGCGCTGGAATTCGCCGGCCTCACCGGATCGACGCCGCAGCCGCCGCGCTACCGAAGCGGCATCGCCGAATTCGACCGGGTGTGCGGTGGCGGCCTGGTGGTGGGCTCGGCGCTGCTGATCGGCGGCGATCCCGGCATCGGCAAGTCGACCCTGCTCCTGCAGGTGGCGGCGGCGCTCGCCCGGCAGCACACCGCCTGCGCCTATATCTCGGGCGAAGAAGCGCTCGACCAGGTGCGATTGCGCGCCGAGCGGCTGGGGCTCGCCGATGCGTCCGTGCAACTCACCGCCGCGACCTCGGTGCGCGACATCGTGGCCACGCTCGAACGACCCGATTCCCCGAAGGTGGCGGTGATCGATTCCATCCAGACCATGTGGCTCGACACGGTCGAGAGCACGCCGGGCACCGTCACCCAGGTGCGGGCCTCGGCGCAGGCGCTGGTCGAGCTCGCCAAGCGACGCGGCATCGCCGTGCTGCTGGTCGGCCACGTCACCAAGGACGGCGCCATCGCCGGACCGCGCGTGCTCGAGCACATGGTGGATACGGTGCTCTATTTCGAAGGCGAGCGCGGGCACCAGTTCCGCATCCTGCGAACCGTCAAGAACCGCTTCGGTCCGACCGACGAGATCGGCGTGTTCGAGATGTCCGACAAGGGCCTCGCCGACGTCGCCAATCCTTCCGCGCTGTTCCTCGCCGAACGGCGCGGCCATGTTTCCGGCGCCTGCGTCTTCGCGGGTATTGAAGGCACGCGCCCGGTGCTGGTCGAGATCCAGGCCCTGGTGGCGCCCTCCGCCTTCGCCACGCCGCGCCACGCCGTGGTCGGCTGGGACACTAATCGTCTGGCCATGGTGCTGGCCGTGCTCGAGGCGCGCTGCGGCGTGGCGCTGGGCGCCAACGATGTCTACCTGAACGTGGCGGGCGGGCTCAGGATCGGCGAGCCGGCGGCCGACCTCGCGGTCGCCGCCGCCGTCGTGTCCTCGCTGGCCGAGCAGCCGGTGCCGCCCGACATGGTGGTGTTCGGCGAGGTCGGACTGGGTGGCGAGGTGCGCCCGGTGGGCCAGCGCGAGGCCAGGCTACGCGAGGCGGCCAAGCTCGGCTTCAGGGCCGCCCTCGTACCCGGCGGCGGGGCGCGCGGCGGTAAGGGTGCTGCATCGCCTGCGGCGCATCGCGCGCCCGAGGGCATCATTGTTGACGAAATCGACCATCTGGCCGACCTTGTGGCGCGTTTTCAGCCGGCCGACCGGCCCCTCAGCCGCAACAGGCGCGAGCGTGAGGGGGCTCAGGACCGCAGGCGCTAGAGCAGCGAGTTGGCAGTCCATGGATCAGCTGGGCATCACCGTGTTCGACGTGGCCGTCATTGCCGTCGCCATCTTCGGGGCGGCGATGGGCATGTCGGCGGGGTTCGCGCATGCCGTGCTGTTCATCGCGTCGTGGATCGCTGCCGGCTGGGTGGCGCTGCATTTCTCCAAGATCGTGCAGCCGGAGATCGAGCAGCTCGTCGGCAGCCAGGAACTGGCCTTCTTCGTGTCCATGCTGGTGGTGTTCGTCGCCGCCCTGATCGTGCTGGTCATG
>JBPYDO010000139.1:0-3874 GCA_051985755.1 Reyranella sp. | reverse complement strand
GCGTCCGGCATGGGACAAGAACCCGCACGGCAACCGCTCGCTGACCTTGCGAGTCAACGGCTCGCAGGTCCAGGTCTTGCGCGCTTTCTCGCCCAAATTCCAGGAAGGTGTCACCACGACCGCATCGATGACCGCACACCTGGAGGCGGGTACCATCACCGGCCAGGGCTTCGAGACCAATAGCTTCGGCCGGACCTGTCAGATCATCATGACGCGCTAGGTCGCCGGACCAGATTCCTGGGCGGCCAGGCGAGCGTCGCACCGCTAGAATGGACAGCGGACAACGACATCGAGGAACTGACAATGGCAGGAAATGCAAAGGCACGGCTCTTGCGCGATGCTCTGAAGAAGGGCGAGTTTATCCTGGCGCCGGGCATCTATGACGGCATCTCGGCGCGCGTCGCGGACCGCATGGGGTTCCCGGCGCTCTACATGACGGGCTACGGCGCCACGGCTTCCATGCTGGGCCTGCCCGACGCCGGCCTCGCCACTTACTCCGACATGGTGGGACGGGCGGAGATGATCTGCGCGACCGCCGATACGCCGCTGATCGCCGATGCCGACACCGGCTACGGCGGGCTGCTCAACGTGCAGCGCACGGTGCGCGGCTACGAGGCGGCGGGCGTCGCCGCGATCCAGATCGAGGACCAGGAGATGCCCAAGAAATGCGGCCACACGCCCGGCCGGCGCGTGATCCCGGTCGAGGAGATGGCGCTCAAGATCAAGGTGGCGGTCGAGGCGCGGCGCCACCCGGAAACCATGATCGTGGCGCGCACCGATGCGCGCACCGCGCACGGTCTGGACGAGGCGCTACGCCGTGCCCATATGTACGAGGCGGCGGGTGCCGACGTGATCTTCGTCGAATCGCCGGAAAGCGAGGCCGAGCTCGAGCGGATCGGCCGGGAGGTTGACAAGCCCCTGCTCGCTAACATGGTGGAGTTCGGCAAGACGCCGCGCGTTGCGGCGTCGCAGCTCAAGGCATGGGGGTTCGATCTCGCGATCTATCCGGGTCTGGGCTTCAGCGCCGCCGCCGAGGCGATGCGCCAGGCCTGGGAGCATCTCAAGCTGGCCGGAACCAGCGTCGGCATGAATGTGCCGCAATTCCGCGGCATGCACGAATTGATGGGCTTTCCCGAGGTGTGGGAATTCGAGAAGAGGTGGGCCCAGTAGGGTCCGAAGAGGGCAGTCGATGAACGGTCGTCAGTTGTTCGCACTTCTCGCCCGCCTGCCGGCGCGCGTCTGGTTTGAGGTCGTGCTCGGGCTGATCGGCTTTGCGATCCTGGCCGTGCTGGGCTTTGCGCTGATCGCCGGCGTCGCGGGCGCGATCTTGCTGGTGATCCTGGCCGTCAAGGCCAAGGCGTGGCTCGCCGCGCTGCTGTCGGGGGGCGGGCGAGGCCGGCCGCCGGTGCGCGGCGGTGGAGGCCGGGTGATCGACGTTCAGTACGAGATCGTCGACAAGCGCGATCGCTGATCCTCAACACGACCACTGGAAGCCGTCGATCACGAAGTGCTGGCCGGTGATGAAGCAGGGCTCCGAGGTGGCCAGGAAGGCGACGAGTTGCGCCACGTCGGCCGGCTTGCCCAGGCGATCGAGCATGATGCCGCGCTTCATCTCCTCGCCGCGGGTTCGCGTCAGGCTGTTGCCCAATTCGGTCTCGATCACGCCCGGGCAGATGGCGTTGATCATGATCTTGGGGCCGAGTTCCTTGGCAAGTGAGCGGGTCAGCCCCAGGATGCCGGCCTTGGCCGCGGCATAGGAATGCTTGCTGACCGCCGAGGTGACGCCGCCTGACAGAGCATTGAGCGACGACATCGACACGATACGGCCGCCGCTCTCCTGCTTCAGCATGATCGGCGCCGCGGCGTGGATGTAGTTGAAGCAGCTCTTCAGGTTGACCGCGATGGTGCGGTCGAACTCGCCCTCCTTGATCTCGAGGATGCCCTTGGGGTTGGGCCCGCCCGCGTCATTCAGCAGAAAGTCGATAGCGCCCCATTGTTTGGCAACATCCGCCACGACTTCATGGGCGCGGGCAAAAACGGCGACGTCGGCCTTGTAGGTCAGCGCCTTGCGACCCTTGGCCTCGATCTCCCCCTTGGTGCGCGCCATCTCCGGCTCGAGCAGGTCGACCAGCGCGATATCGTAGCCGCGCGACGCAAGCTCGAGCGCGCAGCCGCGGCCGATGCCGCGCGCCCCACCGGTGACGATCGCCGTCTTGCTCATGCGGCGTGCGCCTTGGCGTAGCGGGCGACTTCCTCGTGCGTCGCGAACCACACCTTGCCCTTCGACTTGGCGTGGCGGATCAGCTCGTCGATGATCCAGACACGCGAGCGGTAGCCGATGATGTGGGGATGCATGGTGAGCTGGAAGATGCCGCCTTCCTCCCACGCCGCATCGAGCTCGCGGCGGAAGGTCTCGAAGACGTCGCTGGGCGGCGTGTAGGGCCTGAGCGAGGAGAAGCGGTTCATGGCGAAATAGACCGCGTCGTCGCGCACCCATTCCACCGGCAGCTCCATGACGCTGCTGGGCTGGCCGTTCAGCAGCAGCTCGTAGCAGTCCTCGTCGGCCATCAGCGAGGAGTCGTAGAACAGGCCGATCTCCTGCTCGAGCGCGAGCGTGTTGGGGCTGAAGTCCCACGACGGCGTGCGCATTCCGACCGGCCGCTTGCCGGTGACCTTCTCCAGGACACCGGACGAGCGGAACAAGAGGTCGCGCTCGGCCTCGCGCGGAAGGATCGAATTGAGCTCATGGATCCAGCCGTGGATTCCGATCTCATGGCCCTCGGCGACCAGGCGGCGCTGCTCGTCGGGATGCAGCAGCGCCACCACGGCCGGCACGTAGAACGTGGCCTTGACGTCATGCTTCTCGAGGATCTTGGCGATGCGCGGCACGCCGACGCGGCTGCCATACTGCCCCCAGCACATGCGGCCGATCGACTTGCCGCCTTCCCTGAGTTCGCTGGTCTCGTGGTCTGAATCGAAGGACAGGGCGACGGCACAGCGCGCGCCATCCTTCCAGGCCTTGGGCCGATAGCGCTTGCCGGCGCGCACCTGGTCGACCAGCTGGCGCCAGTGCTGTTCTTGCCACTGCCAAGGCTGTTCCTGTTGCGGAGCATGGGTATCGGGCATGTTGGACCTCCTGTGAATTCGATGACCTTGTTCAGGCGAGGGGGGAGCCGGTCACCGGCAGGGCCTGGCCGGTGATCCACGACGCGTAGTCCGACGCCAGGAAGACTACCGCATCGGCGATGTCCTCGGGCCGTCCCATGCGGCGCATGGCGATGCGTTCGGGGAATGTCCGCCGGAACTCCTCGGTATAGGAGTTCCATTGCCGTTCGTAGTCCGGACTGGTCGCCATGAAACCCGGCGCCACCGAATTGACGGTGATGCCGAACGGACCCAGCTCCTGGGCGAGCTGCTTCACCAGCCCGACCTGGCCGTGCTTGGCCGAAGCGTAGGCCTGGATGCCGGTCAGGCTGGTGGCGAGGCCGGCGCGACTCGAGATGGTGACGATGCGGCCGCCGCCTGCTTTCTTCATGCCGGGCGACACGGCACGGGCGAACAGGAAGCAGCCCTTCAGGTTGGCATCGACGATGCCGGCGAATTCCTCCGGCGTCACGTGCTCGAGAGGCTTGGGCCGCTGGCCTAGGATGCCGCCTGCAACATAGACCAGCACGTCCACCTTGCCGCCGGCCGCCGCCACTACGGCTTCGATGCTCCTGGCATCGGTCACGTCGACGGCGAGCGCCTTGATGCGCTCGCCGGCTTCGATTTCCGCCAGCAGCCGATCGCAAGCGAGAACACTCCCTCCGTCGGCGGCGAAGGCCCGGACGATCGCCCGGCCGATGCCGCGCGCGGCGCCGGCCACCACGATCGT
>JBPYDO010000138.1:0-20410 GCA_051985755.1 Reyranella sp. | reverse complement strand
AAGCCATAGGCCGGATTCTCCACGGCATTGCCTTCGGGCTTGCCTTGCGCCGGCAGGCCGACCGAGCGAGTCATGAAGCCGTCGGTCGGCGCCTGTCCGACCTGGCGCTTGGCAACGGAGGCAAGCTTGGGGCTCGGCCCCGACACATCGAGCTCAGCGCGCCAGCGCGCCAGCGCCATCGGCCGATAGCAGTCGTGGCCGATATCTTCCTCGCGCGACCACAGGAGTTGCACGGCCCGGTCGGGCATCGCGAGCGCGCAGGTTACGGCCTGGCGCACCAGATCGGCCTCGGCGCGACGGCCGAAGCCGCCGCCCAGGAAGGTCGTGTGGATGGTCACGTCGGCCTGGGCGAGGCCCGCGGTTCTTGCGGCGACCAGGCGCATCAACGTAGCGGATTGATTGGGCATCCAGACATCGAGCGTGCGATCGCGTGAAGTGAAGCGCGCGGTGCAGTTCATCGGCTCCATGGTCGCGTGCGCAAGGTAAGGCGCGCGGTAGACGGCCTCGACGGCTTGCACCTTGGCGGGCTTGGTTTCGACGCCGAGCGTTCGGGAGAGCGCGACCGAACCGCCGGTCAGCAAGCCTTCGTAGCGTTGCCACAGCGTGGCGCTGTCGAGCTTCGGTTCCGGACCGTCCTGCCACTTGATGTCGAGGCCGTCGGCAAAGTACCGGTTGGCCAGCCACCAGCTGGTGCCGATGACGGCAACGCCTCCCGGCACCGTCACGACTTTCTCGATGCCCTTCGGCCGGCCGCCGTCCTTGATGGTGAAGCCGGCCGCTTCGCCGCCGAATGTCGGCGCGTTGCGCACCGCGGCGTAGAGCAGGCCGGGCAAGCGCACATCTATGCCAAAAGTGGCGGCGCCTTTCACTTTAGCGGGGATGTCGACGCGCTGTTGCGGTTTGCCGACCAGCTTGAATTGCGATGGATCCTTCAAGGCGGGCGGCGCGATCGCCGGCAGGTCGCGTATCAGGTCGACCAGCTCGCCAAACCGCGCCACGCGGCTGCCATCGCGCCGGCGGATCTCGCCGTCGACGGCCATCAATTCGGCAACAGGCACGCCGCTTTTGCGGCTCGCTGCACGGAGCAGCAGCTCGCGCGCCACGGCGCCCGCCATGCGCAAGGGTCGCCAGGCGTCGCGCGTCGAGGTCGAACCGCCGGTCGCCGCGACGCCCAGCACGCCGCCCAGCCGGGTCGCTGCCCAGTGCGCCGCTTCGATCGCCGTCCCCTTCTGCTCAGGCGAAAAGGGCAGACTGTCGATCATGATCTCGACATTGCGATAGACCACGCTGTCGGGCGGATCCTCGACGCTCACCTGCTCCCAGCGCGCCTCCAGCTCCTCGGCCGCCAGCATGGCAAGCGCGGTATGGATGCCCTGCCCCATCTCCGCCCGTGGCACGGCCACGATCACCCGATCGTCGCGCGTGATCTTGACCCAGCCATTGAGGCCGGCCTGGTCTGGCCCGACGTTGAAGAGGCTGCGACCGCCCAGCCGATCGCGTTCATGGGCGAACCACCAGCCGACGCCGACGAAGCCCGCTCCCAGCAGGCCGCCGATCACCGCCTTGCGACGCGAGAGCTTCACAATGCCCCCAGCGTCGCCGCCGCACGATGTACGGCGCGGCGGATGGCGCTGTAGGTGCCGCAGCGGCAGATATTGAGCAGCGCCTCGTCAATGTCCTTGTCGGTCGGCTTGGGTTTTTCCCGGAGCAGTGCCGCGGTCGCCATGATGAAACCGGGCTGGCAGTAGCCGCATTGGGGCACCTGCTCGGCGATCCAGGCCTGCTGCACGGCATGCAGCTTGCCGTCGCTCAATCCTTCGATGGTGACGACCTGTTTGCCAGCGACGTCGGCCGCGGTGACTTGGCAGGACGGCATGGCTTGGCCGTCGAGATGCACCGTGCAGGCGCGGCACTGACCGATGCCGCAGCCGAACTTCGGCCCGACGATGTTCAGGTCCTCGCGCAGGACCCAGAGCAGCGGCTTGTCGGCCGGCACGTCTATCTCGTGCGTCTTGCCGTTGACGTTGAGGGCGATCATCGGGCGATGAACGTATCACCCAGGACCAGGACGTCCATACTGGTGCGCAGGAAGCAGTCGATGGCTTCCTCCGGCTTGCACACGACGGGCTCGTTCTCGTTGAAACTGGTGTTTAGAACGAGCGGCACGCCGGTGAGGTCGCGAAACGCGGCGATCAGCGCCGCGTAGCGCGGGCTGGCGGAAGCGGTCACCGTCTGCAGCCGGCCGCTGCCATCGACATGGGTTACGGCGGGTATCTTCGCCTGCTTCTCCGGCCGGATCTTGAAGACCTGCATCATGAAGGGCACATCGTCGTCGGTCTCGAACCAGTCCTTCACCGTCTCGCGCAGGATCGACGGGGCGAACGGCCGGAACGATTCGCGCCGCTTGATCTTGAGATTGAGGATGTCCTTCATGTCGGCACGCCGCGGATCGCCCAGGATCGAGCGATTGCCGAGCGCGCGCGGGCCCCATTCGAGACGGCCCTGAAACCAGCCGATCACCTTGCCTTCGGAGATCGCTTGAGCCGTGCGCCGGCAGAGCGACGCCTCGTCGGCAACCTTCTCGATCGTGCAGCGTGCCGCAGCGAAATCGGCCTGCCTGGCGGCGATGGCGCCGGCGATATCCTCGGCGGTCGCCGACGGGCCCCAAAAGGCGTGGTCCATCACAAAGTGACGGCGCGCAGCGCCGGCAACCTTGTGCCAGGTGGCGAAGGCAGCGCCGATCGCGCCGCCCGCGTCGCCGCCCGCCGACTGCACGTAGAGCTCGCGAAACGGCGAGCGCTCGAAGATCTTGCCGTTGGCCACCGAGTTGTAGGCGCAGCCGCCGGCCAGCACGACGGTGTCGAGGCCGTAGCGGCGGTGCAGCGCGCGCAACAAATTAAAGAACGCCTCCTCATACGTCGCCTGCGCCGAGCGCGCGATGTCGCGGTGGCGGTCCTCGAGGTTGGCCGACGGATCCCGCGCCGGTCCCAAAAGCCCCTCCAACCGGTCGCTCCACAGCCGGCCGCCGGACGGAATGCCGTCCTTCACTTCATAGTTTGCGCCTTCACCGGAGGCGTGGCGGAAATAGCCGAGGTTGAGCGCAAAGGTGCCGTCGTTCGCGAGCCGCACGATATCGCGCATCTTTTGGACGAACCGCGGCTCGCCATAGGGCGCGAGCCCCATGACCTTGTATTCGTCGCCATAGTGCGGAAAGCCGATGAACTGCGTCATCGCCTCGTAGAACACGCCGAGCGAATGGGGAAAGAAGACGCGACCGCCGACGGTGATCTGCTTGCCGACGCCCAGACCCCACGCCGCGGATGAAAAATCGCCGAAGCCGTCGACCGAGACGGCAACCGCCTTGTCGTAGGGCGACACCAGAAAAGCCGAAGCGAGGTGGCTGAGATGGTGCTCGACCGCATGGACCGTGCCGCGAAAATCCTGCCCTGGCAGGTGCTGGCGCAACGCGCCGGCAATGTCGCTGCGTTGGCGGCGAGCGCGCAGGCGTTTCAGCACATAGCCCGGGCTGACGCCCGACTTGAGCACGAAGCCAAGCTTGCGCCAGCGCTCGGCGCGATTGTCGGTGTTGACGGCGACGTGCGCCACGTCGGCCAGGGAGATCCCGGCTTCGGCCAGACAGTAGCCGATCGATTGAGCTGGAAAGCCACCCCAGTGCTTGACCCGCCTGAAGCGTTCCTCCTCGACGGCGGCAACCAGCTCTCCATCCTTCACTAGGCAGGCCGCCGCGTCGGCGTGATAGGCGTTGAGGCCCAGGACATAGGTCATCGCGGCGATTTTAGCGCAAAAACCGCCGCTTCAGGGTCTCGCCTGCGGCGCCGGACGGCTTGACGGATGAGTTTTGGGCGAGCAAACGAACTGCAAAATTCGCGAGCCTCCGGGTCAACCGGAGCACCGTGCACTAGTATAAAGTCAAAGAGCCTCCTCGCGTCGATCGAAAGGTTAGCGATGAACAAGGACGATCTCGTAGTTGTCACGGGTGCCGGTGGGTTCATCGGCGGCCATCTGGTCCGCGCGCTGCAACAGCGCGGCCATACCCGGATCAGGGCCGTCGACGTCAAGCCGCTCGCCGAGTGGTACCAAAGGATCCCGCGCGTCGAGAACCAGGTCGGCGACCTTTCCCTGCTCGAGGCCTGCTGCGCCGCCGCCAAGGGCGCGGCGATGATCTACAATCTTGCCGCCGACATGGGCGGCATGGGCTTCATCGAGACCCACAAGGCCGAGTGCATGCTGTCGGTGCTGATCAGCACCCACATGCTGGTGGCCGCCAAGGAAGCCGGCACCAGGCGCTTCTTCTATTCGTCGTCGGCCTGCGTTTACAACGGCGACAAGCAGACCGACGCCAACGTGACGGCGCTCAAGGAAGAGGACGCCTATCCCGCCCTGCCGGAAGACGGCTACGGCTGGGAGAAGCTGTTCAGCGAGCGCATGGCCCGCCACTACCGCGAGGACTACGGCATCGCCACCCGCATCGCGCGCTACCACAATGTCTACGGGCCCGACGGCACCTATGACGGCGGTCGCGAGAAGGCGCCGGCCGCAATCTGCCGCAAGGTCATCCGGGCCAAGCTCTCGGGCAAGCACGAGATCGAGATCTGGGGCGACGGCGAGCAGACGCGCTCCTTCATGTACATCGACGACTGTCTCGAAGGCACGATCAAGCTCGCCGAAAGCGAAATCATCGAGCCGCTGAACATCGGCAGCGACGAACTGGTCACCATCAATCGCCTGGTCGACATCGTCGAGAAGATCGCCGGAGTGAAGCTCAAGCGCCGCTACAATCTCAACGCCCCGAAGGGCGTGCGCGGCCGCAACAGCGACAACACCCTGATCAAGAAGCTGATGGGCTGGGCGCCGTCGATCCGCCTCGAGGACGGCATGGCCAAGACCTACAAGTGGATCTACGACGACATGACCTCGGGCAAGGTCTCGGTCGTCAATGCGCTGCCCAAGCAGGCGCTCGCGGCGCAGTAGGCAGAGCTAGCGGCCGACCTGGCCGAAATCCTCGTTGCCGCGCAGCAGCGCGTCGAAGTAGGCGATGGTCTTGGCAAGGCCGTCGTCGAGCTTGACCTTCGGCTCCCACTTGAGCGCCTCGCGGGCGAGCGTGATGTCGGGGCAGCGTTGCAGCGGATCGTCGATCGGCAGCGGCTGGAAGACGAGCTGCGACTTGCCGTTGACCAGCTTCAGGATCCGTTCGGCGAGCTGGCGCACCGGCGTTTCCACCGGATTGCCGAGGTTGACCGGTCCGGTGAAGTCGTCGGGCGTATGGTCCATCAGACGCAGCCAGCCTTCGATCAGGTCGTCGACATAGCAGAAGGCGCGCGTCTGCGTGCCGTCGCCGTAGATGGTGATGTCCTCGCCCTTGAGCGCCTGCACGATGAAGTTCGACACCACGCGCCCGTCGTTGGGATGCATGCGCGGACCGTAGGTATTGAAGATGCGCGCTACCTTGATGCGCAGGTTGTGCTGGCGCCAGTAGTCGAAGAACAGCGTCTCGGCGCACCGCTTGCCCTCGTCGTAGCAGGCGCGCGGTCCCAGCGGATTGACGTTGCCGCGATAGGACTCGACCTGCGGATGGATCGTGGGGTCGCCATAGACCTCGCTGGTCGAGGCCTGGAAGATCTTGGCACGCACCCGCTTGGCCAGCCCCAGCATGTTGATGGCGCCGTGCACGCTGGTCTTGGTCGTCTGCACCGGATCGTGCTGATAGTGGATCGGCGAGGCCGGGCAGGCGAGATTGTAGATCTCGTCGACCTCGACATAGAGCGGGAATGTCACGTCGTGGCGCAGTAACTCGAAGCGCGGGTTGCCGAGGCAGGTCGCGATATTGCGCTTGTTGCCCGTGAAGTAGTTGTCGACGCACAGCACGTCATGGCCGGCAGCCAGCAGTCGCTCGCACAAATGCGATCCCAGGAAGCCCGCGCCCCCGGTAACCAGTATTCGCTTCCCCATGACCCCCCTGACGGCCGCTCTGTCTGCGGCCGACACTAGAGCAGCACCCGATTTCAGGGAACCGCATTCGCTCGCCTGAAATCGGGATAATCACTGCCAATGCACGAACGCCGGCGGCCCTGGGCAGGGTCGCCGGCGACTCGTGTCAGACCAGAGGACGTCTAGCGATGGCCGCCGCCGCCGAAGCTCCGAGCTCCGTAGCTGCGCGCGCCGCCACTGCTGTAACTGCCGCGGTAGCCGCTGGCGCTGGCCGTTTGGGCGCCCGTCGAACGCGAGCCGTACGACATCGTGGTCCTATTGGCGGCGTAGGCCGAGCCGCCCCAGGAACGCGAACCGCCATACGACTGGCTCGGCGTGCCAGTGTTGTGCTGCTGGTAGCCGCTGCCCCATGTCCCGGGGTTCGGCGTCCCACCGGTGTTCGCCGCGTGGTAGCCGCCCCAGCTGTTCTGCTGCGGGCTGCGGGTGGTCATGCCGTTCTGGCCACGGTTCCAGCCGGTCTGGCCCGTCTGCTGTCCGGGCTGACCGCCATGGTTCCAGCCATTCTGGTTCCAACCGGTCTGACCAGGCTGCTGTCCAGGCTGACCGCCATGGTTCCAGCCGTACTGACCATTCTGGCCGCGGTTCCAACCGTTCTGGCCGTTGTTCCAGCCGTTCTGGCCGTTGCGACCGGGGTCATGGTTGTAGGCCTCGCGCCGATCCTCGCGCTGATCACGGAAGCCTTCGCGACGATCCTCACGCTGATCGCGGAAGCCCTCCCGCCGGTCTTCCCGTGCATCGCGGTAGCCTTCGCGACGATCCTCGCGCCGGTCGCGCCAGCCGTCGCGGTCGGCATCGCGCCGCCCGCCCCAGCCATCACGATCACGCCCACGGTCGCCCCAGCCATCGTGGCCACGGTCGGCATCGCGCCGATCGCCCCAACCGTCATGTCCACGGTCGCGGTCGCCCCATCCGTTGTGGCCGCCATCGGGTCCGTCATGTCGATCGCGATAGATGTTCTGGCTCTCGCGATTGAGCATGCCGTTCATGTGCTGGCGCTCACCGGGAGTCAGCGGGCCATTGGATTCGGCACGGGCTTGGTAACGGTCGATACGCTGCTCACCTCGCTCAAGACGATTGGCTTCCCCCCGGGAGAGCTGGCCGTCCTGGATACCGTTATTGATGCGCTGCTGCTGATCAGCTTGGCGCGCATCGAGACTCGAAATCGATTGCGCATACGCGCCACCGCCGACGAGCATACTGCCCGCCGTCAGCACCGCGTAAGGGATGTGGCGAAGTATTGGCATTCACGTCCTCTGGGCGAGTTTCGACGGCAGAGTTGCCGTCTTAAGATTCGCTACGCCGGACTCTCCCCAGACATCCCTCGAAAATTTCGCGTTAGGTCGCTAGAAGGACAACTTCTTCCGCTCGCCACAACCCCGCCACGCCAATGTCCGAATTGCCAGAGAACCTGACGCCCGTTCGCGCCAATCACGCCTTCGACGAGAGCCGACTCGCGGCCTACATGAAGGAGAAGGTCGCGGATTTCAGCGGACCCCTTCGCGTCCTGCAGTTCGAGGGCGGGCAGAGCAACCCAACCTTTCACCTAACTGACGCGCGCGGCCGCATGTACGTGCTGCGCAAGAAACCGCCCGGCAAGCTCCTGCCTTCGGCGCACCAGGTGGATCGCGAATATCGCGTCATTACGGCGTTGTCGGAACATACCGACGTGCCAGTGCCCAAGACCTACGCCTTGTGCCAGGACGACGGGGTCATCGGCACGGCCTTCTACATCATGGAATTCATGCCGGGGCGCGTGCTGGCCGATCCCAGGATGCCGGGAGTGGCGCCGGGCGACCGTGCCAAGATCTTCGATTCCCTGAACGACGTCCTGGCGCGCATCCACAATACCGACTACCGCGCCGTGGGCCTCGGCGATTTCGGCCGCGAGGGTCAGTACATTCCGCGCCAGCTGGCGCGCTGGTCGAGCCAATACGATCTGGCGCGCACCGAGCATATCGAGGCGATGGAGCTCCTGAAGCAGTGGCTGCCCCAGAACATTCCGCCGGGCGACGAGACGCGCATCAATCACGGCGACTATCGGCTCGGCAACACAGTGGTGCATCCGACCGAAGCCAGGATCGTGGCCGTGCTCGACTGGGAGCTCTCGACGCTCGGCCATCCCCTGGCCGACCTGGCCTACAACTGCATGATGTATCACTTCGGCGAGGGCTTCGGCGCGTCGGGCGGCTATGCCGGGCTGGACCTCAAGGCCTTCGGCATCCCGGCCGAGCCCGAATATCTCGCGGCCTACGCCCGACGCACCGGGCGCAGGACCATCGAGCATTGGGACTTCTACCTCGCCTTCTCGCTGTTCCGTCTCGCCGCGATCGTGCAGGGCGTCTACAAGCGTGGGCTGGACGGCAACGCGTCATCGACGACCGCCACCAAGTACGGCAACCGGGCGCTGGCCATGGCCGATCTCGCCTGGTCGCTCGTCAAGTCGCGCGCCTAGAACTTGCTCTGAGCCCTACTCGTCGGTGACGGGCACCATGGAGGCGTCGTTGCCGCGCGGACAGTTGGCGCTGTCTATGACCTCGTTCGCCGGATTGCGCAGCTTCTCGATGTCGTAGGGTGCGGAGCCGCTCGACGGCTTGGACGGCGCCGTGCGCAGGGTCCAGGCGACCAGGCGCTTGATGACGCTGCCCAGGGCCTGGTCGAAGGCTTCGACGACCTTCGGCACCTTGTCCGCGCGCGCGCGCACGCAGCGCTCGAAGGTGGCGACGCCGATGATCTGCCGGTCCGGCATGCGCACCAGCTTGGCGACGATGCGAACGTGCGCAATCGGCGCGCCGCCGTAGAAGTACATCGCCTCGAAGTTGCGCAGGTCCGGCTGCAGCACGTAGTTGGCGCGCAGGCCGATCGCTTCACGTGCAACGGCGACGATCTTGCGGGAATTCTCGAAGGAGTCGACGATGCGCGTCTGCACCATCAGAGGGGCGCGATCGGTCCAGGCCGACTTGGCGTAGTAGTCCGAGGAAGTCGGCGACATTGCGATGGCAATGCGCCCGGTATTGAGGTTGGCCGCGGCCGCCGGCACCTCAACGGCGAGCTGCCAGTACACCGCTGGCAAGTCGGAATCGAAAGTGCTCTTGGGAGTGATGGTATAGAGATCGGTTGGTTCTTCTGCGGCCCTAATGAGCGAGCACCCGCCGAGAAACGTCGCGGCCATGACCGCAACGACCCACTTGGATATCATTTCGGCGTGTATCCCTGCTTGCCGCTGAACACGAAGCCGGCCGGATCACGCTCGAGCTTGGTCGCGATGACGTTGAGGTTGGCGGTCAGCTGCCGCAACTCGTGGATCGTGAGCGTCAACTCGGTGAGACCGGTATCGGTGAATTGCGCAACCGGGCCCTTGGTGTCGGTCAGGATGCGGTTGAGCGCAGTTGCTGCGCCGTTGATGTTGGTGAGCGCCTGGCGCGCCTGATCGATCGCCTGCTTCAGCTCGCCCGCATCCTTGCCGGCGAGCGCCTTGCGCGTCTCGGCGTCCTGCGGGCCGAGTTCCATGGTTATGAGATTGAGCGATGTCGAGAGCTTGTCGAGCCTCTGGAGGGTCTTGTGGAACTCCGCCATGGTGCCCGGAAGGTCCTTCAGTGTCTGCTGGATGGCGGCATCCTGTTTGGCGATGCTGCCGGTTGCCGTCGACAGGTTGCGCATGGTCTCGCCGAAGGCGGTGATGTTGTCCTCGTTCAGCACGGCGTTCAGCCGGTCGGCGGTGGTACTCAGTTTGGTCAGAAGCTCCTGCGCCGAGGTCGAGGTCGCCTGCAGGAAGGAAGCTCCCTCGCGAATCTCGGGGTAAGGCGTTTCTCCCAGCTTCTTCTTGGGCTTGACGGTTTCGTCCTCGAGACGACCGACGATCTGGATGAAGGCCGCCCCGGCGATGAACGGCTTCTCGAACACGGCATAGGACCGCTCGCGGATGTCGATCGACGAATCCACGGCCACGGTGACCTCGATCTTTTCGTTCAACCGCTCGCGCCCGGTGCTGCGCTGGACACCGCGTCGCGACGTCAGCTCGATACTGTGCACGCGGCCGACCCGCAGGCCGCGGTAGTACACCGGCGAATCGACGGTCAATCCCTGCACGTCGCCCGAGAACAGGATCACGTAGTAGGCATACGCGGTCTCGTTACCTTCGCGCAGCTTCCAGACGACGAAGATGACGATCGCGGCAACGAAGGCGATCATCGCCGCGCCGATCAGCACATAGGGCGACTTGTTCTCCATTGCGCGGCCCCTTACGCGTGCCGAGCAGCGCGGCCGCGCGGTCCGTGGAAGTAGTCCCGGACCCAGGGATGATCGTAGACCAGCATTTCGTCCATGGTACCTGCAACAACGCGCTTGTCGAGCAGCACGGCGACCCGGTCGCAAACTGCGTACAGACTGTCGAGATCGTGTGTCACCATTAGGACGCTGAGGCCCAGGCTTTGCCGCAGTCCGTGAACAAGCTCGTCATAGTGGGCCGCGCCGATCGGATCGAGGCCGGCTGTCGGCTCGTCCAGGAACAGGAGTTCCGGATCGAGGGCGAGCGCGCGGGCGAGGCTCGCCCGCTTGCGCATGCCGCCCGACAGCTCCGACGGCTTCTTCTCGCCGGTATCGGGAGGCAGACCGACCAGGGCAATCTTAAGGGCGGCTATTTCACGCATCGTGGCCTCGTCCAGGCCGGCATGCTCGCGCAACGGCACCATGATGTTTTCAGTGACGGTCAGGGAGGAGAACAGCGCGCCGTCCTGGAACTGCACGCCCGTGCGCGCCTGCAGGGCGTGCTCTTTTCGGCCGTGCAGGCCCCGTGTGTCCATGCCCAGGACCTCGATCCGGCCGCGCCGATAAGGGTTGAGCCCGATGATGGTGCGCAGCAGCACCGACTTTCCCGTCCCCGAGCCGCCCACCAGGCCGACGACCTCGCCGCGGAACATGTCGAAGTCGAGCTGATCGTGGACGACATGGTCGCCGAACTGGGTGCGCACGTCGCGCAAGCGCAGCACGACGTCCCGGTTGCCGCGATGGTCGACGATCTGGCCGCCTTCCGCCATCACACGCCTGCGAGCAGAAAGATGATCGAGAAGACCGCGTCGAGCACGATGACGCAGAAGATCGCCTCGACGACCGAGCGGGTCGTCAGCTGACCGACGCTTTCGGCGCTGCCGCGCACCTGCAGGCCCTCGAAGCACCCGATCGCCGCGATGATCATGCCGAACACCGGCGCCTTGATGATGCCGGTATAGAAGTTCCACACGTCGACGGTGTCCCGCATCCTCGCGAAGAATTGCACGAACGTGAAGTCCAGATAGAACGTGCAGGCCACGGCGCCGCCCAGCAGGCCGGCCATGTCGCCCCAGAAGGCGAGCAACGGCATGGCCAGGGTGAGCGCCACGATGCGCGGCAGCACCAGCCACTCGATCGGGTTGAGCCCGATCGTGCGCATCGCATCCACTTCCTGGTTGACCTGCATGGTGCCGATCTGGGCAGTGAAGGCGCTGCCCGAGCGTCCGGCGACGATGATGGCCGTGAGCAATACGCCTAGCTCACGGAACATGCCGATAGCCACCGCCTCGACGGTGAAGGTCTCGGCGCCAAACTGCTTCAACTGCTGTACGCCTTGATAGGCGATCACGATGCCGATCAGGAAGCAGAGCACGCCCACGATCGCCAATGCCCTGATCCAGACCTCGTACATCTGGCGCACGACCGACGCCGGACGGAACCGTCGCGGCTGCACGACGGCCTCAGCGGCAATCACCAGGATCTCGCCAAAGAAGGCGCAGAGCGCGACAACCTGGTCGTACAGGCTGAACAGGCTTTGGCCGACCTCGCTCAGCCATTCGATCAGGTGGCTGACGTGCCGTGCCGGCAACGCCGGCACGTTGTTCTGTTGCACGACGCGGAACAGGTCAGCCTGCGCCGGGTCGCGCGCCGTGATCTCGGTGTCCTTGCCGCCGCCGGCCAGAGTGAGGATTTCCAGCACGCCGGCAGTGTCGAGCCGCTGCACCTTGCTGGCGTCCACCGCCCGCACCGGCCGGGCGGCGACTTTGCCACGTCTCAACTCGTGGATGCTGAATACCGTCCAGGTGCCGCCGACCTCCAGGATCGGCGTTCCGGCACGCTCGACAAACCGCAGGGTCGGAGGGGCATCGGCCATCGCCGAAATTAGTCGCCGTGCGCCCAACTTCTGTCAATCGCCGGGACGACTTGCCCACGCGTTTGCCCGGATCGACCGGCGCTGGCACCATCCGGTGCAGGAGGACGCAATGGGCAATTGGCCGGTGCTCGACAAGATCGAGATGGACGACGGTCGGCTCGACGACAAGACCTATGAGCGCGAACTCAGGAAGCTGCAGCACCGCCTTCTCGACCTCCAGACCCACCATTTACGCACCGGCGGGCGGGTCATCATCGGCATCGACGGCTGGGACGCCGCCGGCAAGGGCGGCCTCATACAGCGCATCGTATTCGGCCTGGAACCGCGCTCGACGCACGTCTGGCGAATTGGCGCCCCGACGCCGGCCGAGCAGGGCCGCCACTATCTCTGGCGATTCTGGGAACGGCTGCCGCCGCCGGGCAACTGGGCGATCTTCGACCGCACCTGGTACGGCCGGGTGCTGGTCGAGCGCATCGAGGGCTTTGCCGAAAAGGCTGCCTGGAAGCGGGCCTACCGCGAGATCAACCAGTTCGAGCAGGAGCTCGTCGACGATGGCGTGCACATCATCAAGCTCCTGATCCATGTCAGCGCCGAAGAACAGAAGCGGCGCATGATCGATCGCCTGCGGAAGCCGCACAAACGCTACAAGGTCGGCCTCGAAGACTTCCGCAACATCGCCAAGCGCAAGCAGTACCTCGAGGCCTACCACGACATGCTTGACAAGACCGATACCAACTACGCGCCCTGGCATGTCATCGCGAGCGACAACAAGAAGCGGGCACGGCTGGCAGGATTGCAGGTCATCGCCGACGATCTCGGCCGCGGCCTCAAGATCGAGGAGCACCAGCTCGACCCGGCGATTGCCGACGCTGCCTATAACTTGTGGGGCTGGAAGCCGCGCGACAAGAAGAGCGGCAATAAGGCCGCTGAGCCCGAGTGAACCGCGCCGGCTAGGGCAACGCCTGATCCGGCGCGGCCGCGGTCGAACGTACCGACGCCCTCGCATCGCGCGCCAGGCGATCGGCAATCCAGGGTAGCGCTTCTTCCATGGCTTCCTGGAATTTCCACGGCGGATTGATCACGGCGAGACCACAGGCGGCCAGCTTGTCGGCGTGCTGAAGTGACGGCAAATGCAACTCCAGACGGACGGTCTTGAGCGGCGCCAGTGCCGCGACGAACGGCTCAGTCGCAGCCGCATCCTTGATGGGATACCAGATCGCATAGCAGCCGGTGGCAAAACGGCGCAGGCCCTGCTTCAGGGCGCGCAGGAGGCGGTCGAACTCGTCCATCGCCTCGAACGGCGGATCGATCAGCACAAGCCCGCGGCGCTCGGTGGGCGGCAACAGCGCCTTGAGCGCGGCGTAACCATCGACCTGGCGCACCTCGACGGCCCGATCTCCGGCGAACTCGCGCTTGAGCACCAGGGCCTCCGCCGCATGCAACTCGCAGGCGATGAAACGATCGCCCGGCCTGAGGCCCGTTCGCACCAGGCGCGGCGAGCCGGGATAGTGGCGCAACGGACCCTTGCCGCCGCCGAACTTGCGATCGTAGGCAATCACCGCCGCGAGATAGCGCGCCACCACCGCCGGCATGCCGCTACGCGGCGCCTCCGCCAGGCGGGCAATGCCCGCCTCGGCCTCGCGGGTGCGCAGTGCAGACGTGGCCGCAAGGTCGTAGCCGCCGGCGCCGGCGTGGGTGTCGAGCACGAACAGCTTCCTGTCCTTGGCCGTCAGAAGCCTGAGCAGCTCGACCAGCGCCACGTGCTTCAACACGTCGGCGAAATTGCCTGCGTGAAAACCGTGGCGGTAGTTCATGCCGGCGAGTTTACCAACCGCAGGCTTCGTGCTTCAAAGGCGGCCAACGAGGGGGGACAGCATGGCAACGCATGAGCTTCATTCATCACCCGAGACCTGCCACTGGGGGTATTTCGACAGCCAGCTGAAGCCCTCGCTCACCATCAAGTCGGGCGACGTCGCCACAATCCACTGCCTGTCCGGCGCCAAGGAGATCCTGCCGCAGCCGCCTTTGAACGTGCTGCCCGAGCATCGCGAGGTCCTGGAGAAGCTCAGGCCGCATCTCGGACGGCACATCCTGACCGGCCCGGTCGCGGTCGAAGGCGCCGAGCGCGGCGACGTGCTGGCCGTCGAGGTGCTCGACATCAAGTTCCGCACCAACTGGGGTTGGAACGTGCAGCGGCCGCTGATGGGCACCCTGCCCGAGGATTTCCCGTTCCACCGACTGACCCACATCCCGATCGACTCCAACCGCGGCGTCTGCACCCTGCCCTGGGGCACCGAGATCGAGCTCAAGCCGTTCTTCGGCATCATGGGCGTCGCGCCGCCGCCCGAGTGGGGCCAGTGCAGCTCGATCGAGCCGCGCGCCTTCGGCGGCAACATCGACAATAGGCACTTCAATGTCGGTACGACGGTCTATTTTCCGGTATTCGCGCCGGGCGCGCTGTTCTCGACCGGCGACGGCCACGGCATCCAGGGCGATGGCGAGGTGAACCTGACGGCGCTCGAGACGAACCTCAGCGGCACCTTCCGCTTCACGGTGCGCAAGGACATGAAGCTCGTCAATCCGCGGGCGGAGACGGCGACCCACTGGATCACGCACGGCTTCGACCCCGACCTCGACGACGCGGCCAAGGAGGCGCTGCGCGACATGATCCGGCTGATCAGCGCCAAGACCGGGCTTGCTCCGGCCGACGCCTACATGCTGTGCAGCCTCAAAGGCGACCTGCACATCACCCAGACCGTCGACGGCAACAAGGGCGTGCACTGCATGATGGCAAAGGGGTTGATCGGCGGCTGACCGACCTCACTGCGGCGTCAGTATCTCGGTGCCCACGCCGTTCTTGTCGCTGAGCGTCCAATAACCCTTCAGCGATCCGTCGGGCTGCAGTTCATAAACGACGAGGCCCCACTGGTCGCCCAGGCGATAGTGCGCGGCGAACGCCCGATTGGCCAGCATGCAGGTGCCGCGCGAGGTGGTCGAACCGGTCTGCCAGACGATGCGGCAGCCCGAGCCGGACGCCGTGATCTGGGCCGTGCCGGAATAGCGCGACCCGTCGAAGTTGGTCCCTCTGGCCGTGTAGTTGCCGCCGACACTTTGCGCCGCGGCAGAACCGGCACCCAGGACGATTGCGGCCACGCATCCCAACAACTGCAACTTCATCACGCTCTCCCCCTTGTTATGGCGCCGGCTCGACCTTGAGCTCGGTGCCGTCGACTGCGGCGACCCGGACCTTGGCGCCAGCCACCATGTCGGGGCCGGTCACGATCCAGCTGCCATCACCGAGCTTGGCCCGGCCGCGGCCGCCCAGGATCGGCTGATCGAGAATGAAGGTGCGGCCGACCAGGGCCTGGCCGCGCGCATTGATGTTGGGTGCGTCCGACCGGACCTGCAGGCGGCGCAGGATCGGCCGCAGCACGAGCGCCGACGCGGCGCTCACCACCGCGAACACGCCGAGCTGCAGTTCGAGGGACGCGTTCGACACGATCAGCAGCACGAGGCCCGCCGCGGCCGCACCGATCGCCAGGAACATGAAGATGACTCCCGGCAGCAGCATTTCGAAGACCATGAGCACCGCTGCGAGTGCCCACCAATACCAGAAGGCGATCTGGGGCATGGTGTCAGCCCGAGCTCGGCACCGAGCCGCGCGGCCGGCCGGCGGCGTCGCCGGCGCGCGCCTGCGCCTCCTTGGCGAGCTCGCCGATGCCGGCGATCGAGGCCATCACGCCCGCCGCTTCGACGGGCAGGAAGAACATCTTGGCGTTGTTCGCCGCGCCCATCTTGGCCAGCGCCTCAACGTACTTGGTGCCAAGGAAGTAGTTGATGGCCTGCACGCCGTTGCCGGAGATCGCCTGGGCGACGACCTGGGTCGCCTTCGCCTCCGCTTCGGCCTGCCGCTCGCGCGCCTCGGCGGCGCGGAACGCAGCCTCGCGCTGGCCCTCGGCGATCAGGATGGCCGACTGCTTCTCGCCCTGGGCGCGCTGGATGCTCGATTCGCGCACGCCCTCGGCCTCCAGGATGGTGGCGCGCTTCTCGCGCTCGGCCTTCATCTGGCGGCCCATCGCCGCGACGAGATCCTCGGGCGGCGCGATATCCTTGAGCTCGACGCGCAGCACCTTGACGCCCCACGGGTTGGTGGCCTGGTCGATGACGGCAAGCAGGGTGTCGTTGATCTCGTTGCGCTTGGCCAGCACCTCGTCCAGCGCCATGTTGCCCATCACCGAGCGGATGTTGGTCAGCGCCAGGTTGACGATGGCGAGATGCAGGTTCTGCACCTCGTAGGCGGCGCGCGCCGCGTCGATCACCTGGTAGAAGGCCACGGCGTCGACCTGGACGGTAGCGTTGTCCTTGGTGATCACCTTCTGCGCCGGGATGTCGAGGACATTCTCCTGCATGTTCATCTTGCGCCCGATCGTGTCGATCAGGGGCACGATAAGATGCAGGCCCGGCGGCAGGCTCTTGGTGTAGCGGCCAAACCTCTCGACCGTCCAGTTGCTGCCCTGGGGCACCGTCTTGACGCCGGCGAACACCAGCACAACCGCCACGACAACCAGGGCGACAAAAAATATGATCGCGCTCATCCCCGCCTCCTGAGCAAGGACTGCACCCTAGCCCATGCCCATCGCCCGGGCCATCGCGCCCCGCGCCTATTGTCGGAAAGTCACGCGCCGACTATTGCGCCGCCAGCAAAATGTCGGATGGACTGCTTGTTTGTAGCGGCTGCTCAAGCAGTTGACGCGAAACTGCAACAGGCTGCGCCGCCTGTCGCCTGTCGCTCGCCAACCAGCGGTCGAGGAAGCCGTTGGTCCAGCGCTCAAGCGGCGGGTCGTAGAGCGCGTGCATGGAAAGGTGCACGCCGCGCTGCTGTGCCCCCGGCATCTTGATCCGCTCGGAGGCCTTGAGCGTCCAGATGACCTTCATCTCCAGAGTGACCTCAGGATGGAACTGAAAGCCGAAGGCATTGTCGCCGCAGCGGAAGCCCTGCACGGGACAGGTGGCGTTGGTGGCGAGAAGCTCGCAGCAGCTCGGGATCTCCATGCCCTCGCGGTGCCAGGAGTAGACCTTCATGGGTCCTTTGAACCAGGCGCGACCGGCCGGCGTGGGCTCGATCTCGACATAGCCCACCTCGACCTTGCCTTCGGGGTGCGGCTTGACCGCGCCGCCGGCCGCTCGCGTGAGGAGCTGCGCCCCCAGGCAAAGACCGAGAAAGGGCACGCCTGCCTCGACCACCTTGGGAATCCACTCGAGCTCGCACTTGATGCCGGCCAGCGTGCCGCAGTCATTGGCCGACATCGGCCCGCCGAAGATCACCACGCCGGCATAGTCCGACATGTCGTCGGGCAACTCGCAGCCGAGATTGGGGCAGAGGCGGTGAAGCTCGTAGCCGCGCTTTTCGAGGAGAGCACCGACCCGGCCGGGCCGGGAGTGCTCCTGGTGCACGACAATTGCTATTTTCTTGGGCTGACCAGCCGTACGCGTCATGGATTTGCAAAATACGCGTCGCTTGTGGCAACGACAAGGCGAAGCGGAGGTGGAGAGACGAAATGGCGCGCAACCTCGACTTCTACTTCGACTGCTCGAGTCCCTGGACCTACCTCGCCTTCCACGCCGTGCAACCGCTCGCCGCCGAAGCCGGCGCCGAGATCGTCTGGAAGCCGATCCTGGTCGGCGGCGTCTTCAACGCCGTAAACCAGACGGTCTACGAGAGCCGCGCTCATCCCAACCCGCTTAAGCACGCGTACATGCTGAAGGATCTCGCCGACTGGTCGCGCTTGTACGGACTAAGCATCGTCTTTCCGCCCAAGGTCTTTCCGGTGAACAGTGTGAAGTGCATGCGCGGCGCCTTGGCGGCGCTCGACCAAGGCAAGCTGGTCCCTTACGCGACCGCTGCCTTCGAAGCCTATTGGGGCGACGATCGCGACATCTCGGCGGATCAGGTACTGGCCGAGGTCGCGGCCAGCGCCGGCCTCGAAAGGCAGGGCTTCTTCGCGGCCATCGAGACGGCGGTCTGCAAACAGAGGCTGCGGGCCAATACCGACGAGTTGATCGCCCGTGGCGGCTTCGGCAGTCCGACGATGTTCGTCGGCGCCTCGATGTTTTTCGGCAACGACCGCCTGCCGCTGGTAAGGTCGGCCCTGTCGGTTGGCGGGAAATAGCGACAATGTGAACGGCTTCATCGGCTACGCAGTATTTGGGTTTGCCTGCGCCCGCCAACTGTTGTACCCGCTGGCGCTTTCCGGTCGAGGCGTTGGGAGTGAGGGGATGATCAAGAAGCTTCTGCAGACGGTGATCCTGATAGCCGGCGGCCTGGCGCTGGGCGGGTGTCCGTTGGAAGGGGCCAGGACGTCGGCCCCGGTCAAGAAGCCGCCGGCCCCGGACTATCAGCAGGCCTCCAGCGCGCCGCCGCCGCCGGCCGCCCGCATCCGGGCGATCTGCTACAACGACAGCGACCTGTCGATCGTGCGGGCGCGCATGCTGCAGATGGAGCTGAACGTCGCCACCTTGCAATGCCAGACCGCCGGCGGCGATCGCGCCTTCGAGAACCTCTACACGTCCTTCCTCGGCAAGTTCAACGGCGAGCTGGCGACCAACGCCCGCACCATGCAGCAGATGGCCGGCCGCAAGCGCTTCAACTTCGACGTGGTGATCACCGAGTTCGCCAATCGCACCGCGCAGCACGCGCCGGTCGATCGCGATTTCTGCGCGCGCAGCCTGCGCGCCCTGGAATGGGCGCTGGACCCCAAGGTGACGGCGCTCGCCCAGGCGCCGCCGCCCTACGACCTCGGCCCCGACATGAACATCTTCCCCTGCCCCAACCCCTGACGCGAGGTGACACGGGGAACCGGCGCGCAACCGGCATTGCAAACAAGAAGGGCGGTCCGGCCGGACCGCCCTTCTCGATTTCCGGGAGCGACGTTACTTGACCACGATCACGACGCGGCGGTTCTGTGGCTCGCGCACGCCGTCCGCTGTCGGGACCAAAAGATCCTCCTCGCCGCGGCCGACGACGGCGATCGACTCGGCCGGGACGCCCTCCTTCACCAGCGCGTTCTTCACCGAGTTGGCGCGGCGCAGCGACAGGGCCATGTTGTAGGCGGCCGGGCCGGCCGTGTCGGTGTGGCCGGTGCAGGTCACCCTGGAATTCTGCCCGGCTTTGGCCGCTTCGGCCGCTTGCCTGACGATATCCATGGCGCGCGGCGTCAGTGTCGACTTGTCGAAGTCAAAGAACACCATGAAGGTTCTGACCGGGGGTGGTGGCGGCGGCGGCGCCGGTGGCGGCGCCTCCTCGCAGGCGCCCAACAGGAACGCCACCGCGACGGCGGCCAACATCTTCTTGAGCATTTTGTCTCCCCCCGGTTGCAAAAGCGGCCAAATATAGCGCCAGTCCTCGCGCATTCGCCACCTCTGTCTCCGCGGCAAGGATGCGCCTTGCTGCCAAGCGGACGGCGCTGCACTAAGCTCGGGCCATGGCCATCCAAGCCGCACGGACCGACGTCCTGGAGATCGCCTACGAGGCGCATGGGCCCTCGGACGGACCCGTGGTGATCCTGCTGCACGGCTTCCCCTACGATCCACGCGGCTTCGATGACGTCGCGCCGCCGCTCGCTGCCGACGGCTGCCGCGTCCTGGTTCCCTACCTGCGCGGCTATGGGCCGACGCGATTCCTGTCGGCCGCGACGCCGCGTTCAGGTGAGCAGGCCGTGCTGGGCAACGACCTGCTGCAGTTCATGGATGCGCTCAGGATCGAGCGCGCCAGCCTGATGGGCTACGACTGGGGCGGGCGCGCCGCCTGCATCGTCGCCGCCCTGTGGCCGGCGCGCGTGCGCTGCCTGGTGAGCTGCACCGGCTACAACATCCAGAACATCGCGGCTTCCGCGAAGCCTGCTCCAGCGGCCCACGAACACCGCCTGTGGTACCAGTTCTACTTCCATACGCCGCGCGGCGTGGCCGGCCTCAGCGAAAATCGCCGAGACATCTGCAAGCTTCTATGGCGTCTCTGGTCGCCGCAGTGGTCGTTCGACGACGCGACCTTCGAGAAATCGGCGGCCTCGTTCGACAACCCCGACTTCGTCGACGTCGTGATCCAGTCCTACCGCCACCGCTACGGCTACGCTGCTGGCGATCCGGCGGTCGCCGGCATCGAGGCGAAGCTCGCTCGGCAGCCGGTGATCTCCGTGCCGACCATCAACCTGCATGGCGATGCCGACGGCGTCGGCCCAGCGGCGCGCACCGATCCGCACATCAGGA